>PDQY01000001.1 GCA_002746795.1 Chloroflexota bacterium | reverse complement strand
CTTTCTTTTTGACCATCAGACCACCAGGCTACTCGACTGCAAGATTATTTGACCACTCGACTGTCTGACTAATCCGAGGAGGAATAATGGCAAAAATCATCACAGTAGCCATGCAAAAAGGTGGGGTAGGTAAAACCACCACCGCCATGAACTTAGCTGCCGCCCTGGCACAAATGGGACAGCGGGTCTTAGCTATCGACTTAGACCCCCAGTGCAATCTGACCCAACATTGCGGTTTTGATCCCGACAACCTTTCCCCAACCATTTACCAACCTTTCAAAGAAGAAGTAGACGGCTTTGAGAGTAATGTGGCTGATGCGATATATGAAACGGATGAGAACTTCCACCTATTGCCCGCACAGCCAGAGTTAAGCCTGGTTGAGTTGTCTCTCATCAACACCCTTAGCCGAGAACGAGTGCTGGCCACCATGTTGCAAAACATCGCAGATGAATACGACTACATCCTGATTGATTGCAATCCATCCTTAGGTTTACTGGTTGTCAATGCCCTCACAGCAGCAGATGGTGTCATCATTCCCATTCAAACAGAATACCTCGCTGCTCGCGGTGCGCTTATGATTCTTTCTACCATTCAAACCGTGCGGCGGAAGAAACTCAACCCAGACCTGGCTATTTTAGGCATCTTACTGACCATGGCAGATACCAGAACAACACTGACACGTGAAATACAAACGGCCGTTAAAAATCAATATGGCGATTCCATTCACATCTACGACCCAGTCATCAAGCGCTCCGTCCGTTTCGCCGAAAGCGCAGTCGCCGGTCAATCCATTCTCACCTACGACCCCACCACTCCCGGTGCCGAAGCCTACCTTGCCATCGCCCAAGAGATTTTAGCCAGATAGCTAATTAGTCCACCAAACTAATTGTTGACCAAACGAAAGGATCACCTTATGGCCAAAAAGAAGCCCAAAATCAACCTCGCCCGCCCCATCCCCACCCAATCCGACGACTTCGGAGCCTTGTTCACCAGCAAAGACGACACCGAACAAACAGCTGGCCTACAACTGCTCGCACTGCGCCTCGACGCCATCATGCCCGATGCCGACCAACCACGCCACACCTTCCACGACGAAACCCTGGACGAACTAGCCGCCTCCATCAAAGAAGATGGCGTCATCCAACCCATCGAAGTCACCCAGATACGCAAAGGGCAATACAAAATCGTCCACGGCGAACGGCGCTGGCGTGCTGCCAAAATCGCAGGACTTAAAACCATACCAGCCGTAGTGCGTCGTCAAACCTACGACGAAGTCACCCGCTTCGTGCGCCAACTCGTCGAAAACATCCAACGCGAAGACCTCAACGACATGGATCGCGCCTTAGGCATGATGCGCCTGCGTGACCTGATGCAAATTGAGTTAGATGCCCAAATAGCAGAAGGCAAAACAAGCAGCACCCCCCACTCGCGCAGCATTAGCTGGGCCAACGTCAGTGAACGCTTAGGCTTCACCCGGCAGCGCGCCAGCCAAATCATTCAACTCTTGGATTTGCCTGATGAGATAAAAGAAGGCGTTCGTCAAGGAGCCATCCGCGAGCGGGATACCCGCGCCCTCAAAGGGCTCAAGCCCTCACAACAACGCGCCTTATTTCGCGCCCTAGAAGCTGGCGATGTCAACAAGCAAGAATTCAAGCAGATCGCCCGTTATCTCAAAAAAGATGCACCACACTCAACTGTTCACCAGGCAATTCAGGTGTTACATGCACCATTACCACCACTGAGCGAACAAGGATTCGACTCTTCATTCGACAAAGCAGATAGGAGTGCAGACAGCATTTTTGCTGGTGGAGAAATCACAGACAGCGAGCAAGGGAAACGGATCACAAACTTGCAGAGATTACACTGGGTGCGCGGTCATTTAGCACGCACCACCATCCACCAGCTACCAACCGCAGATCAACAAGAAATGAAACGTCTGCTAAAATTGATACAAGAGGATGTTAATTCACTGATTAAAGCCCTTGGTGATTCTTGATTAATGACCAATGACCACTGACAAAGGGAGTAACAAATGTCCACAAAAACCATAATCGTCACCGGCAGTTCTCGCGGACTTGGTCTGGCAACAGCTCAGAACGCAGCCACATTAGGTGCCAATGTTGTCATGTTTGCCCGTTCTGCCGCCTTGCTGGCACAAGAAGCACAATACATCCGTGATGGTGGCGGCACTGTCCTGGCAGTACCTGGCGACATCAGCAAACATGAAGATTGCCGCCAGCTTGTGGAGAAAACATTAAACAACTTTGGCTCCATCGACAGCATCGTCCACAATGCAGGCATCTTGGAACCCATCAAAACCATCGCCGAGGTCGATCCTGCCGAATGGCAGCAAAGCCTGATGATCAACCTGCTGGGTCCGATGATGCTCAGTCAATCTGCCCTACCCTACTTGCGCCAAAATCGCGGTCGTGTCATCCACGTCTCCAGCGGAGCTGCCACCTACGCCATTTCCGGCTGGAGCGCCTACTGCGCCACCAAAGGTGGTCTCAACCAACTGAGCCGCGCCCTAGCCATCGAAGAAGATTTAGTCACCAGCATCTCTGTACGCCCGGGCATAGTCGATACCGAAATGCAAGCGGTGATCCGCACAATGGGACAGCAAGGCATGCCTGAAGAAGCATACCAACGCTTCCTGCGCTTCCAAGAAGAAGGAGACCTGCTCCCGCCCGAAGCTCCTGGTGGCACCATCGCCGTGCTGGCTCTCTACGCCCCCCGTGAGTGGGATGGTGAATTCCTCTCCTGGGACGAGGAGCGCGTGCAGGAACTGGTGCGCAAATACGCCACGAGAGGAGATTAACAATTGATGCTTAGGAACGGAAATTAAATAATACAACAAAGTCATTTCCTGGCCGTTCCTTGAAACTAACGATGCAATTCTGTATTTTATTTCGTCGTCACTCCTTAACGATCGACAATAAAGCTTATCCACGTACCCAATTAGCCATTGGAATTGACATTTTACGATTACTAATCCACAATTAGTTTATCTCTTTTTCTCGTTTCACGAACGGCGTAGCATACAAACCCAAATACGCTGAAGCAAAAAAACCTATGGAGGAATGAGTCTGATGTCAAATGTAACACAACAGCAAGCCTTAGAAGCCCTGAAAACCTACTTTAGCATAGGTGAACTAAACAACCTGGCCTTTACCCTCAACATACCTTATGAAGATTTAGCAGGTAGCGGACGTGCCGCCAAAGCATTAGAAATAGTTCAATATGCCCAGCGGCATGGCCTATACAGCCAACTCATCCAGCAAATTGCGGCCTCCCGACCAAATATTATCGACTGGGATGTGCTAGAACCCGCCCCCCCCGCTCCTGCCAACTTGGGTGGCCAAGCAGGAGGAAACACCACCATCAATATCCATGGAAATATGGTTGGTGGTGTCATTGGTGACGGTCAGGTTTGGGCAGAAAACATAGCCGGGAAAAGCATCACCATTGATCAGGTACCGCCGCAAAATAAAGAACAGTTTCAAAAACAGTTAGAAGAATTAGAGAAACTGCTCCAAGAAGCTAGCAAAAACAATGAGTTTCCTATTCCTCGTGATGCTCAAACTGTCATTGAAGATATAGCCTATACGCGCGAAGAAGCAGCCACAGACAAGCCACGCAGCGGCCGGATCACCCGTCGCCTGGAGGATATTGCAGAAATACTGAGTGATGCTGGTAAAGCAGCCCAGGCCGCAGGAAACTTTGGAGCAGCCGTTCTTAAAACAGCCCCCATTATTGCTGGCTTAATCAAAGCCGTTTCACACATTTTTTAATATTATCCTTCTATGAAAAATTGGTTGGATAGAATCAAAAATTTTTGGCACAAGCAAGCCTTCTGGCAAAAAACAGTGATGATTGCCAGCGTTTTAGGCGTGCTTATTTTTCTTTGGATTTTATTTGAAACGATTCAAGCCAAGAATACAGGTTTTGAAGAACAAACTTTATGGACATGGATGGAACTGCTCATCGTCCCCCTGCTCATTCCCATTGGCGTTTTATGGCTCACACGCCGTTCAGAAGAGAATGAACGCAAAGTCACCGCTTATAAATCTCAGCGGGAAGATTTACAAACCTATTTTGATAGCATGACTGAGCTGCTACTCAAATACAAACTGCACAGTAACGACGAAAGCCGAGAAGCCCGTTCCATTGCCCGCGCCCTCACCCTAATCGTGACGCCTGGCCTTGATGCACGCCAAAAAGGGCAAGTCCTTCTGTTTGTGTATGACAGCGGTCTCATTAACCGTCCTCCGGTGCTCAACCTGGCTGAACTCAACATGGAAAATGCCTGGCTGTTTAGAGCGGATTTAAGCCGTAGCCATTTGCGTGAACTTAGGCTAAGAGAAGCGGTGTTGGAGCAAACCAATTTGTATCAAACCAACTTGCGCGATGCTCGTTTGCAAGGGGCTAACTTAAATGGTGCCCTTTTGAATCAAGCCAATTTGAGAGGCGCATTTTTAAACAACGCCTCCCTGAATGCATCTATTTTGCGCGATACCGATTTACGCGGCGCAGACTTAACCGCAGCAGACTTAACTGAAGCGGATTTAACTGACGCAGATTTACGCAGCGTTGAATTAAAGAACGCCAAATTCACGAATGCTACCCTGATTAACACCAAATTTGCAGGTGTTAACTTGAGTAACCAGGAACTTATCGCTCAACTCCATGATGCCCGTATGATGAGTAATATTCAATTGCCGGATGGCAGCTGTCATAACCGACCAGAACCATAAATAAGTTACGGCATTGATGGATGCGCCGCAAGTGACCTGTCCCTCTGAAAAACGGAAACTAAGGCCACTATCGTCAAATTCGGGCAGGACACCGATGACAGCATTCCTCCTGGGGGCTGTGCATTTCGGACACACAGGCCGGAGACGCTAAATTTGGCGGCTTTAGACGGTCTTTTGCTCCCCGACCTTAAATGTATTTGCAATGGGCTGGCGCACAGCTCTGTTTCGTTGACATCCTACCATCCGATTACCCTGTCACGCTGGAGGATGTGTCAACCATGGTTGACAGTTTGTCTGCATTTGACGCTGCTCACTGCCTGCCATTCACTGTTCACGGCTTCTGCTCCCTGTTCATTCGCCGTTTCAAATCCCTTTGCTAAAATTGTTGATAGTCTCAAAATATCAAAAAAGATGGCAGACAGCGTGGGCTTTTGCGTCCTTCGTCCTTAGTCTTTCGTCAAAAAACAGGAGAAAGCAGCATGGTAAATGATTTAAAAACATTACAAACAGAGTATGAACAGGTTAAGGGCATGGGTTTAGCGCTCAACATGCAGCGCGGGCAACCGTCCAATGCCGATTTTGATTTAGCCAATAAGATGCTGACTATCGTCGATGAAACTGATCTAGTCACTCCCAGTGGCATTGCTATTCGCAATTATCCGGGTGGCGTGGCTGGTTTACCTGAGGCCCGTGAATTGTTTGCTGGTATGCTCGGGGTCAAGCCGGAAGAGGTGATTGCGGGCAATAACTCTAGCCTTAAGCTGATGTCTAACACCCTGATGTGGGCCATGCTCAAAGGGTTGAAAGCCAGCCCGCGCCCCTGGAGCCAAGAGGAAACGGTCAAGTTTATCGTGACTGTGCCGGGCTATGATCGGCATTTCACGGCGCTGGAAACGCTGGGCATTGAAATGATCGCAGTGCAAATGACAGCTGATGGCCCCGATATGGACGCGGTGGAAGAGTTAGTCGCCGCTGATGCCAGCATTAAGGGGATGGCTTTCGTGCCCACTTACAGCAATCCCACCGGCGACACTGTGTCTGATGAAACGGTTAAACGGTTAGCCAGAATGAAAACGGCCGTTCCCGATTTCACTATTTTCGCTGATGATGCATATATCGTGCATCACCTCACTGATGAACCAGCTAAACCCCTCAATTTATTGCGTGCGTGTGCTGCAGCTGGCAACCCAGATCGCGTCTATCTGTTTGGCTCGACCTCAAAGATCACGTTCTCGGGGGCTGGTATTGGGGTCATGGCGACCAGCGTGGACAATGTAGCCGCTATGAGCAAATTGCTTGGGACTCAGTTTATTGGCCCTAACAAAATCGAGCAGTACCGTCATGTCAAATTCCTAGGTAGTTACCCAGGCGGCATTGATGGCATTATGAAAGAGCATGCCAAAATCCTGAAACCCAAGTTTGATATGGTCGTGGCAGTGCTGACAGAGCAATTGGGTGGCACAGGTTTAGCCACTTGGACTAATCCCAAAGGTGGCTACTTTATCAGCTTAGACACTGCCAAACCGGTAGCCGACCGTGTGGTGGAGTTAGCAAAAGGTGCTGGAGTGGCGCTCACACCTGCTGGCGCTACTTACCCATACAAGAAAGATCCCAATAATGCAAATATTCGCCTATCGCCCAGCCGCCCGCCAGTCGCAGAAGTGAAACAGGCCATGGAAGTAGTGGCATTGTGTGTGAAATTGGCGTCTGCAGAGTATGATGCGTAGTCAGTGGACGGTAATCAGTAAACGATAACCAGTGAGCAGTAAGCAGTGAACAGTGAGTTACTTAAACTGAAAACTGCTTACAGCCCACTTAATCCTTGATCTTCAGTTTCTTCTCAATTTCTGCTTCAAGCTGTTCGATTTCCTGCTGCAAGAGAGACTCTTCCTTGTTTAAGACGCTCAAGCTGTTCTCAGTCGCCTCCAATCGATCAACATATCGGTTGCGTACATGCCCCTCTCTGCCTTTAGTAGATAGCGCCTGCATATTGTCTTGAATTTGCCTTTGGGCAGTGTAAACCTTTTGGCGTTTCTTATCAATCTCACTGAGACGTTGATTGTGGTCATTAATCTTATCGACCAGCTTCAAGATTTCAACAATCAGGTCATGCGTGCCCTGGTCGATTAAGCCCTTTTGGAGATAACGGCTCAAGTTAACATAAGACTGATTCCGTATTTCTTCTCGTCGTTGGTGCAGAGTGCGGGTGTTGACCCGCAGTTTGGTTTCATCTTTTGCCGGCGCGTCAACGGCAAAACGCATACTCTCTTCCGTGGTTTCGGCGGGTTTCGGGGTATCAAACAGGTCATAATGTGCCGTTCGAGGATGTTCAACAAGGATGGTCATGGGTTTGGTCGTGGTATTGTTAAGCTGGTACTCGTGCCAACGCACATCCCACTCTTCAAACAGGAGGTAGTCGCCCTGGATTGACAAGCCGTACAGTTCAATGCGGCTGCCTCTCTTCTCACGCACGCGCATGCCCAACTCTACGGCATAGGGGATGATGAACTCGGCGCCAGCGGCCGTGAAGGGGAGTACCGCTTCGCCTACGTAATCGCCATTCTCAATGACGGTTGCCGGCCCCCGTTCCAGGGTGAGCCCCGTGGTGTTGGTCAGGCGTAAGCTGGCAATGGGATGGACAGCGAGTTTGGCACTGTTGTAAATGAGATCTTTATTGTAACTGAGGTTGGTGGAAACGATGGGTACCATCGCCGATTGTCCCCGGCCAACGCTGACGGGCGTGGTGATGTGATACTGGAACAGTTCGCCCATAGCTTCCCCACTAGCAGAAACGGAAACTGATTCGGCTATATCTGTAGCAGACATTTTGCGTTCGCGTTTTTTAGGTTCGGCAGGAGCCGCTGCCATTGCTTGCATCATCTCAGGCTCGGCTTCTGGCATGCGGCTAAAGACTGCAGCACCGGCAACTAGATCGACTGGGCCGGGAGCTACGCGGGATTCTTCTTCGATAAACGGCCGTTCTGGCATAAATGGCGTATACAAATCATACACAAACGAAATCGGCATGCCAGCCACCAGCGAGAGAGAAATCTCCGTCAGTTCCTCCTCCAGGCGGTTATCAAAAATACCCCAGCCCAGGAGTAACACCTGTGGCTGGCCATCTGCCTCAGGAGCAGCCACAAGGCGGTAGCTCACACGCCATGTTGGCGCTGGCGCAATGTAGCTCACCGAGAGATCATGCTCTCCTGGCGTCAAGCGCACTGTCACCTGGCGATAATCTTCTTGGGTCTGCGCAAGCTGGAGGAAAAAGCGCAAATCGGCAGCACCACGTTCGTCAAGGATATCTACGCTTTGCACGCGGCTGAGCGGAAAGTTTTGCACTTGCTCCACCTCATCTTGCAGCAGTGATACCAGCGAATCCCCAATCGGCTGACGATCTGGTAGTTCATCGAGGCCTAAAAGGGTGCCAACGGCCGTTTCCCCTTGATCGAGCTGCAAAGAGACCCGGCGACCACGCAACCCCCCCAGCAAATCCCGCAAGTTGCGTTTGTCCCTCAAGCGCACTGAGCAGCCCTCCAGGCGCTCTTCCCGGCTTTGCGGCGTGGCATAGTCGATGCCTAGCACCTGACCCTCACCCCAGTCAATAGCCGTTAAGCTTTTGAGAATGTCATTCATTTCTTCCACACGGAATGAAAGCGATGCTTCCTCGCCAGTCAATGAGGCACGACGCTCAAAAAAGCCAACACCATGTTTGTATAGGGTCATGCGAGTAATAGGTAAAGTGGACATTTAGCCTCCTAAGTAGTGAACAGTAAGCAGTGACAATACACCGCTCATTATTTTACCACAGTGTTAGCTGATACGTGGGACGTTTGCCATCTAGGAGGACAAAGGGTTTGAGGCGCTTAGTTTGTATGCCAATTTGGCGTAAATCATCAACATCGCGGAGAGTGCCCACGCGACGGGCAGAGATGATGGAATCAGCCCCCAAGGGACCAATGCCAGGCACACGCAGTAATTCCTGCCGCGCGGCACGGTTTAGCTCCACTGGGTTTTCTTGCAGATGGGATCGCGCCCAAGCCAATTTTGGATCAATTTCCAGGGGCAGATTGCCTTCTTGTGTGAAGGGCAAATCCTCAAGGTCAAAACCGTAATCCCGGAACAAAAAAGAGGTTTGGTAGAGGCGATGTTCACGCAAACGGCTGGAGGGTGGCAGGTGCGCAAATGGTGTATCGGCAATAGGGCTAAATGAAGAGTAGTAGGCACGGGCAATGCGCACCTTTTTATAGAGATATTCAGATGTTGATAACAGCTCCAGATCAGTCTCCCCTGCTGCCCCAACCACAAACTGCGTGGTGGTGGAAGGCCAACGGCCGTTCCAACCCAGATGCCCTGGTTCAGTTTGGCGGATTTCCTCAATCATCTGTAAAGGACGCACTAACTCCTCGAAAAAGACCTTCTTCGGAGCCAACTGTGCCAGCCGTTTGTCATTCGGTGCTTCTAAGTTAACAGATACCCGGTTGGCAAAGCGCATCGCTTGTCGTAGCTGATCCTTTTCAGCGCCAGGCATAATTTTGAGATGCATGTATCCGCGAAAATTATGCTTTTTGCGTAAGATTTCTGCGGTTGTGTTAAGTTTTTCCTGGGTATTGACGCTGCCTTTGACAATGCCCGAGCTAAGAAACAGCCCGGCCACGATGCCCGCACGATACAAATCCATAAAAGATTGCGCCAGTTCATCAGGCGTAAAGGTGACACGACGGCCGTTTCTACCAGCACGGAAAGGGCAATAGAAGCAGTTACGTTCGCATGCAGATGTAACCATCGTCTTCAGCAGCGGGATGGTTTTGCCACCAGGCATTTTGGCATGATGAACACCTAAATCACGTTGCAAGTTTGGTTTTGGGGGCGATTGACGCCTGGCGTCTGGCACTTGATCTCCAAAATTGATGCCACAAGGCAGTAGTTGGGGCGCAGGCTTAAAAGAAGTTTCTTCAGCTGGCTCCAAAAGGGCATTTTCAGCAAGATGTTTGAATTTTGCAAGAGAATTCATGCCCCAATTGTAGAACATTCGTTCTTGAAGCGCAAGGATAATTGGAGACTGTTTACCGGTTACTATTGACTGCCCACTGTCTACTCATAGTAGGGTAGGGGAGGACAACACCGCTTTGTCCTTTGTGAATACGTTCCAACTCAATCAGACGCTGCATATCGGCATCAGAAAACTGGCTGATCACCCGCTGTAATCGAGCTAACGCCCGCGCTTCTATCTCTGTTTGCATTTCCTGTTTGTGAGCTTCTTCTAAAGCGGCCTTGACCTGCACTGGCATATCGATCGCTCCAATCATGACCCGTGACACATCATAGCCCAGGGGGGACAACCGCCGCTTAATTTGTCGCATCAGCTCATTTTCTAATTTTTGATGCGCCCCCGGCAATGTTAATTGCTCAATGGTATAGCTTCCAATGAGATGATGCAGGCTGTTTGCCAAATGTTTTTGGGCAGTAACGGCCGTTTTCTTGGCCAATAGTCGCGCAATTTGGGGTTGATTTTGGGGATTGACACGCATGGGATCAAGAGAAAAAGCCAATTCCCAGGCAATGGTAAGCGACAGGCCACCAATCGCCTGCACCCCAGTCGTTTTACCTTTGACCACCGGTGGCGACAAATCAATTCGTGTTTTGGCATCTTCCCGAAATGGCACGATCCAATGTCTACCAGAGGGCAAGAATCGGATAAATTTACTGCTGCCACTATGTTTGACCACTGCCAATTCTAATTCAGGTACATTGACATAAGCCCAGCGACGCGCCAACATCCATAAGCATCCAAGCAAAAGAATAACGGCCGTTCCAGTTAGCATCCACATCACAAAAACCTCCATCACCGACCACAGACCAACGACAAATGACAAACCCTTGTCCTAAACATGCTAAATTTGGTCGTGGATCTTTCATTATTGGTCAATAATTACAAATAGTGTCAAATAAACACCATCACAGTATAGTGTACAACATACACTATTGTCAAGTACAAAAAAACAACTTGACACATCCCCGTATAATGAATAAAACGTGTCAACGATAATTTAACGAGAAAAAATAAACAAAATGGAGGTCACAAATGCTCAGAAATGGTTCGTTTTCAGAAGGTTGGACCGATATGCCGCCACTCCTAGGAGATTTAATCAACCAACAGCCCCAAAATTGGATCCTGCGTTGGCTTGAACCAGGAGAATCATTATTTGGAGCAGGAGATACAGCTCAAGGGGTGCCTGAATGTGTACACAAGTTATCGGATCAGCTTCCCCTTAACGAACGTCTGGGTGGACCAGATGCGCTCATTTTGGCTGGCAGCGCCACATACAAGATTTTCAATGCTGGAGCCCCCTTTGGCGCAGAACTGACGCAAATCGTCACTGGACTAAAACCAGGCACGCCTGCCACCTTAACTGTGCCCGTTTTTGTGGATCTGCACGGCGAAACAGATCCATTTGGAGCAGAATCAGGCGTATGGGTCAATGGTGAAGGCCAATGGGTTAATGGCGGCACCATGCAGAACCGTTGCTGGTTCCGCCACACACTAGAATTTACTGTGCCCGACAATGGTCAAATAGAGATCGCTATTCGTGTTAAAAGCAAATGGCCGCGCCCCAAGGACTTTTTTATTGATGGCGTTGAGCTTGAAGCGGAAGAAGCATCAGGGGAGGGGGAAATCATACCACCGCCAGAGGATAATGAAGTGATTGACAGAACGGCCGTTTCCCTCCACATTCCCGCCGATTTAGACGTTCAAGTCGTCACCACCACCTGCCACACCCCCGGCATCGTCGTGGTCTCCGTCCCCGAAGGCGTCGAAGTCAAAGTCAATTGATAGTAACCGCAGATTTAGCAGACCAGGCCTGACAATGAAATAAAATGCGGAGCTGCATCGTCAGTTTCAAGAAACGGTAAGGAAACGACTTCATCGTACTATTTAATTTCCGTTCCTTAGCACATTCTCAGAGATTTCACCTGCGTTCATCTGTGTTAATCTGCGGTCAAATCTTTCATGTTTTCTTTCTGGGATTCTCCAGCCTGACCGCACAAACTTTATATTCAGGAATCTTCGCCACGGGATCTAGCTTAAAGTCCTGCGTGAGCATGTTGGCTGGTGCCTCCCGCCAGTGGAACGCCAGGAACACGGTGCCCGGCGCCACCCGATCACTCACCTTGAGCTGCGTGCGCACTTTGCCTCGCCGACTCTCTATCACAATCGCTTTGCCATCATCCACACCCACCGCTTCGGCGTCAACCGTATTCACTTCAACATAGCCGCGTGGTGCCACCCAAGCCAACGAGCCACTACGACGGGTCTGCGAGCCAGTGTGATAATGGAACAAAATGCGGCCAGTCGTCAAGATTAACGGGTATTCTTCATCTGGCTGCTCAGCAGGATCAACGGCCGTTACCACACTAAACTGACCGCGCCCTCGTGTAAACTGACCCACATGCAAAATAGGCGTCCCCGGATGTTCCTCATCGGGGCAGGGCCACTGCAAACCATTCCCTTTTAACCGGGCAAAGCTCATGCCTCTGTAAATCGGCGTCACCTGCGCCATCTCAGCAAAAATGTGGGCAGGTGAGGCAAAATCCCAGTAACCAGGTCGGTCAACGCCCATGTATTCGTCATATTTTTGCGCAAGAGCGGCCGTTATCCACCAATCCGGTTTAGCCAATCCAGGGGCAGGCAGAACTGGATTCAGCAGCTGCACCCGCCGTTCCGTGTTCGTAAACGTACCATTTTTCTCCAACGACGACATCGCAGGCAAAATCACATGCGCTAACTGAGCTGTCTCGCAGGGGAAAATATCCTGTACCACCAGAAAATCAAGCGTGCGTAAGGCTTTCTCCACATGGCTGGTGTTTGGGTCTGACATCATCGGATTTTCACCCATGATATACATGGCGTGGATGCCGTTTTCCCTGCCCACCGAATGCATCGCCTCCACAACCGTCAGCCCGACTTTGCCCGGCAGCTCCTCAACACCCCACGCTTCAGCCAAATTTCGACGAGCGTCATCGTCTGTAACCCGTTGATACCCAGGGAACACGTTCACCAGGCAGCCAATGTCACAGGCACCCTGCACATTTGCCTGCCCACGCAGCGGGTTCACACCCGTAGACGGTTTGCCAATCTGACCACACAGCATCGCCAAATTCGCCAGCGTCATCACATTGTCGGTGCCGTTGCTGCGCTGGGTAATACCCATGGCGTAGAAAATACCGCTACGACCACGTTCTTCGCCATACTTCGATTCGCCTTCAACCCGTTCGCCCAAGGCATATAGGCGAGCCGCTTCGACTATTTTCTTGGCATCAACACCCGACATAAGCGCCGCATACTCCGGCGTGTACTGCCCCAGCACTGCGCTAAACGCTTCGTACCCATCCGTCCGTGCCGCGATGAAGGCATCGTCCGCCCAACCTTCACGGATGATGATGTGCATCATCGCCAGGAACACGTAAATATCAGTGCCCGGTTTGATTTGTAAGAACAGCGTGGCATGTTTTACCAGCGGAACCTTGCGCGGATCAACGATGATGAGATTGGCTCCATTTTTGACAGCGCGAACCATTTCGTAGCTAATCACAGGATGGGTTTCAGCCGTGTTTGAACCAGTGACGAAGATGCAGTCTGAATCTTTGATTTCGTCGATAGAATTGGTCATTGCGCCAGAACCGAAGGCCTGCACGAGGCCTGTCACTGAGGAGCTGTGTCACAAGCGGGCGCAATGGTCCAGATTGTTGGTGCCAATGCTTGCCCTCATAAATTTTTGGTAGATGTAGTTGTCTTCGTTCGTACAGCGTGCCGAAGCCATCCCCATAACGGAATCGGAACCATGCTTGCGTACAGTTTCGGCTAAACGACTGGCGGTGTAGGAAACGGCCGTTTCCCAATCCACCGGCACAAAGCTGTTCTCAATCTTCACCCGGCGGGCTTTCAATGGCGACTTATCGGGCAGCTGCCACGGCTCGTCAGTCAACCCCATCTCATAAGCCACGTCCTTACGGATCAATGGCGTCGTCAACCGCTCTGAATGCTTGACAAAATCCCAGCCATAGCGCCCCTTAGAACAGAGCATTTCGCCATTTACCGAGGGTGTTTTGGTTGCCTGCGCGTAGACAATGTCACCGTTTTTCTTGGCATATTCAATTTCACACCCCACACCACAGTAGCCACAAATCGTCTGCGTCCGCTCCATCTCCCATTCGCGCCCTTGACCACGCCGCGACATGGGCATGAGCGCTGCTGTCGGGCAAACTTGCACACAGTTGCCGCAGAAAACGCAGTCAGAATTGATCATGGGGCCATCAAATGGGGTAGCGATATGGCTGGTAAAGCCGCGTCCCACCAGTTCAATCGCTTCGGCACCGACTACCTCCTCACACACCCGAGTACAGCGCCCACACAAAATGCAGTATTGATGGTCACGCAAGAAGAATGGATTGTCATCCTGGTAGAGGGTGCGTGCGATTTCTTTGTCGTGGGTGGTTTCGACGATGCCGTATTTGTAGGCGTACGCTTGCAGCGCACAGGCGCCAGCTTTGTCACATACCACACAGTTCAGCGGATGATCTGAGACGAACAGGTCAATAATGTCTCGTCGCATGGCGGAAAGTTCTTCGCTTTCGCTGGTGACAACCATGCCATCCTGACACAGCAGCCCACAACTGGCCACCGGCGCTGCCCAGCCTTCAACCTCGACCATACACAAGCGACAGCCACCTGAAACACTCAATTCAGGATGGTAACAGAGGCGCGGAATGTCGATGCCATGCGCCAATGCCGCGTCCATAACGGTGGTGTTAGGGGAAACTTGAAGGGAACGGCCGTTAATCGTCAACTCAATCATAATTCTGTCCTTACAATATCACGTTGCCACCAGCTCAAACTGCATCAACTTGACCACGGGTTTCAGGCACTGCCCCGTTTTTGCTCAATCAACAATGTCAGGCACTTATCAACCGTCAGCAAGTATAGCATAGTGACCATCTAAAAATTAATCTCCGTTTTTCCGGGGGAAAAGTCACTCGAAGCGCATCTATCCATTCCGTAATTGATTTATGGATGCGCACCTGATTTCCCACCCTAACATGACTTTGTGACCAACGCCTGATACTCATGCTTGAAATATTTCATCGTACTCAATACCGGGTTCGGCGCAGATTGCCCTAAGCCACACAAGCTGGTTTTCTTCACCAGCAAGCATAATTTCTCTAATTTGTCTAAATCCCCTGGTTCCGCATTGCCAGCAAGCATCTTATCCAGCAAACTACGAATCTTCACGGTGCCTACCCGGCACGGGACACACTTGCCACAGCTTTCATCCACACAAAAATCCATGAAAAAACGTGAAAACTGAGGCATTCCCGTCGAGTTATCCAAAATCACCAAACCGCCGGAACCCATAATCGAGCCTAGTTCAGCCAGGCTCTCATAATCCACCGGCGAATCGAGATACGCTTGAGGAATACAACCACCGCTGGGACCACCTGTTTGCGCCGCCTTAAATTCACCACCGCCAACGATGCCGCCGCCAATCTCGTTGACAATTTCGCGCAGCGTAATCCCCATGGGCACCTCAATCAACCCGGTGTTCCGCAGTTGTCCGGTCAAGGCAAACACTTTGGTTCCCTTGCTTTTCTCTGTGCCAATGCTGGCATACCACTCTGCGCCGTTTTTGATGATGGAGAGGACATTGGCCATCGTTTCTACGTTGTTGATCACGGTGGGTGCTTTCCACAAACCAGATTTTGAAGGGTAGGGGGGACGGATGTGGGGAATGCCCCGTTTGCCTTCAATCGAGTTCATCAATGCTGTCTCTTCGCCACAAACAAACGCACCAGCGCCAATACGCACCTCTGGCACAAAGTCAAAATCAGTTCCCAGGATGCGGCGCCCAATGATTTTGCGCCGCCGTGCCGAACGAATGGCCATGTTGATACGCTGAATGGCAATGGGATATTCGCCGCGAATGTAGAGATAACCTTTTGAGGCTCCAACTGCGTACGCACAAATGATCATGCCTTCCAAGACACGGTGCGGATCGGCTTCCATGATAGTGCGATCCATGTAGGCGCCGGGATCCCCTTCGTCTCCGTTTACAATGACGTATTTTTGCGGCTTGTCTTCTTCGCGCACAAAGTTCCACTTGATGCCCGTGGGAAAACCAGCGCCGCCGCGACCACGTAAGCCGCTTTTCAGAATCTCATCACACACTTGCTGCGGTGTCATGCTGCCTAAAACTTGGGCTAATGCTTGATAACCGCCATGAGCCAGATAGTCATCCAGGCTCTCAGGGTCGAGGCGCCCTGTGTCGCTCAAAACGATTCTGACTTGTTTGGTGAAAAATGGCGCGTCCAAGGGCAATGTGTGGCATTCTAAGCCTTTATCTGGGGCACAACGAGGGGAGTGGTCGTGCGGGTTTTCTTTGTCGTCACTTTTTTTGTTTTCATTGGTAGGAACGTGGTGATCGATGATTTCTTTGGCGAGAACGGCCGTTACATCTTCATACAGCACCGGCTCCTCATCTGGCGACTCAACACGCACTAAGGGGCCGTGGCTACATAACCCCATACATCCCGTGCCAACAACCTCATGGTGCTGCGCATTGTCACCTTTAGCCGCCAACGTCTGCTCCAACGTCATCTGCACCAAAGCAGCCCCTGATGAGAGACAAGCGGTGCTTCTACAGCAAAATATCCGCTTATCCAGTTTCGCCTGACGGTCTCGCTCAGTTTGAGCCAGTTTTTCTAGTTTGCTATTATTCATAAGCGACAGTTCCCTTTGACAGTATCACAAAACGGAAGATTGGAGATTAGCAGGTTAAAAATGAGCAATCTCCAACCTCTCAATCTTTCATCTCAACAATTTCAGCCACATGCTGCAGCAATCCTTCGGGCGTTTCCTTGCCGCGCACTTTGCCATCCAAAACAACCACCGGAGCCAAACCGCAGCTGCCGATGCAGCGGGCGGTCGTCAAGCTCAAGAGACCATCGGGGGTAGTCTCCCCTGGCTCGATGTCGTACGCTTCCGTCAATCGCGCCACGATTTGGTCAGCGCCTTTCACGTGGCAAGCGGTGCCGGTACAGACGATGGTGTTATGGTCTCCTAAAGGGGTGAAGGTGAACATATGGTAGAAGGTAGCAACACCATACACTTTGACCAGGGAGATATCGAGTTGCTGCGAAACGTAGATGAGCAAATCTTCGGAAAGGTAGCCAAAGGTTTCTTGAGCGGTGTTGAGGACTTCCAGAAGTACATCTTTCTGGTACTTGAAGCGCTTCATGGTGCGGTCAAGCGCTTTGTAACGTTCATCACCCGAAGGGTGACCACTGTGGACGGATGTTCTTGATTTTGCAGGGGTTGTGGGCATAAGCAGGTTGCCTCGTTTGTCAACTTCCCAGAATTTCCGAGATGCCGAGAAGTTTAATGTTGGTGGGAAAACGGCCGTTACTCTCAAATACATATCCCTTGTTCCGCAGAGAAAGGCATGCCTACATGTGCGGGCGCACTCTGCCATTAAGCCATATGTATTTCTCCGACCGCCCCACTATCATAAAGCAGAAGCCATCCATCCGCCAGTGACATTTCATGATGCACTTTGACAAAAGTCATCAATCCAGGCCATCATTATTCAAGAGCAACAACCCACGGTAAGCACACCTTTGCTCTAACTAAAGAAATCACATGATCAAAGGGCAAACACAGCATTTTAAGAAAACAAATCATGGAAGAATTTGCCTCTCGGTTTATCCCAGGCGGGAAGTTGATTTACGTGGGTGATACTGGAGAAAAATGGAGATACTTCACGTCATAAAAACAAAAAAAACCAGTCCCGCTCACACAGGACTGGTTTTTCATTGTCACTATTTCGTTTGCAGCCCTCAGCAGCTATTCACCGCACACTGCAAACCATTTACCACACTTTAAGACAAGGCAGCGTGACCAGCAGCCAAACGTGCGATTGGCACCCGGAATGGGGAGCAAGACACGTAATTCAAGCCCAGTTTATGGCAAAGGGCTACAGATTCAGGGTCGCCACCATGTTCACCACAAATCCCAACTTCCAAATCGACGCGCACACCGCGACCTTTCTTGACCGCAATGTCCATGATTTGGCCAACGCCGGCAGCATCAATAGTCTGGAATGGGTTGAGCGGTAAAATGCCATCTTCAACGTATTTCACCAGGAAGTTACGTTCGGCATCGTCACGGCTGTAACCAAAGGTGAACTGGGTCAAGTCGTTGGTACCGAAGGAGAAGAACTCAGCAACGCTAGCGATTTCGTCAGCCGTCAAAGCAGCACGAGGAATTTCAATCATCGTACCGAATTTATAAGCGAAGGTGACGCCTTTGGTCTTCATCACGTCAGCAGCAATTTCTTCCAGTTTTGGTTGGATGAAGTGCAGTTCATTGATGTGACCAGTCAACGGGATCATAACCTCAGGATGTGGCTCGAAACCACGCAGTTTCACATCAGCAGCAGCCTCGAAGATAGCACGAACTTGCATTGCCACGATTTCTGGCATCATGACGCTGAGACGCACACCACGCAGACCCATCATGGGATTGCTTTCGTACATGGATTCAACATCAGCCAAGAGGGCTTCTTTTGCTTCGTCAACGGTGTTTCTGACGCGGTTTTCAATGACCTCAACGAGCAGTTCGTGTTCATCAGGCATGAACTCATGCAATGGCGGATCTAACAAGCGGATGATAACCGGGTAACCGCTCATCGCTTCAAACAGACCATCGAAGTCACTGCGTTGGTAGGGCAGCAGTTCGTCGAGGGCAGCCTGGCGTTCTTCACTGGTGTCAGCCAAAATCATGCGCTGCACAATTGGCAGACGTTCAGGTTCAAAGAACATATGCTCGGTGCGGCAAAGGCCAATACCAGTCGCGCCGTAGGAACGAGCGCGGCGAGCATCATCGGGATAGTCGGCGTTAGCCCATACTTGCAGACCACGGCTTGGCCAACCCTCAGGTACGTCACGGATGCCTTCTTTGGCGGCAAATTCGTCAGCCCATTTGAGGAGGGTCAACAGGTCAGTTTGCTCTTCCAGGGTAGGGGCAACAGCTTCGATAACGCCGAGGAATGCTTCACCAGTGGTTCCATCGACAGAGATGAAGTCACCTTCTTTGATGGTAATGCCATTGGCGGTGATTTCACGTTTTTCGGCATCGATGCGAACTTCACCAGCACCGACAACGCAAGGAATACCAAATTGGCGAGCCACCACAGCAGCGTGAGAAGTCGCCCCGCCTTCACTGGTGAGGATACCTTTGGCAGCGAGCATACCATGAACATCATCAGGTTTGGTGAACGGACGCACCATGATGACATCTTGGCCTTCTTCTTTTGCCATTTTTTCGGTGGTGTCCGCATCAAGGTAGATTCGACCCACCGCAGCACCCGGAGAGGCGTTTACGCCGGTAGCGAAACGGGTTCCTTCTTCAACAGCTTTGACTTTGGCTGCGTTAACGAATTGAGGATGAAGCAAGGTGTCTACCTGGTCTGGTTGCACGCGTTTAACGGCTTCTTCTTTGCTGATGAGGCCTTCTTTAGCCATGTCTACGGCAATGGAGACGGCTGCTTTGGCAGTGCGTTTACCATCACGGGTCTGGAGCATCCACAGTTTGCCACTTTCGATGGTGAACTCGACATCTTGCATTTCACGGTAATGTTTTTCCAGTTTTTCGCAAACGTCCATGAAGTCTTTGTACGCTTCTGGCAGTTTAGCTTCCATGTTGGCAATCGGATCAGCGTTGCGGATACCAGCCACAACGTCTTCACCTTGAGCGTTCATGAGGTATTCGCCCCAAACTATGTTTTCGCCAGTGGATGGGTTACGGGTGAAGGCCACACCGGTGCCGGAGTTGTCCATGTTCCCGAAGACCATGGTCTGGATGTTGACGCCGGTGCCCAGATCGTGGGCAATGCCGGCAGCATTGCGATAGTCGATAGCGCGTTTGCCGTTCCAAGATTTGAAGACGGCTTCGGTGGCTAGTTTTAATTGTTGGTATGGATCTTGGGGGAAATCGAACCCTTTTTCTTCTTTGATGACGCCTTTGTAGGTCTCGGTCAGTGCTTTCCAATCATCGGCGTTCATTTCGGTGTCGCTTTTGTAACCTTTTTCTTCTTTGTAGGCGTCTAGCGGTTCTTCAAATTCTTCGTCGTCGATATTGAGGACAACTGAACCGAACATGTGAACCAGGCGACGGTAAGCATCGTAGACGAAGCGGGCGTCGTTAGTGAGATTGACCATGGAAACGGCCGTTTCGTCATTCAAGCCGATGTTCAAAACAGTGTCCATCATACCCGGCATGGAGAACACAGCGCCGGAGCGGCAAGAAACCAGCAGTGGGTTTTGCGGATTGCCGAATTGTTTACCGGTCAGTTTTTCAGTGGCTTTCATAGCAGCCAGTTCTTGTTCCCACATTCCTTCAGGGAAAGTTTCGCCAGCGTCCAGGTAGGCATTGCAAGCTTCTGTGGAGACAGTGAATCCAGGAGGTACAGGGACGCCGATGCGGGTCATTTCACCCAAATTGGCTCCTTTACCGCCTAGCAGAGAACGAGTACCGTCCCAACTTCCGGCGTACTCTTCTGCCTCTGATACTTCTTTGAATAAATATACATACTTTGTCATGAACTAATCCTCCAAACGGTTGTTCGTTTTGTTGTTCAGTGTAGGCTGCCAAAATAGCAGCGATTGTAAGAGTGGCAAAGACACATAAAAGCCAGACACGCCAACATGTCTGACCAGGGATGACATCTCACGGTTACGTTATTTGATGAAAACCGTGTTTATTTATTTGTTCAAATACGGATGAGCCGCAAAAAAAGCCTTTTAGATCAATCATCAGCTATTTTACGCGGTAGTGGGGTGGGGCAGGAGTGACAAGTGACATGTCATGTGCCTGACAGTAGTCATATACCATCCCAGTGACTCAGGAATTAGTTGGTGAATTGATACTTTTACGGGCAAGTTTACCAGTGATCTAGCGAACCGGCTAATAATTTCAGGGCACGATAATCTGTTATCAGTTTACGGACATCAATGAGGGTTTGCGCGGCGACCAAACCCTCATAATAGTTGAGCTGATCAGCCTGGAATCGCCGATCATTTATTATGAGTAACTCATAATTTATTCAACGGTTAAAAACGACTACCTCTGGTGTTTTTTCTGCTTTTTGCCTTGGAGAATAGCAGGATCAGCGATGATTAAAGCCACGCCGATGAGCATAACGGCCGTTACCACAGAATTCGATGAGTGGCGTGGCGTATGTCACGTAGTAGGGCACGCTAATATTTGGCACAGTAGAACCAGAACGGCCGTTTCTCAGCCACATAACGCCAATTACCACCAAAATCATCCCGGGGAACTTGCCCGTCAGAACGGTAGATGAAACCCTCCATGCGGTTGTCAGATTGACGCAAAGATACAAAAAAGACGCTGGTAACATCACCCTGATTTTCTACCCAAACCTGTCCCCCTTGAGATAGCCCACGATAGGCAAACGGCAGCGCCAATGAACCATCCGGGTTAATTTGAAATCGGTTTGATTCAACCCAATCAACCACTTTGTGGTAGCGGTTGCTGTTGGCCTGAAAGCTCATTTCTTCCCAAATAACGGCAAAGGGCACAAACTGGATAATGATCAAGGTAAATATATTAATCAACAGGGGCATCGCCGCAACAAATAAGTTGCCCCTGCCAACTTGCCAGGCTAAATAGACAAAAGAGGCCAGAATCAGGGCAAATAAAATGATACGGAAGGTTTCAGCAACGGCCGCTGCTCCAATCGTACCACCACTTTGATAAGATACGACACGGGCAACGGCCGTTATGCCCACCAGCGCCGCCCCAAACCAAAGCGAGACCACGCCCAAAACCGGAACATCCTGCTGGTTTTCACCTGTATACACTTCATACACTTGCATGGTTTGTCCTCCCAACAACAATTTACTCAACTAAACACAACAACAAATTATTGCGTGACCACTTCATAAACCACCATCCGTGAATCGTATACAGATGACACCTCACGGCTTATGCAGGTTCCAATGAAACACGCGGCAGCAAAAACAAAATCACATACGCCACAATGAAAACGGCCGTTAACATTCCAGTCGTCACCACAGCGCGAAGGAACAGGTCAGGGTGGAACAAGTTGAGCATAACATCGTTAAACAGGGTAAACGGATTAACAAACACATCCCAACTATTCCAGCGCAAAAAACGCCCGATGTAAACCCCCACACTCCCGAGAACGACCGTTACGCCCACAAACATCCAGCCAATCAGCGACCCAAAATAAATCCGCACCACTGCATGAACAAAATAAAGCGACAGCAAGCCCAGCATCAACCCAGTCAGTGCAAACGCAAACAGCATGATAGCGTCATACCAAATCGGAATAAAATCCGTGTGATACAAATGAATCAAATCCGTCACCAGATAGGTAGTGTTCGGGAAAAAAAGCAGCCACAATATGCCAAATGCACCCAGCGCCAGCTTGCTCTGCCGCAAAGTTAAAACCGCCAACGCAAACAAAAACGGCAGCCACGCCAAAATCAAATTCCATACGAGAAACAGATAAGCAAAACGTCCCGTGTAGGCGATGCGCACCACCACCATCGTCGTGGCCACCACCGAAGCAAACAACAGCGCCAAAAAGATGAGCAAAAACCGCCGCAAAAGATGATTATTAGATTTCAAAGATGTCGTCATGATGATCTCCTATTTTTATCGGGGATGAGAGGGGAACTCAAAAAATCCTCCAAACGACTTGATCCCCATTTCTTTTCATTAATAAATCCAAATCCTTGTTGCCATATAAAAAGATTAACGCAGACTCAATGACACAGCGACGCCTCAACAACAGTTGCTCACGCACCTGAGTGCTTGCATTAGAGAACACAATAAGACATGTTACAATGACACGAAACACACATCCAATTCCCCAGAAATTTTTTCTCGAGTAGACAGCCTCAAAACAAATTTCCGGGAAAATTCATCAAGCTGAAATTATGAAAAACATCCTGATTGTTGAAGATAATGATAAACTCAGACCCGCTCTCAAAGCTGGATTAGAAGCCATTGATGGGGTACAAGTTGTCTACGATTGCCCCACGGGCGAAGCAGCACTGGAATTTTGCCTGGCTGACCAGAATGGCGTCGCGGCGATCTTGATGGACGTACAGTTGGCAGGAGAGATGAATGGCATAGAAACGGCCGTTTCCATTCGTAGAGAGTTCCCGCGCACACCCGTCGTTTTCTACTCCATCCAAGACGACGACGCCTACTACCGCGACTTCCGCCGCTCCGGCATTCTCAGCCACTACGCCTACGTGCGCAAATCCAACTACCTGCTCCCTCAAATGATCTGGCCGCTGCTGCAAGATGCCATAAACGGCCGTTCCTTCATCGACCCCGACATCGAATCCCGCGTGCAAGAAGTGCGCCACAAAGATGAAAACGCGCCCATGAACCTGCTCGAGCCCAATGAACAGGCTGTGGCTAAAATGGTAGCGCAAGGCATGAGCAACAAACAAATCGCCGACCGCATGGGCTTCCGTGACAAACGCACCATCAGCCGCATCAACGGCCAAATCTACACCGCCTGGGGACTCAACGAAACCGCCTCCGACGAAAAGATCGCCCGCACCAGAGTAGCAATTATCGTCAATAACGGCCGTCTCATCCACTGGAACACCGATGGCATTCCCCACATCCTCGACAATCGCGGCAACTGGATCAAGTGGGAATGAAAGAACTACTGTTGTACTGGGCCATCATGGCCACCTCCCTCTTCAACGCCATCCTCCTACTTTGGCTCGGCGTCACCGTTCTCCTAAATTCCGACCGTTATCATACCATTAGCATCTGGGCAGCCAGTGGGGGATTACTGCTGGGGAGCGCCTTCTTCTTCGCCCACACAGCCATTGTCGGGCGCGGCGTCATTTATCTAGGCTGGCTCAGCACCATCTTCTGGTGGATCGTCGCCATGATTCCCGCCATCATTCTGCCCTACGCCTGGTACATCATCATGCTTTGGTACAGCGGCTTCTGGAACGGCGAAAAATCCACCCTGCGCCGTCGGCAGCGCCGCTGGCTCATTTTTGTAACCACAGGCATGGGCATTGGCCTGTTCACACTCCTTTTGGGGATCCTGCTGCACATCATACCAAACGCCCATGTCAATAAACTACGCAGTTTCATGCGTTGGTCCATTGCTGGCATTCCGCTGCTGGTTGCCGCCTACTCCGCCTACGTTGTCCTGTGCATCGGCCTGTCACTAGATGCCGTGCGCCGCCCGGGTCCATCCCGCCGCGCGATGGACAACCTGGCTCGCCAACGCGCCCGCCCCTGGCTCATTGTTGCCTCGTTAGCCCTGCTCATCGTCAGTTTCATGGTCATGGGAACCGTTCTCTGGCTGATTCAAGACGTGCAACAACGCACCTTCTACGAGATTTATCTAGAACACGTCACCCAATTTTTCTGGATCGACTGGTTTGTGGCCACCCTCATTAGCTTTGCCATTGTCATGCTAGGACAAGCCATCGTCTCCTACGAAGTGTTTACCGGTAAAACATTGCCCCGTCGCGGTTTATCCCGACACTGGCGCAGTGCCATTCTGCTGGCAGTGGCATATGGAGTAATAGTCGGCGGCACCATCGCCTGGAACTTAAAACCGCTGTATGCCTTAATGATAACGGCCGTTCTCATGACCCTCTTCTTCGCCCTCTTTGCCTGGTCATCCTACGTTGAACGGGAACGCTACATCGCCCAACTGCGCCCTTTCATCACCAGCAACCGCCTCTACGAACAACTGCTCACCCAATCCACCCCGCCGGAGTTAAACATCGAACCCGCCTTCCACGCCCTCTGCTTCAACGTCTTGTACGCTCGTGTGGCCTACCTTGCCGCCATCGGGCCAACAGCCCCCCTCGTAGGACCACCGCTTTCCTACCCACATAACAACATTGCCACCTTGCCGCCGCTCACCACCTTAGCTGCCCAATTCGACTCCCCCGCCAACGACACCCTCAACATCGACCCGCAAATTTATGGCGGGGCGGTGTGGGCGCTGCCCTTGTGGAGCGAGCGCGGGCTCATCGGCCTCTTTTTATTAGGCGAAAAACGGGGTGGGGGCATATATGCCCAAGAAGAAATCGAAATCGCACGCATCACCGGCGAACGACTCATCGACACCCGCGCCAGCGCGGAGATGGCTCGCCGCCTCATGAGCCTGCAGCGGGAACGGCTGGCGCAAAGTCAAGTCATCGATCAACAAACCCGACGCGTACTCCACGACGACATTTTGCCCAGCTTGCAGCTCTCATTGATAAAAGTGAGTAACTCACAATTAAACATTGGCATGGATGACCTGGTAACCTCACTCACCGACGTGCATCGCCAAATCTCCGATCTGCTACACGACATGCCCACCGTCACGGCACCCGATGTAGCGCGACTAGGCTTACTCACTGCCCTGCGCCGCACCGTTGACAATGAACTGGCGCAAGCCTTCGACAAGGTAGTCTGGCACGTCGATCCGGTCGCAACCAAAAAGGTGCGTGAGATTCCCACCCTCACCGCTGAGACCATCTTCTACGCCGCCCGTGAGGTGGTGCGCAACGCGGCTCGCTATGGTCGGGATGGCTCCGGCAATCCCTTTGCTTTAAGCATCAACGCCACCTGGCAAAATGGCCTGCGCCTATTGATAGAAGACAATGGCGTAGGGTTGGATACCATCACCGACAACAAAGGCAGTGGTCATGGGCTGGCACTTCACTCCACGATGATGGCTGTCGTTGGCGGTACCCTGGAAATTGACTCAGTGAGCGGGCAGTACACGCGGGTGATCATCACCTTGCCGCACGCCCAGACATCTTAGAAATGGAAATTATTCCTTACCATTCCTTGAAACTGACGATGCAATCCCCTACTTTATTCCATCGTCACTCCTCAATGGTTCATGCCTTCTTGCGCCAATAGCGCATGATGCCATCAACAGACATATACCAGGGGTTAGCGGTTTCATATTGGCGGATGGCGTCTTCGCTCAGGCCAGCGCGGTGGGCGCGGTTGCGGTTCCATTCGTTAAAATGTACAACCATTTCGTCTCGTGTCAGGCCAGCATCCATTTTCGCTTTAATCCAGGCTGTGGCCTCCTGCATGAGTGTTTTCAGTTCCGTCAATTGGGCGGTAGCGTCGTCTATTTTGCCAAAGTGAGTGGGATAAATGGCACTAAAATTCTCCGCCAGTAACCGGTCAATCGTTTTCTGCCAAACTTCCAGGTTAAATTCTGGTGGTGGGGCAGGCACATCGACCAGAGGAAAGCCTGGTAGTTGAATACCGGCAGCATCCCCGGTAAAGGCGATATCCCCCAAACGGTAAACGTGATGGTGGCGGGCGTGTCCTGGTGTTTCAATGACTGTGAACTGTACCCCTCCAACGGCAATCACGTCACCATCCTCGACAATCGTCACCTTTTCTTCGGGTGCGGGCAAAATTTTGCCCCAAAGCACATCCATCATGTTACCATAAATGCGGGTGGCACTAGAAATTAAGCGGTCTGGATTGATGAGATGGGGTGCGCCAAATCCATGCACATAAATTTGGGCACCCTGTTGTGCCCACCAGCCAGCTGCCCCGGCATGGTCAAAGTGGATGTGGGTTACCAACACATGTTTGATGTCTGTGGGTTGTACGTTGTGGTGGGCAAGTTGGGCAATCAAATGGTCTAACGTGGAACCAGGCCCAGTTTCCACTAACAGTGGACCGTCGGGCGCCATAATCAGGTAAGAAGCAATCGTTTGCGGCACATTTTGGAAGTTAAGGTCAAGTGTGTAAATAGTCATAAGCAAATAGTATCATAATCCCTATAATGGGGGTAAGTTGTTTCCGCGAAAATGTAAAAAATAAAGAGTGAAGATTGGCGTTTAAAAGTCAATCTCTTTGGTTTTCTCCAGAACATGCCAAATGCCTTCGCTGGTACTGCGCCAATAAACATCTCGGTTTGCCTGGCTGTGGTTGTATACTTTGGCGGCGGCAGCGCCGTTGGCACAAAAGCGTTTTGGGATATTTTTTAAGCGCAAACTTGTGTTGAACACAGTCGAAGCAGACGCCAAGGATGCCAGGGGGGCTGCTCTTTTGCTTTGTGTTCTCCGCGCCTCTGCGGTTAAGTTGTTGTTCCCGTCAACCGATTCGTTGTCGTTCCCCGTCATCCCTTTCATAAACAGGTCTGCAAGTTCCCGGTTGATCCGCTTTTGTTGACCGCGACACGCTGGCTGGTGTGGGCCAAAGTAGTGATTGGGTAATTGCCATGCCAGGTAGGTTGCCCTGGAACGGCCGTTTTTGCCTAAATGGTCTGTCAAAGAGAACGTGGCGAGGCCATGTTGCCAGGCCGCCTCTTTGGCGTTTTCAGCACTCTCCTTTTTGCCGATTGCATAATTTTTGTGGCTTTTTACACGCGCTTTTCGTTCATAGCTGCGTTGGGTGCGCGGTGAAATGTTGAATTGCGCCGTTAATGTTTCGCGGGCGATGGGCTGGGGCTGCTGGGGCTGCTTTCCAGAGCAAGTTACGGCGCGACTGCTGTGGAAAGTGGCATAGAGATGGGCGCGTACGGTGCTGATCTTGCCCGTCAGGGCGGTGATGGGGATCTGCACTGGGCGCCCGGTGAGCTGCCAAATCCCCAGTGCTGCTGCTGTTTTGCTAACGGAATTGAGCCATAAACGGCCGTTTTCCCGTCGCCAGAAAATGCCTGTACCTTTCTTTACCAGGTTGCGCCATTGGCGTTGGCCGAAGAGGTAGGTGGGATGAGGAATTGAGGAGCGCGTGTTTTGTATTCCATGTTCTATATTCTGGTTACGTGGCTCTGCTGAGATGTTTTTTGATGTAAAGAAGCGTTGTGCTTCTGCTTCGGTGAACCAGCCACGGCCGTTTTTATCCCAGCAGCGCAGTAACAGCCAGATGCGTCCAGCGGCCGTGTGCCCTTCACGCACCATCCCTTGGGCGACGCTGGGATATACTTTAAGGTAAGGTGGGGGTTCTAGGGGAGGGGCGAGGCGTGAGGTGTGAGGCGTAACCGTTGATGGGCGCGTATCGTGTCGGTGAAGCGCTTGCCCCACGTCATCCTCATCATGTTTTTGCGCTTGCTGCAGAACGGCCGTTACGCCAGCACTATCCCAGCCCAAATGAAGTGGTAACTGCTCAATCCGCCCCACTGCCGAACGCGCTTTTCGGCGTCTACTTCGATGTTGCTCAGCATCCGTCCCTGCCAGCGCGTTAAGAATTTGTTTACTTTTCGGGGTGGGGGGAGCGGGATCGCCTGAGAGCAGAGCGCGGCTCTGCCTAAATGACTGTCTGAGTTCGAGCAATCTCTCCTGTGCCGAAGCTAATGCGGGAGAAACGGCCGTTTCCGTGCGCTCGTATGTGGAGCCCTCGTGGTACGAGGCCACAATCTCACCCTTTCAGCCAGGCAAGAGACAAGCAACACAAACTAGACATAAATCTGCCCAAAAATGGCAAAATACCATTGACAGCTATGTCTGGCTATGCTATTCTCTTACCTAGCTAGTGAGCTACCAGGAGGCAAAAAAGCCCCCTCCCCAATCAAGGGGCGAATTGCTGAAGGTGTTGGCGGCACTCATCCAGCGAGTTAGGTAGCTTGCTTATACTAACGAAGGCCAGGCGCCAGGCGCTTGGCCTTTTTCTTTGCAATCCTTCTTCAACATTCCACTTCCACTTTCTCGCTTCATAGCGGATAGATATTACCCAAATTTACACTCTAAAATTGAAGTAAGACTGCTATACACATATTAAATGACAAGTTGATAGCATCTGTAATCTGTTTGTGTAAAATAAACATAAATCAGACCTTATAAACCCTATCAAGCGACAGTCTAACAAAAATAACATACTATGTCAACCAATCTATAGCATATAGATGCTAAAATTCATAGGTATTTTGCCAAAAACGTGGTATGCTTAGCCTTATATAGCAAACTTGACAATTAATATGGACTTCTATACGATACTGTCATGGCTAATAAATTTGAATTTGAAATAGAGCAATATAAACCTGATTGGGATCGTCTAGGTGTTGTAGTGCCACCTTTCACCATAGAGGCAGATCCACGTTTCATGTATCTTTCCACAGAAACACGCCGAGCCTTGTCAAAAGTGAGTTACATGGTCGAGGCAGGGCAGGGAGCCTCCGTCATTGTCGGAGAGATAGGCACAGGCAAAACAACCCTGGCATCCTGGTTCCATAGTCGGTATCATCGTCGCCCCGACTTCGTCGCTGCCAAGATCGATGAAACGCCCAAAAAGAGTGGCCTGCTGTTACTGCGCCGTATTGCAGCCGAATTTGGCTTGCGTACCCGCCGAGCCACAGAAGACCAACTTAACGAATTCAGAGCTTTTCTTGTGGAGCAAACAGGGAACAACATATTGCCCCTGATCATCATCGATGAAGCCCATGAATTAGGTCCCGAGCAATTTGTTGAACTGCGACGTTTACTCAACTTCCGTGATCCCAAAGGGGGAAAAGCGTATCAACTCGTTCTCTTAGGCCGGCCTGAGCTAGATATCAATCTGCGTGAAGTACCAGATTTCAATGATCGAGTAGCCACTCGTTCCTCATTAGATCCCTTAACGCCCGACGATACAAAATCTTTGATAGAGTATCGTTTATTGGCCGCGGGGCGGAACAGTAAACAGCCACCTTTATTCACTGACGAAGCGATCCTGCCCATATGGCGGGAAACACGAGGGTATCCACGCAGTATTTGCATGTTGTGCCTTCATCTTTGTCTCGAATTTTTGTCCACAAATGGCTTGCAGATCGATGAAGCCTTTGTGATGCAATTCCTCGAAGAACATTACGATTATCGCCAGGCAGTTGATTAGCTTCTTCCTATATGTATCGTCGAGCATAATCAATTAAGCGGCGGAGCAATCCATGAATCAATCCGATACATCGAAAGACAGCACCCTGGCTGCCCTGTTAAAAGAAAAGCCAAAACGGGGACGACCTCGACGTGATGTCAGCCGTCAAAATGTATATGTAGCCCTGACCAGGGAAGAAAAAGCCCATATGCGCAGCCTGGCTAAAGAATTGCCTGAAAGCATCGCCCGGGCAGATGTCCCCGATCTGGCTGTCACCATTTTGTCTGCCCGTTTGGAGGCGATGCGTCTGGCCGTGGCCGACCGGGATCGAGAAATCCCCGAAGGCGTTACAGACTTTGATTCCCTATACCTTTTATGGGATTTGCCTTTACCAAATAGTAACGAAGAGAGGAAATGGACATCAATTCGCTTGTCACCACAAGAAGCCATCGAATTAGGCAGGGTGCAAGGCACCCTCAATGCTGCCTTTGGCGCGACACGTAGCGATACCTTTAGTCTTGGTTTAGGCCTCTTGACACAATTTAAAGAAGATCATACACTTCCCGCCGATTTGTCCCTAAGTGACGTGAGAAATCAGATAATAAGTAGTTTTTTGTGAGTAACTCATAATTAAATAGTCGAATTATCCACAATGATTGCGTGTAGTAATAGTCAGATCGAAGCCTTGCCCCAAGCAGCAATCGATATAAAGCATGAGCAAGCCATAAGATGGAAGGGTAGGGCACCTTTTTCGAGGCAGGCAGATAAGGGTAGAAAAACCAATCCCAAAAATCGGTCAACGAATTACTTGACAACCCAAATCCGGGTGATATAATTCTCTACTGTTGAATACACAAACGGATGTCGCCACTAAAAAGTGGAGCGCCAAAACAAACAAACAGGGTCAAAAGCCCAATATCGTAGCAGCTAACAAACGGCTAAACGGCCGTTTTTTGTTGTCTAAATGGGTCGCATTTGAAACCAATTTGTAGTGTAATTCACAATCCAACATTGTACATTGACAATTGAAGAGTGACAGAAACACAGCGACGTTCAAGTCAAGAGAAAAAAAGTAGTCTTACAAAGATAAGACAAAAAGAATTAAACTTTCTAC
>PDQY01000029.1 GCA_002746795.1 Chloroflexota bacterium | reverse complement strand
GCGGCTGCCAGGCCAGCCACATCATGGGGAAAGGCAGATAGCATCGCTTTAGCCAGCTTCAAGCTTTGGCCGATGGCCGTTTTACCCAAATAACCAATAGTTAACAAAATTGTCTCACGCCACCAAGAATGTAGGACGCGGTCTTCTGCTTGAAAAAAGGCGGCTATCTCTGACGGGGAGAAATTGTTAGCCAAATGGTGGGCACAAAGAAATTCTTGAAAAGTGAGATGGGTGAATTCATACCACCCGTTGCGCTCATGCAATAGGCTGGCACGGTCGCACATAGCCTCACGGAACGCTGCCAGTTTCTGAGGCGCTTCTGCCTTACCCGCAATTTGCTCGAACAAGGGGAGCAGCCATGCGTCTACCTGTTTCTGGTTGGCAGTTCGACCTGCATCTTGGTCTTTACGGCTGGTCATCATCTCATACGCCAAACGCGCCAATTGGCCGCGCTTGGCATCTACGGATCCCCCTCGTTCTGCCAAATCGGGACGGCTGCCCCCTTCCCCCTCATCTTCCTTATGCTGCTCAGCCAGCAAGGCGGTGATACATTTCTCATATAAGACAGCACGCTGTTGGGGCAAGACCCGTTCGTTCCAATGCACGATGGCCACGATGGTGACCATGAGCGGCGTGTCTACCAGCGGCGCTTCTCCTTGCTCCCGGCGAATGGCTTCTAAAGCAGCGATTTCGCCTTGTAATTTACGGGCTTCCTTCAGAGCGGTTTGCTCGGAGTAAACAGCCTGGCACCAACGCCTGGTTAGAGCCGCAATTTGGTCAGAGCGCATGGGCTGCACCAGGAAGCGACGAAAGGCGCTGGGCAGCATGACACGCCCCACGTAGGCGTGGTCACGGCTGGCAACAATGATTTGGCCGATGTCGTTATTGGCTAGATCAATGACATCTTTTACCGCCTGGGAACGACCCTCTTCATCGGGAATTTCGTCCAAACTGTCCAGCAGGAGACAAACGGTGTTTTTGCGGGAAAGCATTTGGGCAAAGAAATCAGATGGCAGATCGTAAACACTATGCTGGCGAATGAGGGTGTAGCTGATGAAATCTATCAGGGTACCAGCGCTGGGCTGCTGCTTGTAGCGATGGTAATCGCCAAGTGACAGGTAAATGGGCAAGGGCAATTGACCGGTGATATTGAGTTGTTGACGAACGGGCGTGTCGTCGCCGGTGCAGAGGGCATGAGCCAATAAATGAGCGATATGGCGCAAAAAGGTCGTTTTACCGCTGCCAGGGGCGCCGGTAATGACCAGGCGGCTGCCTTGCGCCAACAGTTGGCTCATATCTATCAGCTTTTGGTTCCCTTCACTTTCCTTGTCTTGCCCGCGCCGAACCTCTTTTTGAGCGATTAAGGAAACGTAAACGTCAGGCAAATTCGGATCAGGTATGGCATGTTCTTTATCGCTAAGACCACGCAAGCGTATGCGGCCGTAGCTTTCGTCTACCCAATGGACGTAGGCGGCGATGGCCTGGCGCAGCTGCTGGTCGGGAATGCGGTCGCGGCCACCATCACGATAGAGGTTGACGATATTACCAATGTGATTATTGTCGCCAGTCACGAGGTTTTCAGCCTGTTCAGCCAACGCACCCCGTTCGCCCACGGCTTTAGCTCCCGTTCCCTGAGCCACTGTGCCGTGGCTGCTAAGTTGGATTCGTAGCGCTTTCTCTTGTTTGTATAGCAAGGCCAGGGTCTTTTGCCACTGCTCGTCTGGTAAGATACCTTGCAATTTTTTCTGCGCGGCGATTCCCTGTTTTACTTTTTGCCACGCTGCTACAGCTGTTTTGGCGGCTTTTAGGGCTTCGCCATCAGGCCAGTCAACAGCGGGGCGTAGGCGGCGGCAGTGCTCGCCTAAATCGAGAAGGCGGCGGTGACGCACGCAATACTGAATGAGGGATTGGGTCTTGGCTATGCGGGTGTCGCCAGGCAGATTTTCATATTCGATACTCAAATCGAAACAAAGCTGTTGTAGTTCTTCGTCATTAAAATGTTGATTTATCAGGTCACGCAGCGTTGGTAAGGTCATTGTTTTTCCCCTAAAAACTATGGGGGAAATGATAGCAGATTTTTACATTTGCGGCATCTCAAGAAGGTCACCACAGGCTAAAGATGGGGTTGATGTTTTCCTCATAATGGCGTTCACAGCGCCAGGCTCAATTTAAAGTTGATTAATTTGTACAATTTGTTACGATTGTACCCGTACAAATGGTACAATTATGCAAAAAACGAACACTTACCTTTACGAAGATATCGCCACCTCATTACGGCAGCAAATCGCCTCGGGTGAACTGCAACCAGGTGACAAGTTGCTCTCGGTACGTGACTTAAGTGTCCAGTGGGGTTGCACGCCGGGCACAGTCAGTCGAGCCTACGCTGTTTTGAACGAAGAGGGGTTGGTGATAGGACATCGAGGTGGCGGCACTCGAGTGACCGCTCCCCCGGTCAAAGCGGAACGGCCGTCCTGGCAATGGGCGGCGCTCATTAACAAAGCAGATCAATATTTGTTGGAAGCGCTACGTACCGGGCATTCGCCAGCCCAGGCAGAGGCGGCGCTTGCCGTAGCCATTGCCCGCTGGGGTTCATTACAAAAGGATGTGGATCGTTCAACCCACCTGACCAAGACAACAGCGGAAAGCACAAAAACGACAACGCTGCGGTTTGCAGGCAGCCATGACCTGCTCATCGAGTTTGTGGCTCGACTGTGGCATGAAATGATGCCTGAAGTGCAGCTTCAAGTGGATTATGTGGGCAGTTTGAACGGGTTGATCGCCCTGGCTCAAAATCATGCTGATATAGCAGGGTGTCATCTCTGGGATGGAGAAAGCCAGGCATATAATCAGCCATTTGTGCGCCGGATCTTGCCTGGTCGCTCTGTCTATTTGCTGGGATTAGCGTTCAGAGAGTTAGGGCTGGTGATACCAGCAGGCAATCCACAGCAAATCACCGGGTTAACTGACTTACCCCGGACTGACTTAATCTTTATCAACCGGCAAGCAGGTGCCGGGACACGGGTATGGTTAGACAAACAACTGCAACAAAAAAGTATTGAGCCAGACACGATAACTGGCTACACGAATGAGGTAAAAACGCATTTGCAAGTGGCTCAGGCGGTGCATGACGGAGAGGCCACTGTGGGTCTGGCTATCCAAGCGGCCGGGGCAGCTTATGGTTTAGACTTCATCCCACTCACCCAGGAACGCTACGATCTGGTGATACCGGCGGAATTGTGGGAAACCCCCGCTCTCCAAGCCCTGGTTGAGTTGATTTATTCTGTACGTTTTCGTGAGGCGGTTGCCGCACTTGAGGGTTATGAGCCAGTGAATAAAGCGGATGGCATCTCTCGGGAAACGGCCGTTTACACGACCACCTAGTTCCAGCCTGTCGGGGGAATGCAGCTCCCGGCAGGCTTTTTTATCAGCAGACAGGGGATAGTGAGCAGCGGCCAGTGAACGGTATGCCATGTTGCGGATGACCGCTTCCCAATGCGTGCTGACGAATTAAGGATTGACGATGACATGAAATGAAATATGGCATTGCATTGTCAGTTTCAAGGAATGGTTTAGGAAACGACTTTGTCGTATGATTTAATTGCTGTTCCGACGCATGACCAAAAACCGGAGGTTCAATATCGAAACATTACTCCAAGGCCTCATCCAAGCCATTAACCTCATTCTCAGCGGAAATCAAGAGCTTGCCGAAATTGTCTGGCTTTCTTTGCGAGTTTCTGGCTCTGCGCTCCTTATCAGCACAATCATTGGCATTCCCATTGGCGTTTTATTGGGGTTGGCTCAATTTTTTGGACGGCCGTTAGCGGTCGCCCTCACTTACACAGGCATGGGCTTCCCCCCTGTTGTTGTTGGTTTGGTTGTCTATCTGCTCTTGTCGAGGAGCGGCATTTTAGGCCAGGCTGATTTACCTTTCATGCCAAACTTGTTCACCCCCAGTGCCATGATATTGGCGCAATCGATCATCGCCCTGCCTCTGGTGGCTGGCTTTACCATGGCGGCGGTGATGGCAGTTGATCCACAGTTGCGGCAGCAGATTCGCTCCTTAGGGGCAACGCCCTGGCAAACGGCCGTTACCACTTTAGCAGAAGCGCGGATGGGTGTCATTATTGCGGTGGTGGCCGCTTTTGGCCGCATCATCGCCGAAGTGGGTGCTGTCATGCTTGTCGGGGGCAACATTGAGGGAAGCACCCGGGTGTTGACCACCGCCATTGTCCTGGAAACACGCAAAGGCAACTTCGATTTGGCGATTGCTCTGGGCATCATCCTGCTGAGCATGGCTTTTGTGGTAAATATTGTGATGCTGCGCTTGCAGGGAAGAAATCAATAATTTCTTGACAAAGAACCGATGACAAAACCACTTTACCGACTGGAAAACATCAGACAACAGTATAACGGCCGTTGCGTCCTGGAAATCGACGATATGCACATTCACAGTGGCGAAATCCTGGCAGTGGTAGGCCCCAGCGGCGTGGGCAAAAGCACGCTCTTGCGGCTGCTCAACTTCTTAGAAACGCCAACCAAAGGCACCGTCATCTTTCGCGGACATCCATTTAGCAGCAAGCAAGAAATGCCCCTGACTAATCAGCGGCGCGTGACCACAGTGTTTCAACGGCCGTTTCTGCTTAACCGCTCCGTACGAGCCAATGTGAAATATGGCCTCCAACTGCGTGGCCAGCGACAGGGCAAACTGCAAGTGGAGCAAGCCCTCAAACAAGTCGGGCTGCTTGATCTGGCTGAACAAAAAGCGAAAACGCTCTCTGGGGGCGAGGCACAGCGCGTTGCCCTGGCACGAGCCATCGTCATTCAGCCAGAAGTGCTGCTGTTAGATGAACCCACCGCCAACCTGGATCCCGCAAACGTCGCCCTCATTGAAGAGATCGTATGCCGTCTCAACAGACAGCAGTCCACCACAATGGTACTGGTCACACACAACATCTTTCAGGCAAAACGGCTCGCCCACCGCGTCGCCTTTCTGCTTGAAGGCAAAATCGTCGAAATTAGCGACGCAGACACGTTTTTTACGTCACCAGCAGACCCGCGCACAGCGGCTTTCGTCGGTGGCGATATGGTTTATTAACATGGGATAGCAAGCAGCGAGCAGCAGAGTTACCTGCGGCCGACCACCTGCTACCCGCCACGAAAAAGAGGAGTGTCATGAAACGATTTACAACTATTTTCACCATATTGCTCGCCTTATTGTTACTGGTTGGCTGCGGCGGTACCGCTGAAGCCCCAACGGCCGTTACAGAGCCAGCCAGTGCCGAAACAGAGGTAGAAACCGCTGCAGTAGAAGAGCCAGCAGAGGCAGAAGCCCCTACAGCAGAGGAACCAACAGAGGCAGAAGTGCCAGCCACAGAGGCGCCAGCAGAAGCAGAGGCACCCGCAGAAGCAGACAGTGGCGATACTCTCATTTTAGCAACCACCACCAGCACCGATAACTCCGGTCTGTTGGCCGCCATCTTGCCGTTATTTGAGGCAGAGTATGGCGTCAAAGTCGATGTGATTGCCGTAGGCACGGGTCAGGCACTGCAGCTGGGCACAGATGGCAATGCCGATGTCCTGCTTGTTCATTCCCGCTCCCGCGAAGATGCCTTCATGGCTGCTGGTGATGGCAGTCGTCGTGAAGATGTGATGTATAACGATTTCGTTATCTTGGGACCAGCCAATGATCCAGCTGGTATTCTCGGCAAAAACAAGGCAGCCAAAGCGTTTGAAATGTTGGCCACAAACAACAATGGCGAGTTCGTTTTTGTGTCGCGGGGGGATGATTCAGGCACGCACAATAAGGAAAAAGCAATTTGGGAAGAAGCTGGCATTGAGCCGGAAGGTGAATGGTATATCTCTGCCGGACAAGGGATGGGGGCAGTGTTGACGATGGCGGACGAACGCCAGGCTTACACTCTCAGCGACCGCGCCACTTACCTGGCTCGCACCTTGGAAGGGATTGACCTGGACATCATGGTGGAAGGGGGTGAGATACTCTTCAACCCATATGGCGTCATCGCCGTCAACCCAGACAAAGGGGAACACATCAAAGCGGAACTAGCCAATCAATTCATTGACTGGTTGATTTCGGTACCCACGCAGGAAGTCATCGCCGAATTTGGGGTGGCTGAGTTTGGCAGTCCCCTGTTTACTCCAGATTCGCAGCCGTGGCGTGATGCTCATGGAGCCGATGAAAGTGATAGCAGCGAAGCAGAGGGAGATATCGCTCTGAAAATTATCGGCCTGGTGGATAACGAGATGGGCTGGACGGAAACGGCCGTTCACGACATGGAAACAATCACCGTTGATTCTACCAACAGCAGCGGCGAAGCAGACACCTACACTGGTGTGCCGCTCAATGCCCTGCTCGCATTGGCTGGCGTACAAGATGGCGCTACCACGTTGGTCTTTACGGCGGATGATGGAACCACGGGTGAAGCGTCTCTGGACGAGGTCTTAGCTTGTGAAGATTGCATCCTGTCATTCCGAAATCGGGGTGGTTTCCGTGGCGTCCTGCCAGGATTCGACAAATCCGCTGAGGTTAAAGGCGTTGTTGTCATCGAAGTGAAGTAAAGATTAGGGA
>PDQY01000047.1 GCA_002746795.1 Chloroflexota bacterium | reverse complement strand
TGTCCCACGACCACACTTGGTTGGGGGCGGTTGCCAGCAGTTCTGGCTTCTTGTAGGAGGTGTGCACTCGCTGGCGACCACGTGGTGTGGTTTCTCCATCCTTTTTGAGGATGCGGTACATTGTACGTACAGAGCAGAGATAACGGCCGTTTTCATCCAACAACGTGCCATACACCTCATACGGGGACATATCCTGAAAGCGGGGACTGTTGAGTACCTCACGCACAGTCGTTTCTTCGGCCGGTGTCAATGCCCGTGGATGGGGCTTGTCTGTTTCCTTGCTTGGGGCAGACTTTGCTGTTTTTCTCACTGTTTATTGTTGATACTGATAATAGCAGCTTTCGTACCGATGTTTATCAAGCTTAGATTCTGCACAGAGAGTTTGCCCAATCGCTCAATGTTGTTATTATCGTCAAAACAAACAGCCAAACTGGGGCATGGGCGTATGCAATGTTGTTCAGCAGTGATTTGACCCTCAGTGGTGGATGCGCCAGGCAAAACGCTCAGGACTGGCGATGAAATAAAATACAGAATTGCATCGCCAGTTTGAAGGAACGGTAAGGAAACGATGTTGTCGTGCTATTTAATTTCGGTTCCTTCGTCAAGCTTGATTGAAATTTTAAATGGGACATATTATACTTTTAGCCCATGAAAATTCTCGAAGGTGTCATTCCCAAAGGAGATAATTGGCGAGTTCTGGTTTTGCTTTCACCGGATGAAAGCCTGGGCAGAGCTTTTGCCCTGGGTGCTTCTTTGGCACATAGTAATAATGGAGAGCTGGTAACGGCCGTTTTCGTGTCAGATGAAAGTGAAGGAACCTTAGCGGCTTGCCAAGACATCTTCGATCATGCCCAAGAGAATTGCCATGATGATCAAGCGATTCACCCCTTTATCATCGCCTCAACTGACCAAGAGCGAGACTTAAAAACGTTTGTAAACCAGGCAAAAATTGATTTGTTGCTGGTGCATGCAGATAGTATGACGCGACACAATTATGCTCGTCTGAGTTGCAGCGTGGTGGCCTTGCGCGGCGACCGTGTGGAGATTGAAGGGGAGGATGCGGCGTCAGGAAAACGGCCGTTAGCGCGAATCTTGGTTCCAACAGCTGGGGGTCCTAACACTGCCCATGCCCTCACCTTTCTGCTTCCGCTGACGCCCGGCGTGGAAGTGACAGTGTTGTATGTGGTTGCCGGAGAGCGAAACCCAGGTGGTGAACGATTGGGTAGGGAGCGCTTAAGCCACCTGATGGCATATGTTAATGCTGGTAATCGTATCAAAAGCAAGATCGTTTTCTCAGAATCGGTGGCCAAGGCCATTGTCAACGAGGTTAACCAGGGTTACGATTTGGTGATTATTGGTGCCAGCCGTGAGAGTTCCATCGACAAAGTGCTGTTTGGCGATATTCCAGGAGCGGTGGTGCGCACCAGTAAACGCCCGGTGGCTGTGGTGCGTCAACCGCGTCAACTCACAAACAACTTGTTTTGGCGACTGCGAGCGTGGCTACCCAGTTTGAGCATGAGCGACCGCACCGAAGCGTATGTGCGCATCCGCCGCAATGCGCGACCAGACATTGACTATTACATGCTCATTTCGCTTTCAGCCATGATCGCCTCGCTGGGTCTGATTGCCAATAGCGCCGCTGTTGTCATTGGCGCCATGCTGGTGGCGCCGCTCATGTCGCCCATCATTGGGTCTGGTCTGGCGATTGTGTTGGGCGATTCCAAGTTTCTGCGGCGATCTATTGGAGCGGTGTTTCAAGGTGCCTTGTTGGCAATCTTCGTGGGCATGATCGCTGGCTTGTTGGCGTTGAACGAACCACTTGTCCCGGAGGTTTTGAGCCGGACGCAGCCCAGTTTGCTGGATTTAGCGATTGCGCTTTTTTCTGGGTTGGCTGCGGCTTATGCGCTGTGCCGCTCTGATGCTGCGGGGGCGCTGCCGGGTGTGGCGATTGCTGCTGCCTTGGTGCCGCCGCTATCGGCTGTGGGCATTACGCTCACCGTCTCTTTGGCCAATGTCCTGAGCAGGCAGGAGATGATTTTTGCGGGATTGACGATTGACCAGTTTAGATTGCCTTTGGGCGCCTTGCTGCTATTTACGACGAACTTTGTGGCGATTAGTTCGGCTGCGGCTTCAATGTTCCTGGTTTTAGGCTACCGTCCTGCTGCGGATCGCAAAGAAAGAAAGCGGATACAGACGCGGGCTTTTCGCGCTTCTGTGCTGCTCTTGATTTTGATCTCGTGCCTTCTAGCTGTGACTACCTATGGATTGGCGCGGGAACAGGGGCGCTTAGACCGTATCCGTGAAGTGACGGAGAATCATGTAACTGATATTGCTGGGGCGGAACTGACTGATTTTGAAATTGTGACGTACGAAGATGGTTTTTTGAAACTGGAGCTGGTGGTTCGGTCTCCCCATGTGATTCCCTATTTTGTGGTGGAGGATTTGCAAGAAGGGATTGGCGGTGTTCTCTCTGGTGAGGGCATTATTGAGGAAATCGCGTTGACGATGCAAGTGGTGCCTGTGACTGAACTAGACCCGCTGGTGGCGCCGACAGCGACACCGACCTCTACGGCCTCGCCCACGATGACGCCCACGCCAACCTTGACGCCGTTGCCCTCTAACACGCCCACGCCAACGGCCGTTCCCACTGACACGCCATCCCCCACGGCCACCATGTTGCCCACTGACACTGCCACACCATCCCCCACGGCCACCGCTACCATTACCCTCACGGCCACCATAACGACCACTTCCACCATTACAACTGCCACCCCTGCCACCCCTGCCACCACGACATGGACGCCTACACCAACCCGGTAACGGCCGTTGTCACTTATCCTGTTCACATTTGGTTTGCCGTCCAGGCGAAAATTCGTATAATTCTGTGCTGCAGTTGAGAAATTTATGCTAAAATTAAAAAGTAGTGATTTGGCTCCGTAGCTCAGTTGGCAGAGCAGCTGACTCTTAATCAGCATGTCGCAGGTTCGAGCCCTGCCGGAGTCACCAAAAATTAGCCACTCATCTCGAGTGGCTTTTTTTATGGTATGATTTTAGAATTCTCAAGAGAGGCAGAGAAGATAGAGCTGTCTATTTATGCAGCGGGTAGAGGGGGATCAGGCGTTTACTCTGATTGGCTGCATAAGCTAACTGCTTCTCTTAACAAGAAATAATTGGCTGCACTGATTTCCATCATGAAACGAGTAAATATTGTACTGACTGGCTTTATGGGAACGGGGAAGTCAACGGTAGGTAAGCTGTTGGCGGCGCATTTGGCCTATGCGTTTGTGGACACAGATGATTGGATTGTGGCGCAAGACGGCCGTTCTATTCCCACAATTTTCCGCGAAGAGGGTGAAGCTTATTTTCGCCAGCTTGAACGTGCCGCCGCAGAGGCCTTGGCGCCGCGGGATGGCTTAGTGATTGCCACCGGCGGGCGCTTAATGCTCGATGAGGAAAACGCCAATCTGTTGATGACAAACGGCCGTGTCTTTTGCTTGGTGGCTGAGCCAGAGGAGATTGTGGCACGAGTCAGCGGGGATGAGGAACGGCCGTTGCTCAATGTGCCAGATCCCGCTGCCCGCATCCAAACATTGCTCGAGGAACGCCGCGCAGGATATGGCCGCTTCCCCCCAATTAGCACCACCGGTCAATCTGCGGCACAAGTGGCTCAGAACATTTTGCAAGAAATGCAGCTGGTGTGAAGGAGAAAATTATGCCGGTACTCACCGTTATGCAGCCCCCTGTTTTTTATGCCCAGCATCGCCATGAAAATCCACGTTGGCAGGTAATTCTCATTCATGGCGCTGGCGGGAATCATCTCGTTTGGCCAGCGGCACTGAGGCGCTTGCCTGAGGTGGCTGTCTTTGCCCTGGATTTACCTGGTCATGGGCGTGCTGGCGAAGCAGGGCAAACCACGATTGAGGCGTATGCCAGTACAGTCATCCAGTTTATAGATGTTTTAGAATTGTCAAATGTCGTCTTGGTGGGGCATTCGATGGGGGGGGCGATAGCACAAACGATTGCTGCCAGGCAATTGCCATCACTCTCGGCGTTGGTGCTGATTGGTACTGGCGCCAAACTGCGCGTTTCCCCAGCTATTTTGCAAAGCATTCAGCTGGATTTCGAGGAAGCGGTGACAACCATTAACCACTTTGCCTGGGCCAAGGAAACGCCACCAGCGCTGCAGGCAAAAGGACGGGAACTCATCGCCAGCACCTCTGCCACGGTGCTGTATCAGGATTTCAAAGCGTGTGACCAGTTTGATATTCGTTCCCGTTTGGCTAACATCCGCCTGCCTACCCTCGTTATTTCAGGCACAGCCGATAACCTCACTCCTGCCCCATACGGCCGTTTTTTAGCCGAGCAGATTCCTCAAGCCGAGTTTAAACTGCTTGAGGGCGCGGGGCACATGATGATGGTGGAGAAACCGGCCGAGACAGCAACAAGCATCACGCAATTTTTGCGTCAATTGCAGGCAAAGAGCCAGGATTAACTGTTGTGTACGCCCAAACTCAGCGCCCCAGACCGTGGAACTGGCTCAGTTTGTGCACCCAGCCGGGGGATTGTAGATCAGGGTCGCTGGCCGCATTCTTTTCAATATGCTGCCAATAGTTAAAGAGTTTTTGAGCCAACTCGTTCGGTTTGGATTCGGTTGTGTCTACAATTAAGTGAGGCTTAGACACAGGTTCCTGCGCTTCAACCATCCATTTATAGACTGCCCAATCTGCATCAGATTTATCTTGGTGGCTGTGTCCGCGTAATGCCCGCGCTTTTAAGCGCTGCTGTATGATTTCTTGAGATGCTTGTATATAACAAATGGCCATGGGAGAGCCACATTTTCGTGCTAAATGATGCAAATGATTTCGCCGGGCAGCTATCAAATTTGAGCCGTCGAAAACCACTCTTTGCCCCTCATTTAACCGTCGTTCGATCAAGCGATAACAGATTTCATAAACGAGCATCATTTCTGATGGGGTATAGTCTGGTGATTGTCGGATGGAAGCGCGAACTTCATCTGTGGCAATGATGACATGGGGCATCATCGATTGCAACGCATTGACAACAGAAGATTTCCCTGTTCCAGGCAAGCCTACCATCATCAATAAACTGCCGCCAGGGCGAACAAAAGGTGTCTCTGGTAAGGTTTTATTCAGGTTATCTAATAAGGTATCTAGAGGCATGGGGAGTTGCTCTTTTAGGGCAGTTACTATGGGCGCATCCAGAGCTGAACTGCGGCATTGCTGGATGCACTTCAAGTGACCTGACCATCTGTAAAAAGGGAAGTTATTTCTAGACGGTCATTATGGTTGGAAGAGGGATAGGTACGATGAGAACGGCCGTCTTTTAGGATGGAAAATTCTCTATCAACAAACGTGTCTCCATCCAGAAATAAATCATTTATTTCAACGGCTTCTTGAAAACGATCCCAGGTCGTATGCAAAAAGGTAATACGTCGCCACTGTAAACTAATAATGGGTCTTTTCAAGTAACTGATGGCTCCTAACTGTATCTGATAATACCAATCGTCTGCGCGGGGATGATCACTTTGGCTGGGCAGCAACTCTCGCCGTTGTACCAGTTCATGGCCCAGGCGCGGTGCATAAGCGGACACCGACCATTTTTGCGGGCCGAAGGCGCTGCCAAAATAAAATGCAAACCATTCTGCATGCAGCCCTTTTGGCGCAGAGCGATAAGGTATACGATACCAACCTTGCTCTTGGATTAGGGCAAAATCAGAAGGTTTGGGTACATAAGCTATTAACACCCGATCATCAGGATACATATGTGTATACTAATCCACAACTCTTTAATAATCAAGCTAATTTCGAGGTATAATCTGACGACAACTATCAAACATTGTTTGTGCATTTTGGTGCCTTGGCGCTAAAACTTTTATTTTTAGGAGAGGATGAGCGATTTTATGACAGTGGAGAATCGGTGATTTTGTAAAAAAGTTGCAAGTGGCATGCTCTTTTTGTCACTCTGTAACTTTGCTGCTTCTTATGCCTGAACTACCTGAAGTGGAGACGATAGTCCGTGCCTTGAGGAAACCGCTTGTTGGTCGCACGATAACGGCCGTTTCTAATGATTGGCCTCGTCAATTGGCGACCCATACGCTTGAGGCTCTCAATTGGCAGCTGAAAGGCCAACGTGTTGAGGCGGTGAAACGCCGCGCCAAATACCTGGTCTTTGAGTTGAGTGGCGGCGATACGCTGATCATTCACTTAAAAATGTCGGGGCATCTGGCTGTGGTTGAGGCTGGTGAACCTCGCCATAAGCATGTCCATACGGTATTTTCCTTGGATAACGGGCGAGAATTACGTTTTCGTAATATGCGCAAGTTTGGGCGAGTGTATCTGGTTAAGGATCCGGAAACGGTTTTAGGGAAGTTGGGTCCTGAACCGTTAGCCGACTCTTTTTCCCCAGCGGTGCTGCGAGAAAGGCTAAACGGCCGTTCCCGAGCCATGAAGCCCCTCTTACTCGATCAACATTTCCTGGCTGGCGTGGGCAATATCTACGCGGATGAATCCCTGTTCTATAGCAAAATTCATCCCCAGCGCACGGCAGACTCCCTTACAGAAAACGAGGTTGAGGCGCTCTATACAGCCATCCAAAAAGTTCTTAAAATGGGGATAGCGCGTGAAGGCGCCAGCATTGATCTTTACACAAAACCTGATGGCACGTATGGTGATATGCAAAATGCCGTTGCTGTATTTCGGCGGACTGGATTACCTTGTTACGTATGTCAGACGCCTATTGCACGGATTGTGATGAACGGCCGTAGTACTCACTTTTGTCCACATTGCCAGAGGTGAGCCCGTGAATTTGTCAAATAAAACAGTGATGGACTAGGAGACGGATGATGAAAAAAGAAATTGAAATGATGCGTGTTTTACGTGTGCCTCCTTTGGGAAAACTTGAAATTGAAGCCAATGGAGAACGATATGGTTCCCTCACGGAAGTCACCAACCCCAAGATTCGTCAACGTATCTTGGCTGCAATTGGTGAATTAGTCAATTTCTGCGGCGGCTATCAGGTATTAGAAGATGCGGGGATGGTGCCTCAATTAACGCCAACGGCCGTTAACCAGGTGGAGGCAGAAGAAGCTGCGCCTGCTGCAGCAGACCTGCTCCAACAACAAGAAGCATTCTTGGCTGGCTTGCAGCAGAAAGTTGAAGATGAAAAGAATAAACCAGTTAAAGGGAGACGGGGCAGAATATTCAGTGCCTCGAGTGATGTTGCCGCCGGGAAGCCTATGGTTGAGATTTCGGAAACTGGTGACGTGACTCCTGTAGGCGCCGTGAAAAAACCGCTCAGTATTGCTGAGCAGATTAACGAGATTTTGCAAAAGCACATTGCTCAAAATCCATCATTTGCCAATCGGGGGATTCGGTTGCAGCAGAGCGTCACGGGCGGTCTGCAAATTCTAGTTGATGGCCGTCAATATGAAACGCCAGCAGACATTGAAGATAAAGAGGTACAGGCTTTAATCAAATTGGCTGTTAAAGAGTGGAATTCGAGGTAGTAGGATAATGGTTTTCTGGTAGTTGTCTGGAAAAGGCTTTTACTAAATCTGCCCGTTGGTCATCTGGTAGAAAGGAAACCTTGGCGGCATTCAGAATCAGTTTTCGCAGTTCGGTATACCCGAAATCAAGTGCATTAACCGCCACTTCATACTCATCTGTCAACGTGAGGTCGCTGACACTGGGATCATCTGTGTTCAGCGTGGCTAATAAATTGAGGTTCATCATATCTTTGAGTGGATGATGCTCGATACTATGGATGACACCCGTCTGCAAATTGCTGGTTAAACAAATTTCCAAGGCGACCTGGCGTTCGTTAATCAGATGCAATACTTGAGAATCTTCTACTGCCCGCACCCCATGCCCCACTCGATCTGCGTATAGTTCTTCGATGGCTTGACGCACCCCTACCGCACTAGCCCATTCCCCGGCGTGAATGGTGACGCCGAGGCCAATGTCTTTGGCTTTTTTGAATATGGGTATGAATGGGGCGGGCGGGAATTTGACTTCATCTCCAGCCAGGTCTATGCCTAGAATGCCATCCCCTGCACGAGCATATGCAATTTCTGCAACTTGTTGCGCTTGATATAGGGGCTCATGTCGCACCAGGGTGATGATAAGGCTGACTTTGATGTTGTAGTCGATACTTGCCTGATTAACGGCCGTTATCACCCAATCAGTCACATCATTCAACTTAAATCCCCGAACCCGCGCCAGAGCTTGAGGGCTAAAACGGAGCTCTAAATATTGGATATTGTCAGCGGCCGCATCAGCCACAGCTTCATAGGCTAATTGATAAATTGTTTCTGGACTCTGGTAAAACAGGCGAAGGACACCAAACTTGCTGAGGAAAACTTCATGGTCAGGGGGATCGTCTGTCACTTGCACATGTGGACGCAAGCTGTCAACATCTTCAGCGGGTAAATCTAAGCCAAACTCTCGTGCGATTTCAACCAGCGTTTCTAACCGCAGGGAGCCTTCTAAATGGCGATGAAGGTCAATTTTGGGTAAAGCCTGCAACTGTGCCACTGTTAACCGTGAAGTTCTTTTTTGGAGCATAAGTCTACGCTACCATGTAAACCGCGCTTATTAACTATCCACTGATTGTGCGCAGTTTACTTAACTGATAGAAAAATACATCAAGTGTGAAAAAAAACATATGGGCGCATCCAGAAATGAATTGCGGAATTGCTGGATGTGCTTCCAGTGACCTTACCCATGAAAAATGGGGTGTCATTTTTAGACGGCCACTCTGTCTAGACGACAAGAGATTTATGTTCTTGCCAATGATCTCCCTGATTAGGCAGGTGCTTGAAAAATTGGCGAGCTTGTTCCTCGCCTGGTTTTGGGCAAAGTGAAATAAAATGAACTCCCCACATTTAATTCGCTCTCAACCCAAATTCTGCCATGATGGGCATCAATGATGCGTTTTACGATAGCTAACCCAATGCCTGTGCCTCCAAAGCGACGGCGTGAGGAACCATCAATTTGATAAAAGCGATCAAAGATGCGTTTTTGTTTGTCTTGGGGCATACCAACACCCTGATCTGATATGGTCACTTTGATGTCGCTATCCAAATCTTCCATGGTGACGCTGATCTTGCCCCCGTTTGGGCTAAACTTCATGGCGTTGGCAATCAGATTGTCTAAAACTTGATTGATTCGCCCTTTGTCTAGCGGTACCAGACCTGACTCACTGGGCAGTTCAGCCACAATTTCCAACCCCTTTTTCTCGGCCACAAGCTGGTGTCCAGAAACGGCCGTTCTGATTAGCTCTGCCATTGATGTGACCTCGATCTGCAAATTTCCAGAATCGATCCTTTGCAGCGTAATAATATCATCAATGATCCGTGTGATTTCGTCTGTTTTGGCGGCAACAATATGCAGCGCATCTTGCTGTTCCGCAGACACGAGACCCATTTCACCATCCATCAATAAATCTACATACCCCTTGACAAAGGTTAACGGGGTGCGCAGTTCGTGAGACACATTTTGCACCAATTCATCTTTAAGCCGGTCACTTTCTTTGAGTTCCTCGTAGGCAATGGTTAATTCTGATGCCCGGGCTTCCACTTCTTCAAATAAACCGGCATTGGAGATGGCGATACTCACTTGGGCAGCAGCAATCATCATAAGCTGAACGTCTAACTCGCTAAATGCATTGGGTTGATCGCTGTCGATGGTCAACGTTCCAATTGTTTCTCCGCGAACAATAAGCGGCACCACCAGCAAGCTGCGTACGATTTCACTAAAGAAGAAAAAGTCTGGTTCTGCATAGGTGTCTTGAATATTGATCAGCTCGCCAGTGCGGATAACTTCACCAGAAATGCTTTTTTCATCAGGACTCATGCGGATACCCATATACTCTGGATTAACACCCACTGCCGCCGCCACCATCAATTCTGATTTATCTTCTGTCAGCATGATGATGGTACTGGCGCGGGCGTTGAGCAACCCTTGCAAGATTTTTACCGTAGTTTGCAATATGTCTTTGATTTTTAGTGTGCCGGTAATTTTTTGTGCCATGTCTACCAGGGCAGACATATCGCGGAGGCGGCGTTGTGATTCTGCAAAGAGCCGGGCGTTGCGGACGGCCACCGATGCCTGATCTGCCAACAGGTTAAGCAGCAAGATTTCATCATTTGTGAAACGGTGTGGGTGCAGATACGTGATGGTAAAGGCGCCAATGACGGTATCGCCCCGCTTCAGAGGGAAACCGGCGATGGCTTCAATGCCCCAATTTTGGGTCTCTTCTGATTGGAATAAGGGATGTTTTTTAGCATCGTTGATGATCAATGGTTCGCCACGTTTGACAACGGTGGCGGTCATGCCATCTTTGCGTACTTTGGCCACAGCGGGGGTGCGTCGTCCCTCTCGCCATAAGGCTGAGCCAAATGAAAACTCACCTGTTTTCTGATCGTATAAATAGATATGCAGGTTGCTGGCATCTACTAATTTTAGAGCGGATTCGGTGATGGCATCTAACACTGTGCCGAGTTTCAGGGGGGTGTTGAGTTGCAATACGATGTTGTGAAAGGTGGCTAATTCTTCTACCCGACGTTTTGCCTGGAAGTATAAGTGGGCATGTTCAATGGCGACAGCGGCTTGACCTGCCAGATTCTGTGCCAGACGTTGTTCTCTGGTGGTGAAGGAGCGCGGTTCTGAAACTTGTCCCAGCGCGAGCAGCCCTAGCACGTTTCCTTGCCGTACCAGGGGCACCAGGAGGGCAGCTTGTAAACCAGCGGCCTCTAATAAATCGATGCGTTCTTGTATGTGGGCGTTATCGTAGCGCAGGCTAAAGATTTCTTTTGTTTGAAAAACGTGGTTGATGATTTGATTTTTTTCGAGGTTGCTTACCAAGCTGAGGCCAATTGAGGCTTGAATGGGTTTTTCTTCTTTGTCCCATAGCTGGGCTGTGCTTTGCGCTAAATTACTGTGTGCCGCAGGAATGAGGTTTTGCCGTCCTGTGTTCCAAACGAATATGGTGCAGCTATCAACTTGGAGTGCCCTCACCATTTCGACAACTACGGTTTGCAGCACAAAATCTTGATCGAGGTTGGCTGTCATGGTGGCACTGGCCTGGTATAAGGTGCTGAGTTCGTTTAACTGCTGTTGGGTGCGGTGGTAAAGCGCGGAGTTTTGCAAGGCGACTGCGGTGTGGCTTGCTAATGTGTTTGTGAGCCATTGTTGCTGTTTGCTGAAGGTGTTGGCTTGATAGCTTTGCACCACTAAGATGCCCAGCATTTCTCGGCCCATAATCAATGGCACGCCCAACCAGCTTTTGACTTTATCACTGCCCTCATACCCTTGCCACTGCTCATCGTGTTGGGTGTTTTGAATGAGCAGGGTTTCTTTGGTTTCTTCGATGGTTTTGAATAGGGGATTGGTTTGCCAAATGTCTTCAAGTTGTGCAGGGGAATGATCTTGTGGCCGTTGGTGGGGATCTCGGCTGGAAATTAAACGGAAGCCATCTTTTTCACTTTTTAGAAAGAGGAAGGCTGTGTCGTAGGAAATGACGTTGTCTAACGCTAATAAAAAGTGGTTGATGATGGATTTTCTGTTGAGGGTGCTGCTGATGATTGAGATGGCCTGGCGTAAGGCGACAGCAGCCTGGTAATCTTGTGTGCCTTTTTCTACCAGGTGTTTTGTGTGGGTGAATTTTCGGTTTGTTTCGATGGCAGAGGCAAGTTGATCGGCAACGGCCGTTAATATGTCGAAATCTTCGTTGGAAAAGTGGTTCTTTTTGTGGCTTTGGACGGACACGGCACCTAAAACGACGTCATCTAGCAGCAGGGGGATACACATGATGGATGAGAGTTCTTCTTCCTGTGATAGCCCCCTGACGGGTTTGGCGTCGTTGACCCAATCTCCCGTGATGTAAGGCAGCCCATTGGCGATGACCCAGGCTGCCAGGCTGTCGGCGTTGATCAGCGATACTGGTTCGATAACGGCCGTTTCGCCATGTATGGTAAAACAAGGGAAAGTGAGTTCTTGCTTGTTTGGGTTATACAGCGTGATAAATCCAGAAGAAACTGAAAAAAGGTTTAACAGTTGTTGGTGAACCTGCGTCAATATGGTTTGTAAATCTTCAGAGGTGCGTACCGTTTCGGTGGTGGCAAAGACATTTTCTAAAAAACGATTCCGAACAATATGCCCCTGCTTGGCAAAAAATGGGGCTGAGGCAGATAGGGCACACACAACTTCAATGAGAGCGCGATTTTCATCTGAGAAAGCATCAGTGGTGGTCAATTTGAGAGAAAAAGATGTATTGGGAATTATGAGATGGATTTGATTGGCTAACAGGGGGGAAAGAGAAACGGCCGTTTCCAATAAAGCAACCTCAATCACTTCAACTTGCTGATTCAATACAGCTGAAATCGCCTGTAGAACCAATTCAAAAGAATCAGCTTGCGCAATGCGTTGCTGAAATTGTTTTACAACATCAAAGCGAATACTCACCAGGTATCACCTAAAATTCCTCATTGACAACTTGCACTAAAGAACAGGAATTAAACAATACGACAAAATCGTTCCCTTACCGTCCCTTGAAACTGATGATGCAATTCCGTACTGCACTTCATCGTCAGTCCTAAGTTACAGTTTAGCGGTTCATAGATACATTTTATCATGAAAACATGTTTTATTCGGAACGTCAAGAAATACCAGCCGGGCAACCGTACTTGCCCCACGGCCGCTGACAACAAGTACCCGGCATCTCGCCTATTTCCTGCGCCGATTTTGAGCAGATTGCCGAGTTCTCGTTTTGACTTTGGACTTGCGCCCATGACACTGCTTATACTTCTTCCCGCTGCCACAAGGACAAGGATCATTACGCCCCACTTTAGGTGCATCTCGGCGTAATTCCGTCCCTTTACCACCTTCGCGTTTCACCACTTGGAAGCCAGCTTCTTGCGCATTCGTGCGGAACGCTTTCTCCTTCTCCTGCTTCTCTATATACGCTTGATGGCTGTGAATCTGGTGGAAGAAACGAGCCACAATATCCTGGTCAATATTATGCCGCATGTCCATAAACATCTCCGCAGACCGCAGCTTATACTGCACCTTTGGATCCCGCTGTCCCACTGCTTCTAAGCCAATTTCACGACGTAGATCATCCATTGCCGTCAAATAGTCACGCCATTCCCGATCAATCGATTCAAGCAGAAGCACCCGTTGGAAATTACGATACTCCGCTTCACCAATAGCGTCACGCCATTTCTGTTGTTGTTTTTGCACATATCCAATGAGCGCATCAATCAGCTGCTGGCTCTCCATAGACGAGAGACTCTCAAGCAAAAGATTGCGTATCGCAGTATCAACTGCCAGCTTAAAGCGCAGTTGGCGAGAATCCGCATTCTTATTTGTCAGGCCATCAACACTGAAAGCAGCAAAAGCTTTTTCCACTTTCGTATGCGCTTGCGTCCAAATACGTTCTCGCTCAGATGGGTCAACTTGTTCAGCTAAGAAATCGTTATAGAACATTTCCATATGCTCTAAATACGTCCGCTTCATCGTTTCTCGAGCTTGTAACTGCCCAGAACGACGAGTCGCCAGCTTGCCCAGGTTAGGCGGAGTGGCCAACAGCGGCAAGAACCGCCCCATCGCTTGCAACAGTTGTTGTAAATTAAGCCCCTCCTCTTCATTATCGTAGGCTAAATCCATCAATCGCTTGGTTATTTCGTTTGCAGAAAGCTCCGCCAGTTCTGTTCGATCCAGTTTCATGGCACCAGGCAGCAAACCGCGAGTGCGCATAATCACGCCATTGATATTGATCGTATCAGTGGCATCTGTGCTGAAATCAACAATAGCTCGATCCACTTCACCTTGAACATAAGCCGTATAGTTATCCACATAATGGTCAACGAGTTCTGCAATCGCTTCGGCAAACGCTTGATCCACCTTCTCATCCAGGTTCAGAGATTCGCCCAGCAAAATAGCACGTCTTTCATTATAGATTGCCTGCCGCTGACGACTCATGACATCATCATATTCCACCACATTCTTTCGCATATCAAAGTTGAAGCCTTCAATACGCTCCTGAGAATTTTCAATGATGCGATCCAAGACGCTAAACTCAAGCGGCATATCTTCAGGAATATTCGACATCACACCTCGGTTCATCCAGCTTTTCAAGCGCTCGCCACCAAACCGGCGCATTAAATCATCTTCCAAAGAAAGGAAGAAACGAGATGAGCCAGGATCCCCCTGACGGGCAGCACGACCACGAAGCTGGTTATCGATACGGCGAGATTCATGCCGCTCAGAACCAATGACATGCAGCCCACCTAGTTTGCGCACCTCTTGTTGTTCAGCCAGCGTTTGCGCTTTTAAAGTTTGAATATCTTTAATGAGTTGAGGTGTTAAACCGGCAACCTCATGGGCAATTTGTTGTGCTTCAGCCTCTTCATTTGCCAGAACAGCTCTTACCAGAGCGGCTCGCGCATTATAATGTTTCTCAAAATATGTTTCTGCCAGGAATTGGGCTACTTTTTGCTCATCCTCCTGAGCAGCTTGATACTGGGTTAACTCATTCGTTAACCGCACCAACTCTTCTACCAGAGCCACATCTTTATCTTTTTCATCCAGGTAGATCCGGGCTTCACCCAAAAGTCCTGTACGCACCAAGCGCTGCACATGAATAAGCTCATTGTAATCAAGGTTATAAGGCCCTTGTAGGGTTTTAGCCAGATACCCCGTAATTTGAATTTGCTTGATTTCAGCTAATGCCGTATCCAGCTCAGCTTTCATCGTCTGAATTTCTGTAACCAAGTCTACATCCAGCTTGGGGTGTTTATCCGCATAGGCTCGTGCTTCTGCCTCTCCCTCTGTGAGCCATCGGTGAACCATTTGGGTGAGATCACGCCGCTCAAAAAGTTTGGCTTCCATCATCTCGGCGGCCATCCCTTCAGGATTTCCCCCTAACAAGATGTCAGTCCCACGACCTGCCATATTGGTCGATATGGTAACAGCACCCTTTCTACCCGCTTGCGCCACGACCAACGCTTCAGATTGGTGAATTTTAGCGTTCAAGACAGTGTGGGGAATACTCTCTTTTTTTAAATATTTGTGAATGAGTTCTGAATGCTCAACAGATGTGGTTCCGACCAAAACAGGTCGTCCCGTTTCGTGTACACGTTTGATTTCTTTGAGAATGGCATTGTCTTTCGCTTTTTCATTGGCGTAAATCTGATCAGCAAAGTCAATCCGCTTGAAGTAAATGGGTTCCTTTGTTTTCGGATCGACGTAAGAGATGGCTTCCGTGCCTTCTACCTTTTCTTTCTGTTCCACCAATCCCCGACGACCGCTTGCGACAATGTCGCTAACATTTGTGGGCAGGGGAGCCACATCTAGCTCATAAATCTTGTCGAATTCTTCAGCGTCAGTCAGGGCTGTACCAGTCATCCCCGCCAATTTTTGGTATAGGCGGAAGTAGTTTTGCAACGTGATTGTGGCGACAGTGATCGTTTCCTTTTTGACGTTGACCCCTTCTTTTGCTTCAATCGCTTCGTGTAAACCGTCAGAGTAGCGGCGACCTGGCATGAGACGCCCTGTGAAATCATCGACAATGATGACTTCGCCATTTTGAACGACGTAATTCACATCTCGTTTAAAGAGATATTCGGCACGTAAGGCATTATCGAGGTAGTAGGTCAATTGATAAAACTGCGGATCGTAAAGGCTGTCCCCGGCATCTTGGTCAATTTCAGGAATCCGGCTTTCTACTTTTGAAATGCCAGGTTCTGTCAGGCTGATACTGCGGCTCTTTTCGTCAAGATCATAGTCGCCATTGGGTTCTTCATCTTCTTCGTTGGTGTTTTTCTTAAGGCGGCGTACATAGTCTGCAAATCTGACGTATTCTTTGCCTGATTTAGAGGCGGGACCAGAAATAATCAGGGGAGTTCGTGCTTCATCAATGAGAACATTGTCAACCTCATCAATGATGGCAAAGTGCAAATCGCCTTGGACGAGCCGATCTTTATTGGTTGCCATGTTGTCGCGCAGGTAGTCGAAGCCAAACTCACTGCTGATACCATAGGTAATATCTGCTTTGTAGGCTTGTTGGCGGGTACATGGCCGCCAATGGACGAGGCGCTCATCTTCTAGTTCGGCGCCTGGGTTGACATAATCCGGGTCGTATAAAGCGGAGAATTGTTGAGGACCAATGCAAGCTGTGCTTAAACCAAGGAAGTGGAAGATGTTGCCCATCCAGCCACCATCACGACGTGCCAGATATTCATTCACGGTAACGAGATGCACGCCGTTGCCAGACAGAGCATTGAGGAAGAGAGGAAGGGTGGCAACCAGGGTTTTGCCTTCACCGGTACGCATCTCTACGACTTCACCCTTATGAAGCAGAATACCACCCATGATTTGCACGTCATAATGGCGCAAGCCCGTGGTGCGGACAGATGCCTCGCGCACTAAGGCGTATGCTTCTGGCAATAAATCATTTAGGGGTTCACCACTTTCATGACGTTCGCGCAATTTTATTGTTTTGGTACGTAAATCGTCATCTGATAAAGCTTGCATTTGTGGTTCCAAAGCTGCAACTTCATTCACCGTAGGGCGAAGGCTTGTGATGAGCTTTTGGTTGGAATCACCAACAATTTTTGAAACGAGTTTTTTAAACATAATCTATCACTTTTTTAGCTTAAGTGCGTATCCATAAAATAAGTTACGGAATTGATGGATGCGCTTCAAGTGACCTTTTACCCCTGAAAAACGGGGACTAATTCTTAGATGGTCACTAAGCATATTTGCTGTTGAATACTTGGGTTATCCGAGCAAGTTCCTACTCACTTTAAGGAACAGCGACCTACTGTACCATGATTGTCTAAGTTTTGTATTAGACCCCAATTATTCGTTAAATAGTTCCCCGACGCTGCGGCCTTCGTGAGAGCGTAGAATGACTTCCCCTAACAAGTTGGCGACGGTTAAGATTGTCATATTGGGTAACCGTTTTTCTTCTGGAATAGGAATGGTATCTGTTGTAATGATTTCTTTGATAGGCAGATTGGCCAGTCGTTCTGTGGCCGGGTCGGAAAGAACGGGATGGGAAAAGGTGATGTAGACATCTTTTGCCCCTTGGGCTTTCACGAGATGGATGGCTTCTTCAATGGAACCAGCGGTGTCTACCAGGTCATCAACTATGATGACATCTTTGCCTTGAACAGACCCAATGAGGGACAAGGCTTCCCGGCCTCTGGTGTTGCCTAACCGACGTTTTTCAACGAAGGCGAGAGGAAGATCTAATGAGGAGGCAAAGTTTCGCCCTTTTTTGGCGAATCCCAGATCTGGTGTCACCACAACTGCATCTAGGTTTTTCTCACGAATGTAATCGATCAAAATGTACATGGCTGTTAATGAGTCGCCTGGGATTTTATAGAATCCCTGGATTTGCCCGGCATGTAAGTCGATTGTCATCCAACGATCCGCACCTGCCACTTCGATCATATCGGCAAGAAGGCGGGAAGTGATGGGGACGCGGGGTTCGATTTTTTTGTCGCTTTGGGAGTAAGCCAAATAGGGTATCACAACGGTGACTCGGCCCACGGAGTCCCGCTTCATGCAATCAACGGCGATGAGCATTTCCATGATGTTTTGGTGAACGGGTCTGCTGTGGCTTTGAATGATGTAGACATCCTGGCCACGGACGCTGCCTTGTAGGCGAACGAGCAGGTTTTCATTGGGAAATTTGATGATTTCCCAGGGGCTGAGGGGAATGTTGATATATTCAGAAATGCGTTGTGCCAGGTCTGGGCAACTGGATCCTGCAAATAGTTTGATGTTGCCCACGGCCGTTATTGGTGTGTTCATATGTGCTCTTCCTGTTTCTCCATTTGTTTTATTAATTGATTGATGGCCGTGTATGGATCAAGGTCTCGTCGGGCAACGGCCGTTATTAATTGTTCACGTTCTAAGGCGGCAACCGAGACCCGTACCCGTTGCCATAAACGCGCTTGCAAAATCTCTTCCATCTCTCGCCGACAGCGTTCCCTTTCCCTGACATGCCATTCGTTATGTGCCTTCATGAATTGGTGATGCGTGTCAATGGCCTCTACTAATTCGGTGATACCGGTGCCTTCGGTGGCGACTGTTTGTTGCACGGGCACGTGCCAGCCATGCTGGGGTACCTCTGGTGGCGCTGTGTCTCTGAGATAGTGGCCATGATGGCGTGTGGCATGTCTGTCTCCCAGGTGCAGCATCATTTCTAAGGATTTGACGGTGCGGGCGGCACTGGGGCGGTCAGCTTTGTTGACCACGAGGATATCAGCAATTTCTAAGATGCCTGCTTTGAAGGATTGGATGTCATCCCCCATGCCGGGAGCTTCAATGACGAGGGTGGTGTGTGCGGTTGCGGCAATGTCAACTTCAGATTGACCGGCACCTACCGTTTCCACCAGAATGATGTCGAAACCAGCGGCGTCTAACACTTTGATAACGGCCGTTGTTGCTTGAGATAGGCCGCCTAAATTGCCCCGGGAGGCAAGGCTGCGAATGAAGATGCCGCGATCACCAGCTAAATCATGCATGCGCACCCGGTCGCCTAAAATGGCTCCCCCTGTAAATGGGCTGCTAGGATCGATGGCAATGATGCCGACCCGTTTTTCTTGTTTTCGCAGCACCTTTGCCAGGGCGTTGACCAGGGTGCTTTTGCCAGAGCCAGGAGGACCGGTGATGCCGATCACATGGGCATGGCCTGTGTAAGCATGCAGTTGGATAACGGCCGTTTCTGCGGCTGCTTCGCTGTTTTCTACCTGGGTAATTAACCGGGCGATGGCTCGATAACGGCCGTTTAGCACCCCTGTAATTAGATCACTCACGGATCACAGACTCCCGTACCATTTGAGCAATCTCATCAATGCTAGAACCTGGCCCAAAAACGGCCGTGACGCCCAATGCGTTTAATTTTGGAATATCTTCTTCAGGGATGATTCCGCCTAAAAAGATAGGAACATCAAGCATCTCTTCTTCCTTTAGAAGTGCCATCACTCTTTCCGTTAAAGGAAGATGGGCACCAGATAAAATACTCAGACCAATGGCATCGACATCCTCTTGCAAGGCAGCCTCAACGATCATCTCCGGCGTTTGACGTAAACCAGTATAAATCACTTCCATACCAGCATCCCGTAAAGCGCGTGCGACCACTTTTGCCCCACGATCATGACCATCTAATCCAGGTTTTCCTATCAAAACACGTAAAGTTTGGTCTTCAGCCATAATTATCCATCCCTAAACATTTTTCTATCCATCCTAAATTATACCTTTTGCAGGTGCGATTTACGAAGAACCGAACCCAGCTTAACTTTTTGTATGAAATTCAGGTGAAATATGCGAAAAACTTGCACTTTTCCCCTAAGTTGCACTATACTCTTATGTAACTTTGTTATGTAATCTTGTTACCTTGAGAGTGTACTCTCAGGAGGGTGTTATATGAACAAGCTTCAAATTTCTCGCCGTTGGCTCATTGTGAGCCTGTTTGTTTTATTGGCCATCTTCTCCATTACTACCACGCAATCTGTTCTTGCTCAAAATCAGGTAGCCACTGGGGTGGTGGCAACTGGTCAGTTAAATGTTCGATCCGGTCCCGGCATCGAGTATTCTGTTGTGACTTCAACTTTCTTAGGGCAATCGCTTAGTGTTTATGGCCGTAGCGGCTACAACACCTGGGTTTATGTGCATACGCCTGACGGGCAAATGGGATGGGTAAACTCAACCTACATGACCATGAATCTCCCCCTGCAAAATCTGCCTGTTGTTGGCGGTGTCACGTCCCCTTCAGGGCAAGCACCAACGCCAGCACTCGGGATGGTGAATACAGGGGCAGTCAATGTGCGCTCCGGCCCCAGCTACGGTCATGCCATCATCACCATTGCTTATCAGGGGTACACCTTTGATTTGCTCGGCCGTACAGGTGACAATGCCTGGGTAAAAATCGAGATGGTTGACGGCACACAAGGATGGGTGAATGCTGGTGCTTTGGATACCACCGTGCCTGTCAATACTTTGGCTGTTACGAATGCTCCAGTGACCGTACCAGCGGGAACTGCGGTTGGTGTTGTCAATACTGGACAATTAAATGTACGTTCTGGTCCAGGTATCGAACACAGCATTGCGGCTTCTGTTTTTCAAAACCATACCGTGCAATTACTAGGACGGAATACCCTCTCCACCTGGTTGAAAGTTCGTCTCTTTGATGGTCAAGAGGGATGGGTGAATGCCAAGTACATCACCACAAATTATCCGGTCAGTAATTTGCCCGTGATGTGGGATGATGCGGTTGTTCCCGGTGCGCCTACGGCTATTGTGGGTGCAGGGAATTTGAATGTCCGTTCTGGTCCAGGGCCTTCATATTCAGCCCTTACCACGGTGTCTTATGGCACAACGTTCACATTGGTGGGACGTAACCATGACGGCACTTGGGTGAAGGTTCGTATGGGCAATGGTATAGAAGGCTGGGTAAACGCCGCTTATCTCACGACAAGCGTTCCTGTATCTAGCTTGCCCATTGTGGATGGTTCGACTGGTACGGGGGTAGCAACGGCCGTTGTGGTCACAGGTGCTTTGAATGTGCGGTCTGGCCCGGGTGTGTCACATGGGCAAGTTGCTGTGGCTTATCAAGGCGCAGCCATGACCCTGATTGGGCGCAATGCTGATGGCAGTTGGGTCAAAGTTCGTTTTACCAATGGCACAGAGGGGTGGGTTAACGCTTCCCATGTGCAAATGAATGTGCCCGTGAGCAACTTGCCAGCCGTCGTTGATGGAGCGACAGCTGCACCTGCACAACCGATGGCTTACAATGCTGTGGTGACCACCGGTGCGCTTCACGTCCGCTCTGGCCCCAGTTTAGATTACCCATCTGTGACGGTTGTCAATCTAGGCACAGAGATGAACTTGATTGGTCGCAACGCGGAAACGGGTTGGGTGCGAGTGGTCTTGCCAGGTGGACAGCAAGGTTGGGTCAATCCGAACTATCTCTACACCACTATTGATGTTAACGCTTTGCCTGTAACTGGGTAAAATAGCAAGCAGCAACCGGGCAGTCGTGACCGGTTGACAGTGAAATTGAAACGGGACGCACTTGATTTGTGAGTTGTGTCCCGTTTTTGTTTTGCCACTGTCGTCATGGTGAAAACTGGGGTGCCTGCCCGTGGGCGCACGATACCATCTTAGTCTGAGCAATCGGCGCACAGACCATAGAATTCGACGAGGTGGCCTTGCACTGTGAAACCAAATTTTTGAGAAACGGCCGTTTCCAATTCTGCTACCACGCACTCATCAAACTCGATCACTTTGCCGCAGTGAGAGCAGATGAGGTGGTGATGATGGCCGTTATGGAGCAAGACAAAGTGGGCGGCACCCGTGCCTTGATAAACCGGATGAATTAAGTTGAGCTGGCACATGATGTCTAGCGTGCGGTAGACAGTCATGCGTCCTACCTTTGGCGCATTTTCATGCACCCTGTCTACTAAATCATCTGCCGTGATATGCCCATGACAAGCCACAAAGGCCTCTAAAATCGCTTTCCGTGCGGCCGTTATGCGATAGCCATTTTCTGACAGAGATTTACTGAGTTGTGCTGCGTGTTGTTCATCCATTAGGTTTGTCGTCATGGCTTTGGCTATGATAATCATCGCTGTTCGAGATTAACAAAAGAAACCGGACGCCCTCGCGCCATTTTTACGCGCTAAAGCGCATCAAGGTTCGTAGTGTGCACTTCAGTGCGCTGTTTTTTACGCGCTAAAGCACATCAAAGTTTGTAGTGCGCACTTCAGTGCGCCATTTTTTTACGCGCTAAAGCGCATCAAAGTTCGTCGTGCGCACTTCAGTGCGCTATTTTTTTTACGCGCTAAAGCGCATCAAAGTTCGTAGTGCGCACTTCAGTGCGCCATTTTTACGCGCTAAAGCGCATCAAGGTTCGTCGTGTGCACTTCAGGGCGCTATTTTTACGCGCTAAAGCACATCAAAGTTTGTCGTGCGCACTTCAGTGCGCCATTTTTTTACGCGCTAAAGCACGTACTACAAGCTCCTTAGGTTTGTCGTGCGCACTTCAGTGCGCTATTTTTTTTACGCGCTAAAGCGCGTACTACAAGCTCCTTAGGTTCGTCGTGTGCACTTCAGTGCGCTATTTTTTTTACGCGCTAAAGCGCGTACTACAAGCTCCTTAGGTTTGTCGTGCGTATAATGATTACGAACTTTTCCCTGCTTTGACAAAGCTTTTTGCTGTTTGGCAGGGGTCTTTGCTTTTGACTAAGGTTTCACCAACCAATATAGCATCAACGCCTATTTTGAGCATTTGCTGCACGTCAACGGCCGTTTTCATCCCACCTTCGCCCACCACCACCACATCATCGGGAATCATCTGGCGCAACCGAGCCGTGTTCTCCAAATCAACCTGGAACGTCTGCCAATTGCGGTTGTTGATACCAATAAGGCGCGGTTCCATCGCCAGCATCCGAGCTAACTCTGCTTCCGTATGCACTTCCACCAGGGCATTCATGCCCAGCCTGTGCGTTAACGCCAACAATTCCGCTGCATCTTTGTCGCTGAGAATGGCGGCAATCAGCAAGATGGCATCTGCCCCAGCGGCTCGCGCCTCGTAAACTTGATACGGGTCAAAGATAAAATCTTGGCGCAAGATTGGCGCCTTACGGCCCACAGCTTCCTTCACATCGCGTAAATCAGACAGGGAACCTTGAAAGTGCCGCCTATCAGTCAACACCGCAATCGCGCATGCCCCTGCCTTCACATACGCCGTTGCCAGCTGAACGGGATCATAGTTTGGCACCATCACTCCCTTAGCTGGCGAGGCTTTCTTGCATTCGCCAATCAAGGACACGCCCGGGGCTTTGAGGGCGGCATAAAAATCCAGAGGGGGAACGGCCGTTTGCGCCAGCGCCCGTACATTTGCCAACGGCACCTCTCGTTTAATCTTTGGCAAGTTCTCCCGATGAAACGCCATAATCTCGTCAAGAATTGTGCCGCGCCGTTTAGCAATATTCGTTACACTCATATGATTTTTGCTTGGGAATTGCCGAGACCTGGACAATCCCTCTGGTCATATCCAGAAAACGCATGTCTTCCTTGTTGAAAACCTCGTTTTGGACGCGCGACGAATGACCAACGCCCAAAACGTTCGTCATGCGTCCCTGGTCGTTTGTTAAATGATCACATCACTCGTGACACTGCCATCCAGCCCTCACCATTGGCGGCGTTGATGGCATCGGCGGAACCGAGAATAACGATCACGCCGTTCTCATTGACTTGTGCTAACACCTCAGCAAACGCTTTGAAATCAGCAGCCGTGGTAGACAGTACCTCGTTGCGGTATTGCTGCCGTGCTTCGTCAGTCAGACCGATGAGGTGGTGGGAGAGGGCGGTGAAGCCTTTGGCGTCTGGCAGTTTATAGGCATCAAGACCACCGATAGCGCCGATAATTGATTTGGTTAGTTCCGCTTCGTGCAAATCGAGATGGCGCAGGAAATCGGCTGTGCCATCGTAGTTATCCACTGTTTTTTCCAAGTTTGGATCGCGGTAGGACAGGTAGTTGAACACGCCGGAATCCCGGTCGAAGCTGCAGAAGCCGCCGTAGGCACCCCCTTGCACCCGCACTTTTTCCCAGAGGTAGGTTGTCCCCAGGAATTTGCGAATGACGACGTTGGAACCGTGCAGTTTGTAACCCAAGTCGTAGAGATTGGCTCCTTTGCCTACGTAGTTGACTTGCGCCGGGATAGTCAGGCCTTCATGGGTGCGTGTTAGCACGGGCGACCAATCGGCTAAAACCACGTTGCTGGTCGGCATGGTGCTGATGAAATCTTGCAGTTTGGGCTGGAACTGCGTCCAGTTTTTCTCGTCAAGGGTGACGTTGCAGATCATGGCATTGCGGTTGAGCAAATGTTGACGCACGGCTTCTAATTTTGCCAGGACGCTCGGCCAATCGTTTTCTACATCTTCGCTTAGTTGACGGAGGAAGAGCAGCTGGGTGATGCCGCCCATCTGCTCGTTGACCCAATCGGCTTCGGTGAATTTTGCACATAAACGGCCGTTTACCACCTGATGTCCGCCCGGAATCAACCCTGCCTCTTGACGTGCTTTCGCTTCTAACACAATCTGGCGGAAGCGATCCTGGTTATCCAACTTGACCGTCAGCAGCATATCACGGATGATGTCTAGCAGTTCCTGGCTCTGATCCACTGAGGCCTTGCCGTGCAAGAACATCCAGGCGGTGCTATCGTTGCTTGTCGCTTTGGTCGATGTGAAGTAAGAAGGATGGATGCCACCTGTCTTGCGGCCAATGCGTTGGGAGAGTTTCACAAAATCTTCGGCTTCTGTGCCCATTTTCAGCAGTGACCGCCCAAAATGCTTGACATAAGGCAGGAGGTCGGTTGGAATCTGTTTCAAATTGAAGCCCACTTCCAGGTAGATGATGCCGTTGGTGAACAGATCATGGAAGAGGATGGTGCTGCCATGTGCTTCACTCTGGATGCTGGGGATGGTTTTGCTTGCTTCGTCCAGATCAGCCAGGGTGAGCCTGGGAATCGTCGCCAGGGCTTCGGGCGTGTCTGGTGTTTCTTGCTGTTTTTTCAGCTCAATGGTGTTGGCGATGATCGCTTCTAGTTCTGCTTCGCTCATCCCTGCTTTGATGGCAGCCAGTTTTTCTTTTTCTGCTGCTTCTTTGCGCTGGTTGAGGGTGGCGTCTGGTACTAGCAGCAGCGTGACCCGATGGGTGTTGTCCAGCAGGTATGTTTTGATGAGGTCTTGGAAGTAGGTGGGATTGTTGGCGATTTGGGCTTTAACGGCCGTTAATGGTGCTTCATATCTCAACGGAATCAACGGATCACGACCATAATTCCAGGTATTCATCGTGCGCATTAACAGCCCCAATCCTCGTGGGAAGGAGCCGGTGTTGTTCTCGCGCAGGCTGAACTCGATGCTGTTCACAGCTGCTTCAATCATGTCTGGTTCTAAGCCTTCTGCAGCCAGTTGGCGCAGCGTATCGTAAACCAGGGTTTCCACTTTTTCAGCATTTTCTTCGAGAATCCCCTTCATCCCGACGCTGAAAGTCATCTGACGTAGAGACGTAGAAAAGCCGCTGCTGGTCAGGTCTTCGCCCAAGCCGGAGTCAATCAACGCCTTGCGCAGTGGGGAGGCTTGCGTGCCTACAATTGCATGGGACAAAATGCTTAACCCCCACACTAATTCTGGATCAGTTGCTTCTGGCAGCCCCCAGCTAATATCGATCATTGCTTTTTTGGCGGAATCGTCGCCTTCTTCAACACTGTAGGGGAAGGTCATATGACGTGGCTCGGAAAATGGCTCTTGTAATGCCACTTGCGAATCGATATCCAACATCTCAAATTGGCTCAAATAAGCATCCATGATCCGCAACCGTTCTTCGACATCATCATCACCGTAGAAGAAAATGCGAGAGTTCGAGGGATGGTAGTAGGTATCGTGGAACGCTTTGAATTGTTCGTAAGTGAGGTCGGGAATGACTTCGGGATCACCACCGGAATCGACGCCGTAGGGCGTATCGGGGAACAAGGTTTGTTGGCCGTAACGGTACAGCACATTGTCTGGTGAAGAGTAAGCCCCTTTCATTTCGTTGAAGACAACGCCTTTATACACCAATGGCTGGTTGATGTCTTCGAGTTCATAATGCCAACCTTCTTGCTGGAGGTGGAAGGGGGTAATTAACGGGTAGAATATGGCATCCAGGTATACATCAACAAGATTGTAGAAATCTTTGAGGTTGGTGCTGGCGACGGGATAATAGGTGCGGTCTGGGGCTGTGAAGGCGTTGACAAAGGTGTAGAGTGAGCCTTTGATTAGCTCGATGAACGGTTCTTTTACAGGATATTTCTGAGAACCGCCCAGTACGCAATGTTCCATGATGTGTGGCACACCGGTAGAATCATGGGGTGGGGTACGAAATGTGACGGTGAATACTTTGTTTTCATCGTCGTTGGATAGGGAAAGCAGTTCGGCACCTGTTTTTTCGTGCCGCCAAATTTGCGCATCGGTGTTGAGTTCGTCGATATGTTCTTCGCGGAGTAATGTAAAGCCGTGGGATTTCATTGAATGGGTTACCTCGTTTTTCAAGGGTAAAGGTTACTTGAAGCGCATCCATCAATGCCGTAACTTGTTTATGGATGCGCACTGATCTTTATGTCAAAGGCACCAACAGCACATTGATCTGTGCCGGGGCGTTGTTGATCTCTTTGATGGTTATGGTGTAGCGTGTGGTTTCTAAGGGCAAAACAAAGGCTGCTTCTGCGGCTCCGGGACCACTGTAATTGGCATCAACAACTACTTGTCCATCATTGGTGGCCGTGACACTGACATCGCTTTGGTCAATCGGATCGACAAAGATGAGTAGTGGGCGACCACCGTTAGATTCTACCTCAATTTGCACTGATTGCCCTTCGGCAACCGTGATGTTGGGGCGATGGACAGCCCCGGGGACGGGCTGTGCCGCGTCGAAGAGGTAGATGGTGTATTCACCTGCAGTTTCGCTGATGTTTTGGATGATTAAATCATAACGGCCGTTATCATCTGCCGTGAATACCAATACCTCCGCGCCACCCTGGCTGGCAAAATTTGCCTCATTCTCTGCCACAGACAGGAGAATGTCCATCTCATCGTTGGTTTCGGCAAAAATAAAGCGCGGCATGAACTTCACCCCATCGATGAGATACGTTTGTTTGTCGCCACCAGCTAGTTTTTGTGAATCTTGCATCCCTGGGCCAAAGACTTCGCCAGCTGTTATTGGCGCAGGGATGGCTGTTCCTTCCGTGGCTGCCGTCGCTGTTGCGGTCACTTTTGTTGTTGCTTCCGGTGTTGGCGTGGGATCTTTTGTTTCTGCTGCTGTCTCTGTAGGCATAACGGCCGTTACCGTCTCAGTAGGAACGGCCGTTGCTGCCCTGCCATCTGGTGCTAATGTGATCGTGGGGATGGGCGATGGTTCCGGGGTGGGGGTAGCGATGCCAGGCAGCCCACAAGCCAAAGTCGTTAAGATAGGGAATAGGATCAGGAGGAATAACGGCCGTTTCTTCATAAAACACCCTCATTTACCGCAAAGTGCGCAAAGAACGCGCAGTTTTTTCTTTGCGTCCTTCACGTCCTTCGCGGTTCCAAAATTTATCCAGGCATTACCAGACCCAGGATCTCCTTCATCTGATCAACCTTAGGCTGTGCCACCGCATCTGCTTGCGCTGCACCAATGGCCAGCAGTCGATCCAGTTCAGCTGGATCTGCCATCAAGTTATAATACTTTTCTTGAATGGGAGCCAGCATTTCGATCACCACTTCTGCCACGCCGACCTTTAAGTCGCCATAGCCACGCGCATGGGCAAAATCAGCCAGCACATCCTCTTGGCTCTTACCCGTTACGGCCTTGTAGATGCCTAGCAGGTTGTTGACGCCCGCTTTCTCTGGCTTATTCGAGAATTCAATCTCATGACCAGAGTCAGTGACCGCTCGCTTAAACGTGCGCATGATTTCCTGTGGTTCATCCAGCAGGCGGACAGCATGCCCACGTTTGCCAGCCAGGCTCTTCGACATCTTGCTGGTGGGATCATCCAGCCCCATCACCCGCGCCCCAAACTCAGGGATCACTGGCTTGGGTATGACGAAGAACTCTTCTTCGTAGAGACTGTTGAAGCGTTGAGCAATGTCTCGTGTGAGTTCGACATGCTGTTTCTGGTCTTCACCCACCGGCACCTCATCAGTATCATAGAAGAGGATGTCGCCAGCCATCAACACTGGATAATCGAGCAGCCCTGTCAGCACGCTTTCTTGTTTGGCTGCTTTATCTTTGTACTGGGTCATCCGCTGCAGCCAACCAAGCGGCGTGACACAGTTCAACAGCCAACACCCCTCCGCGTGAGCCGACACATGGCTTTGGATAAAAATGGTTGATTTCTCTGGATCCACACCACACGCCAACAGCATTGCTGCTATCAACCGTGTTTGGAAACGCAGATTTTCGGGATTTTGAGGCACCGTTAAACTGTGCAAATCGACTATGCAAAAATAGTTTGTCTTTTCTTCTTGTTTTGCTATCCAATTTTTAATAGCACCCAGATAGTTGCCAATGTGGATGTTTCCCGTTGGCTGGATACCGCTAAAAACTCGTTTTTTAGTCATCCTGTTTCTCCAATTTATCGACCAAGGACGAAGCACTTTTCTAAAGCTTTACGTTTGGCAATTCATTCATGGCTTTCTCAATTGCGTCTTGTGGATAGTCGTAATCTTTTAGATCGCCAGCAAAGTAAGCTGCAAAAGAGGACATATCAAAGTGTCCATGCCCAGAGAGATTGAAAACGATGACCTTCTCATCGCCAGATTCTTTGCAAACCAGGGCTTCATCCATCGCGGCTCGGATGGCATGAGCAGATTCAGGCGCAGGGACGATGCCTTCAGAGCGTGCAAACTGTACTGCGGCTTCAAATGTTGCCAATTGATCCACGGATCGTGCCTCGACATCACCATTAGCCACCAAAGCACTCACCAATGGTGACATCCCATGATAACGTAAGCCTCCTGCGTGAATACTCGGTGGAATGAAGGAGTGCCCTAGGGTGTGCATCTTCACCACAGGTGCCATTGCTGCTGTATCACCATAATCAAAGGTGTAGCTGCCACGGGTCAGGGTGGGGCAAGAACTTGGTTCCACGGTAACCACTTTGGTTTGCTTGCCATCGGTGAAGTTCCGGTGCAAGAAGGGGAAGGCGAAACCAGCAAAGTTAGAGCCGCCACCGGCGCAGCCAATGATCACGTCAGGATACTCACCCGCCATTTCCATCTGCTCCAGTGCTTCTTGCCCAATGACTGTTTGGTGCATGATTACGTGGTTGAGTACAGAACCAAGGCTGTATTTCTTGGTGCCGCCAGAAGTTGCTGCCACTTCTACTGCCTCAGAAATGGCCATACCGAGTGAACCGGGTGAATCAGGGTTTTGCTCAAGTACAGAACGGCCGTAATTAGTGCGGTTGGTCGGGCTGGCATATACCTCAGCGCCATAAGTCTGCATCACATAACGACGGTATGGTTTTTGATTGTAAGATACTTTCACCATGTATACTTCCAAGTCCAGGTTAAAGAAATTACATGCCATTGAGAGTGCAGACCCCCATTGACCCGCTCCTGTTTCTGTGGTTAAGGCTTTTGTGCCAGCTTCTTTGTTGAAGAACGCTTGGGCGATAGCTGTATTTGGCTTGTGAGAGCCTACGGGGCTGGCTCCTTCGTATTTGTAGTAGATGTGGGCCGGGGTGTCCAGAGCTAGTTCCAAACGGTGTGCCCGGTATAGGGGGGTGGGGCGCCACAGCTTATAAATTTCACGAACGGGTTCTGGGATTTCAATCCAACGCTCGGGACTCATTTCCTGCTGAATCAATGACATGGGAAACAGCACGTTCAAAAATTCTGGCGTGATAGGTTCCAATGTTTGTGGATTTAACACCGGTTCTGGCGGCACTGGCATATCAGCATTGATGTTGTACCAAGCCTTGGGCAATTTGCTTTCATCTAAAGTGTATTTGTATTGTTTGCTCATTCTTGTATGCTCCTTTGTGTGCATCCATAAATAAGTTATGGAATTGATGGATGCACTTCAGGTGACCTTTACCCCTGAAAAACGGGGACTAATTTTTAGATGGTCACTATGTTGGCTGATTGAAAATCAAATTAAAGATTGAGAGTTTGCTTCCGCATCTTTCATCACTAATTTTGATCTTTAGATAATAAAAAACGCCCTCGTCGTCTAACATTTAGTTAGGGACGAGAGCGTAAAATTGATCCCGCGGTGCCACCCTGCTTAAGCAGCTTCTTTAAAAAGAAAAACGCGCTTGTGATAGCGCATGAATTTAGAAGCCAGCTTCACTTGGTGTAGTCTTTTAGTCTGGTGGTTGATTGATTACTGAACTCTCTCACGACCTGACTGTTTAACTACCCTGCCCTGATAACGGTGGCATTTCCGGTTTAAGCTACTGTTCCTGGTTTCGCTTAAACAACTCCTCGGCCCATTCGTCTACTGCGCTGACGTTGGTTTTTCAGCTCTCGAACCAACTCTCTTGGACTCGCTTTGTAGGTTACTACTCCGATTCAACGTTTGTTTGTATTCAGTTGCGCAAAATACTAGCATGGCAAACGGCTAAAGTCAAGATGTTTTTTTATGCAATTCTTGAATGAGTTTGTTTTTGGCGGCATAGTTTAAGCGCAAATGCTTGTCGGTTATCTTATGCTAAAATAGCTTGCACATGAGAGGTGGGTTATGCAAAATATGCCGCCAGGTGTTCCTGTAGTAAAAAAATAGTAAAAAAATGCAGTCGCTACCTGAACTGCTTTTGCGTGGAGTTGAATGCTTACAACCAGGTCACACGAACGAATGAATTCAAGAATAATCACCTATCTACGCCACAGTAAACGACTGCCACATTGGCTGGCATTTTTTCTGCTGCTTTTATTTTTGGGTAGATTGTTAGCTGCCGCCAGCCAAAAATCTGTTACCTATGATGAAGTGCTGCATTTGTATCAAGGGGCGCTGTATTGGCGGGAACAGATCGTGTATGGGGTGGTTCAAAATCCACCTCTGATCCATGCGATCATCGGCATCCCCTTGCGTCTCTTATTTGTGCCTGACTTTCCTTCTTCTCTGGAACTTGTCAGCAACTGGCTCAAATTAAGTGTGGCGTTTATGTGGGATGTTAATGAGAATGGCTTGCAAATTATTTGGGTGGGGCGTTTGGCAATTATGTGGCTCTCTCTTTTGCTTGGCGCTTTTATTTTTCGCTGGTCAAGTCAGCTGTTTCGCACGCCCTGGGCTGGATTGTTTGCCTTGTTGCTTTATACGTTTGATCCCAATATTTTAGCGCACAGTTATCTGGCTACCACGGACGTAGGGTTGGCCTTTTTTCTCACGGTTTCAGCCTATCTTATTTGGCGCTTTTGGCACCAAGCAGGTTCAAGGCGATGGGGATTCTATCTAGCCACGGGTCTGGCTGTTGGCGGGTTGTTTGCGGCTAAATTTTCTGGTGTCCTCATGGTGCCAGCTGTGTGGATCATTGCTGTTTATCGTTGGTGGACAACTCCGGGGAAACGGCCGTTTTTGAGCCGAATGTTCTTGCAAATGATTGGCTGGTTTATGATTGGCGGGTTGGTGTTCCTGGTGGTCTACCGGTTTAGTTGGGAGACTATTTATTTAGATTTCACTTTACAGCGTCAGCACCAGTTAGGGAGCCATGCCAGTTATCTTCTGGGCGAATTGGGACAGGGCTGGTGGTATTATTTCCCTGTTGTCTTTTTAGCCAAAACGGCGATTCCTATCCTTGTTTTATCAGGAATGGGCGTGATTGTGTTCTTGGTTCGTCGTCAATTTTTAGATTGGCAAAAGGTTTGGCCCTGGCTGCTGACAACGGCCGTTTTTGGGGGAGCTGTGGTTAGTGGTGTCAACATTGGCTACCGTTATCTGCTGGGGGGATTACCCTTTTTGTTTATCAGTCTTGGGCAGCTTGCAAAACCGGGTTTTCTTATGGGCAAAGCTGCTCGCGTTGTTGTGGCTTTGTCTGCGCTTTTCCTGATTTTTATCAGTCTGTGGTCGCATCCCCATTATCTAGCTTATTTCAACCAGTTAGCGGGGGGGCCTGACAATGGGTGGCGTATTGCTGTTGATTCCAACATAGATTGGGGACAAGACTTGCAA
>PDQY01000046.1 GCA_002746795.1 Chloroflexota bacterium | reverse complement strand
CCCCGCATCTTCGGCACCATCGTCGGCACACAAGGCTTATGGGACAACACAGCTTACGCCCTCATCGTTCCTGTAATCATTCCTGCCATCGCTGGCGCTGTCGGCATCTTCGTCTACGATTGGTTTATTACACCATTCCTGCCAGAGTCTTAATAATAATTTATTGATATTGACCGGAAGCTGACCGAAATGTAACGTTTCGGTCAGCCCCCAACCGGTTATGGGGTTCAAGTTAAGGAGCATCTAATGAAAAAGTTAATCAATGGCATCGATGATGTCGTCAAAGAACAACTGGAAGGCATGGAAATAGCCCACCCCGATATGCTTAAAGTTGTTTACGATCCCAAATATGTCTACCGGGCTGATGCACCAGTCAAAGGCAAGGTGGCAATTGTTTCTGGTGGTGGCAGCGGCCACGAGCCCATGCACGGTGGTTTTGTAGGCGTCGGTATGCTTGATGGCGCTTGCCCTGGTGAAGTTTTCACCTCCCCCACCCCCGATCAAATGTATGAATGCGCCAAAGCTGTTGATGGTGGCGCTGGCGTTCTCTTCCTCGTGAAAAACTACACTGGTGACGTGCTAAACTTTGAAACGGCCGCTGAACTGGCTCATGCTGAAGGCATCAAAGTGCAAAGCATCCTCGTTGACGACGACGCTGCTGTGAAAGATAGTCTATACACAGCTGGTCGTCGGGGTGTGGGCACCACAGTCATCATTGAGAAAATTGTGGGAGCAGCAGCTGAAGCTGGCTACAATCTGGATCAATGTGCTGATTTAGCGCGGAAGGTGAACCAAAACGGCCGTTCCATTGGCATTGCCCTCACCTCTTGCATCGTTCCCGCTGCGGGCAAACCCACCTTTGATCTCGAAGAAGAAAACTACGAATTCGGCATCGGCATCCACGGCGAACCAGGTCGGAAACGACTGCCCATGCAAACCGCGGACGAAATCACCGAAGCGATGGCGCTCGCCATTTTAGAAGATGAAGCTTACACCCGCACCGTGCGTGAATGGGACAACGATGATGGCAACTGGGTCGAGAAAGAACTAACCGACGCCCCCTTTGCTAAAGGCGACGAAGTGATCGCCTTCGTTAACAGTATGGGTGGCACCCCTGTTTCTGAACTCTACGCTGTCTATCGCAAACTCACAAAAGTGTGCGAAGCCAAAGGCGTCAAAATCGTACGTAACCTGATTGGCCCGTATATCACCTCTCTGGAAATGCAAGGCTGCTCCATTACCCTTGTCAAAACAGATGAAGAAATCCTGAAATACTGGGATGCACCCGTCGTGACACCAGGCTTGCGCTGGGGCGCGTAATAGTAAATAGTCATCAGTGAACAGGTATCGGTCATCACTCAACCGGTCGCCGAGCCCTGTTCACTGACAAGGGAAAAAAGATGGTAACCAAAGACCAAATTGTGCAGTGGCTCGAAACGACGGGCAACGTCATGATCGATAACAAAGATTATCTGACAGAGTTAGATGCTGCCATTGGGGATGCAGATCATGGCATCAACATGGCTCGCGGCTTCACAAAAGTCTTGGAAAAGCTACCCACCGTCACCGATACAGATATTGGCAACATTCTCAAAACAACAGGCATGACACTCATATCCTCTGTCGGTGGCGCCAGCGGGCCTTTGTATGGCACCTTTTTCATGCGGAGTGGCATGGCAACAGCCTCCAAAGAAGAGCTTGATGACGAAGATCTGTTCAAGATGTTAACAGGTGGCGTTGAAGGCATTGTGCAGCGTGGTCGGCCAGTGTTGGAAGACAAAACAATGTATGATGCCTGGGCACCAGCACTGGAAGCCATGCGTGCCGCTATAGATGATGGCAAAGAGACATTAGGGGTGTTAGAAACGGCCGTTTCCGCAGCTAAACAAGGCATGGAAAACACCATACCTCTCCAAGCACGCAAAGGACGAGCCAGCTACCTTGGCGAACGCAGCATCGGGCACCAAGACCCCGGCGCAACATCATCCTACTTCATATTAAAAGCCCTGCTGGATACAATAAACAGTTGATTTTTTAACGTTCATAATGGAGACAAGTAAACAGTGAACAGGAATGACTTCATACCACTGACCTCCCGCTGAGTACTGTTTTCAAACCTAAGGAGATAAAAAAATGGCAAAAGAATTTGTTGCTGCAATAGATCAAGGTACAACCAGCACACGTTGCATGATATTTAACCACTCTGGTGAGCCAGTAGGCATTCACCAACTCGAACATGAACAAATCTTCCCCGCTCCAGGTTGGGTCGAGCATGACGCCATGGAAATTTGGGAACGCACCCAAGATGTTATCAAAGGCGCCATGAAAAACGCAGGGGTCACCGCCGCAGACATCGCCGCTATTGGTATCACCAACCAACGCGAAACCACCCTCGTCTGGGACAAAAACACCGGTAAGCCCTACTACAACGCCATCGTCTGGCAAGACACCCGCACCGATAAGATTATCAAAGGTCTGGAAGGCGGCGTCGGCCAAAACCGTTTCCGCGATAAAGTAGGCCTCCCCTTAGCCACCTACTTCTCCGGCCCCAAAGTCATGTGGATGCTGGAAAACGTCGAAGGTCTGCGCGAAGCAGCCGAAAAGGGCGACGCCATCTTCGGTAACATGGATACCTGGATCATCTGGAACCTCACCGGCGGTCCCAACGGTGGTGCCCACGTCACCGACGTCACCAACGCCAGCCGTACCATGCTCATGAACCTGGAAACCCTAAATTGGTCCAATTCCATCAGCGAAGCAATGGGCATTCCCCAATCTATGCTGCCAGAAATCCGTCCATCCTCCCAAGTTTACGGCTACACCCAAGAAGACGGCCCCTTCGGCGGCAGAATCCCCGTATCTGGCGACTTAGGCGACCAACAAGCGGCCACCGTCGGTCAAGCGTGCTTCAGCCCCGGCGAAGCCAAAAACACCTACGGCACCGGCTGCTTCATGATCATGAACACCGGCACCAAGATTGTGCCCTCCAAGAACGGTTTGCTCACCACCTTGTGCTACAAATTTGGTGATGAACCAGCTGTCTACGCCTTAGAAGGCTCCATCGCCATCACCGGCTCCCTGGTACAATGGCTGCGTGACAACCTCGACTTCTTCGACTTCTCACCCCACATTGAAGACTATGCCAAGAGCGTCGATGACAACGGTGGCGTCTACTTCGTCCCCGCCTTCTCTGGCCTCTTTGCCCCATACTGGCGCTCAGATGCTCGTGGCGCCATCGTCGGCCTGACTCGTTATGTCAAGAAAGGCCACATCGCCCGCGCTGCCCTGGAAGCCACCGCCTACCAAACCCGCGAAGTGCTGGATGCCATGAACCAAGACTCAGGCGTTGAACTGACCGCCCTCAAAGTCGATGGTGGTATGGTCTACAACAACACCCTCATGCAATTCCAATCTGACGTGTTGGATGTGCCAGTGGTGCGCCCGATGGTAGCTGAAACTACCGCCCTCGGCGCCGCCTATGCTGCTGGTTACGCTGTTGGCTTCTGGAAGAGCACCGACGAAATGCGCGCCAACTGGGGCGTTGACCATACCTGGCAGCCGACCGAAGGCAGCAATGCCAGCACTGACCTCTACGCCATGTGGAAGAAAGCAGTCACCCGCACCTTCGATTGGGTAGAATAAGATCAGTGGTTAATTATTGATTGTCAATGTTTGTTTATTAAGGTCAACAACTTCCCGGAAGTTTTACTAAATAGGACCCTCTTCCCCATGAACTTCCGGGAAGTTGCTCATTAAAAATTGGCCATTAACCAGGCACAATTGACAATTTTTTTGGGAGGAGAAGGATGCACAAACTTGAAACCGAAGTTCTCGTCATTGGGGGCGGGGCAACGGGCACTGGGGTAGCGTGGGATGCTGCTCTACGTGGCTTCAAAGTCATCTTGGTGGAACGGCGAGATCTGACACACGGCACGTCGGGACGGTTCCATGGTTTGCTGCACAGCGGCGGCCGTTATGCTGTCAAAGATCCGCATGGTGCCGCAGAATGCATTGCTGAAAATCAGATATTGCGCCACACTCACGCCCACTGTATCGAAGATACCAGTGGTTTTTTTGTGGTACTACCTGAAGATGAAGGGGAATTCCCCGATAAATTTAAAGCTGGCTGCGATGCAGTCGGCATTCCTTGTACAGAAATATCCGTGGCTGAGGCATTGCGGCGTGAACCGCTGCTCAATCGACGCACCAGCCGCGTTTTTGAAGTGCCAGATGGCTCTGCTGACGGTTTTTTAACTGCCCACGCCACATCACAAGCTGCCCGCAACGCTGGCGCTCAAATTCTCACCTATCATGAAGTCATGGATTTGATAGTAACGGGCTCAAAAGGTGAGCGCCAGGTGACGGGGGCGCACGTACGCAATGTTGTCACCGGCGAAAACAGTGAAATCCATGCAGACATGGTGATCAACGCTGCTGGAGCCTGGACAGGTAGGGTGGCCGCCATGGCAGGTATCGAAGTCGTGATTATGCCCAGCAAGGGCACGATGGTTGCCATGAACCACCGCCTGGTCAACACTGTCGTCAATCGCTGCAAAATGCCCTCCGATGGCGACATCATTGTGCCTAGCCACACCGTCTGCATCATCGGCACGACCTCTGTGACTGTGCCTGACCCTGAACCATTGCGCATTGAGCCGTGGGAAGTGCGCTTGATGATGGCAGAAGGGGACAAGATGGTACCTGGTTTTGCCAAGGCCAGAGTGCTGCGTGCCTGGGCTGGCGTACGGCCGTTATTCCAAGACACCTACGACAGCGGCAAAGGGCGGGACGTGACCCGCAAGTTGGCTTTATTGGATCACAAAGAACGAGAAGGCGTGGCCGGCTTCCTCACCATTACAGGCGGCAAATGGACCACATTCCGGCTGATGGCTGAAGCTACGGTTGATAAAATTTGTGAACAACTGGGTACAGAACGTGAATGTATCACCGCCACTACCCAAGTGCCTGGTGTGGAACAAGGGCATTACTGGGTTGGGCATCGGCTGCACGATGTGGAAGAAAAGAAACTGCAAGGGTCGCTGGTGTGTGAGTGTGAACTGGTGACACGCACGATGGTTGAAAATGCTGCCCAACGCAATCCATTGCTGACGCTGGATGATTTACGCCGGGATGTGCGCTTGGGCAAAGGGCCGTGTCAGGGTGGTTTCTGCACCTATCGAGCCACCTCGATTTTGCATGAGATGGACAAGGCTGGCACGTGGCATGTAGACATGAGTGACGAAGCTGGGAGCACGGCTGCCTGGGATGTGGCTTATTTGCAGTCACCGGCACACAATCTGGTCAGTGATACGCAAAATGGGAAACGGAGAAGCGCAGAGGTGCAGAGAAGTGATGCGTTTAATCCCAATTTGCTGCTCAGAGACTTTTTGCAGGAACGCTGGAAAGGGGTGATGCCTATTTTGTGGGGACGGCAGTTGAAGCAGGAGCGGTTGGACGAGCTGATTTACATGAGTCTGATGAATGTGGATCATCTGCCGGACAAGGAGCTTGCTAGTCCGGTCACAGATTTCTACCATTTCGATATGACTCCCAGTGAAGATGAGGAGGTCAAGCATGGTTGATTTAATTGTCATGGGTGCTGGCCTGAGTGGCATGATGGCCGCTTATACGGCGGCCAGAGCTGGTTTGAGCGTGCGTGTGGCAGCGAAGGGATTGGGTTCCATGCATTGGAGCGCAGGCACGATTGATGTTTTGGGCTATTTGCCTGAGATGTATGAAGATGCGGTAAAACGGCCGTTAGAAGCCATCCAATCTCTAACTGAAACACACCCCACCCACCCGTATGCGCTGATGGGTGCAGAGCAAGTTTCCCAGGCGTTAGCCACCTTTGTTGCCCTGAGCAAAGAGATTGGCATGCCGTATGGCGGAGCCGCAAATCCGGGCGACAACTTGCTGCTGCCCTCCCCGGCTGGTGCCGCACGACCAACTTATTTGGCGCCACAAGCCCAATTGGCTGGTGATTTGAGCCGTGCAGAGCCCATGGTTATCGTAGGCTTCAAGGGAATGCGAGACTTTTTCCCCGAATTGATTGCCGAAAACTTGAACAAGCTAGGTTACGCCGCCCGTGCTACCTTCTTGGATCTGTCTCTCATTACCGACCAACGGGATCGGAACACGGTGCAGTTGGCACGCGGGCTAGACATGAAGGAAAAACGGATTGCCCTGGCGGCGGCGCTCAAGAAAGTTGTGCAGCCAGGAGAACGTATCGGTCTGCCTGCCATTTTAGGCATGACTCATCACCTGATGCTGCTGGCTGAACTCGAAGAAGCGACTAGTTCACCTGTCTTTGAGATTCCCACCTTGCCGCCAAGTGTACCAGGCGTGCGTTTGTTTACGGCGCTGCGGGAACATGCACGCGGCATGGGTGTGCGCGTCGAAGCGGGCGTGGAGGTCATCCATTCGCAAACTATTGCTGCCAATGGCTCGCCAGGAAAAGTTACGTGGGTGGAAAGCGCCACCGGCGCCCGCCCCTGGCGGCAACATGCGCCCAAGTTTTTACTGGCCACTGGCGGTATCTTGGGTGGTGGATTTGACAGCAATATTGACGGTCGGGTGTGGGAGACGATTTTTGACCTGCCGCTGACCGTACCGCAGAATCGAGCCAACTGGTTTGAGGCTGGCTTTTTTAGTCAGAGCGGCCATCCTGTGTTTAACGGTGGTGTCGCTGTGAACAAAGATTATCAACCGATTGACAGTGAGGGTAAGCCTGTGTATAAAAATTTGTGGGCGGCAGGCAATATACTGGCTCAGTATGATCCCATTCAGGAAAGAAGCTTAGAGGGAACGGCCGTTTCCACTGGAATAGCCGCTGCCCTGGCTCTAAGCCAATAGGAGGAAGAACAATGCATACTCAATCATGGCACTCTGTTGGTTCTTCCCTCGATGAGTGTATCAAATGTAACGTTTGCACCAGCTACTGCCCCGTGGCAGCTGTCACAGACAACTTTGCCGGGCCGAAATACTCAGGTCCGCAGGCTCAACGCTTCCGCGAAATTGACCAGATTCAGACCCCGGATCACTCCGTTGATTACTGCTCTGGCTGCCGCGTGTGTAACGAGGTATGTCCCAGCGGTGTCAAAATTGCAGAGATGAACGCCAGCGCCCGCGCCCACATCGTGGCAGAAAAAGGCATTCCGCTGCGAAACTGGCTGCTTGGTCGGAATGAAACGTTGGGCAAATTGGGCAGTATTGCGCCGCCATTAGCCAATATCAGTTTACATAATCCTGCAAGCCGTGTCCTCGCCGAGATGGTTGTGGGCATTGCCAAAGATGCCCCCCTGCCCAGATGGTCAAACAAGGGCACGTTTGGTAGTTGGCTGAAGAAAACAGCCCCCCAACGGCTGCGGTCGGAGAAAAAGGTTGTGTATTATCATGGCTGCGCCACGATGTATTATGAACCGTTCATCGGCAAAGCAGCTGTGGCTGTCTTTGAACATCACGGTTACGAGGTGCTGGTGCCGCCGCAGAACTGTTGTGGGTTGCCCATGTTGAGCAATGGGGAGTTCAACACAGCAGAGCAATACCATCAACACAACATCGACAAACTTCTGGTTTATGCCCAAGCTGGCCTGGATATTGTCGGCACCAGTACTAGCTGCACCCTGACGCTCAAGGAGGAAGCACCAGAACTGCTCAACATGGATAACGAACAAGCCAAAGCGATTACCATGGCTACCTGGGACATTTTTGAATGGCTGCGCCAACTGTATGAAGCTGGTGATTTGAAAACGGATTTTGTGGACATGCAAATGGTGCTGCCGTATCACGCGCCTTGTCAATATCGCGCTCATCGGGTGGGCAAGCCAGCATTGGAAATTTTGACGCTGATCCCTGGCATTGATGCTCGAGAAAGCCATGCCCGCTGCTGTGGTATTGCCGGTACTTATGGCTACAAGAAGGAAAAGTACCAGATTGCTATGGATGTGGGTCAAGAATTGTTTGATTTTGTGCATGAGCAAGATGGTGCTGAAATCTCCGCTTGTGATTCGGAGACGTGTCGCTGGCAACTGGAGCATGGCACTGGCCTGCCCTCCCGCCATCCGATTGAGATTTTGGCGGCGGCGTATGGTTTGTATGATTTGGAAAAGCGGAAATTGGCGGATGAGTAGGGTTTTAGGATATTGATGAGTTTTCAGTAGAGGCTTATGGCGAAAAAATCGAAGAAGCGGAAGAAAAAGCAAACAAAACAAGAAAGTGCTGCGCAGGATGCGGAAATTAAAAAGGCGATGGATGAGCCGTGGATTGAGCAGCGGGCTGGTATCAAGCTGATTGCGCTGCTCAGTGTTGCTTTTGGCTTGTTTATGACATGGCAATTGCAACCCTCTGAAGGGTTATGGCCTGCTGTTCTTTGGGGATTAGGCTCTACGGCTGCTATTTGGATCGTCTTTTTGCTTGCTTTTGGTTTTAATAAATTAGTTAGGCGGTAAATTCTCATTGAGTTTTCGCTCAAGCCAATCATAAATAGGATGGAATCGATGGTTAGTCTAGTCATTGTGTCACACAGTGCTACGTTAGCTGCTGGCGTGCAGGAATTAGCAGAACAGATGGTGCAGGGTAAGGTAAATATCGCGGTGGCGGGTGGTATTGATGATCCAGAGCATCCTATTGGTACTGATCCGATGAAGGTGATGGCGGCTATTGAAGCTGTGTATTCGGATGATGGCGTGGTGGTGCTGATGGATTTGGGCAGCGCTTTGATGAGTGCGGAAACGGCCGTTGAGTTTCTCATGCCGGAAATCCAGGAAAATGTATACCTCTGTCCGGCTCCGTTAATTGAGGGCACGATGGCTGCGGCGGTGCAAGCCTCAATTGGCAGCTCAGTTGAGCAAGTGATGGCAGAAGCGCAAGCGGCACTGGCTGTCAAAATTGAGCAAATTGCCCCAGAGTTGGCGGTGGCTGCTCAGCCAGCAACTATCGACCTGACCAGCGGGGACACAGTGGAAGTGGTGGTGCCTAACCGATTGGGGCTTCATGCGCGTCCTGCGGCGCGATTTGTCGCCACAGCCAGCCAGTTTGCAGCAGAGATGCAGGTCAGGTTGGGCGAAAAGGTGGCTAATGCGAAGAGTATCAATCAAGTGGCTACGCTCGGGGTGCGCCAAAATGATACTATTGTGATTACGGCTCTGGGGTTAGATGCAGCTGATGCGTTAGCTGCCATTCAGGCATTGGCGGCTGAGAATTTTGGCGACCTGGATGAAGATGAAGGCGAAGGGATGGCGGCGGAAACGGCCGTTCCCGCTGTTGTGGGAGAGTGGTCTGGTATTCCCGCCTCACCTGGTATTGCCATTGGCCCTGTGTTTCAATATCGGCCTCGTCTGCCTAAAGTGAAGACCCGTTCGATTAAAAACAAGCAGAAACAGTGGCAGAAACTGGAAACGGCCGTTGCTGAGGCTCGCACTGAGATCCAAACTCTGTATACCCAGGCGGTGGCGCAAATTGGTGCTACCGAAGCAGCCATCTTTGAAGCGCATGATTTGTTCCTGGCTGACCCTGACTTACTTGACGCCGCCAAACAGATCATCTACGAAGAGAGCATCAATGCTGAAGCGGCCTGGGATAAGGCTATTAAGGCCACTGCCGAGCAATATCGCCACATCGACGATGCCTACATGCAAGCGCGTGCCGCTGATGTTCTCGATGTGGGACAGCGGGTTTTGGCACATCTGCTGAAGGTTGAACGGCCGTCTTTAGATTTGAAAACGCCTTCTATTTTGGTTGCCGCGGATCTGACACCGTCTGATACAGCCAAGCTCAATCCACAAACTATCCTCGGTATTTGTGTCGAATTAGGCGGTGCTACGTCTCATTCTGCCATTTTGGCACGCGCTTTGGGCATTCCTGCCATCGTGGGCATGGGTGAGCAGTTAACTGCGCTCAAAGATGGGCAACAGATTGGCCTAAACGGAGAGGTGGGCCGCATTTGGGTGGAACCAACAGCAGACGAGTTAGCAGACCTCGTCCAGAAGCAAGCTGACTGGGTGGCTGGACAACAAAAAGCGAAGGAATCGGCCAAGAAAACGGCCGTTACCAAAGACAATCGTCATATTGAAGTTGTGGCTAACATTGGTAGCCCTAACGACATCTCCACCGCTTTAGACTATGGCGCTGAAGGCGTTGGCCTCTTCCGCACTGAGTTCCTGTTCTTGGAACGAGAGACGGCTCCGTCTGAGGAAGAACAATACACCGCCTATCGCCAGGCCGCTGACAGGCTGCAAGACAGGCCCATCATTATCCGCACCCTGGACGTGGGCGGCGACAAACCGTTGCCCTACCTGGATCAAGGACGAGAAGATAACCCCTTCCTTGGCTGGCGCGGTATTCGTTTTTGCCTGGACAATCCCGAGGTCTTCAAACCCCAAATTCGCGCCATTTTGCGAGCTGGTTATCAACGCAATGTCAAAATCATGTTCCCCATGGTGAGTACGGCAGCAGAGTTGAAAGCAGCCAAGAAAATGGTGCAGGATGTGCAAAAGGAACTCAAGGCAGAAAAGGTTGATTTCGACAAGAAGATGGAAGTGGGCATTATGATCGAAGTGCCGTCCGCTGTCGCTATCGCCGATCAACTGGCAAAAGAAGCTGACTTTTTCTCCATCGGCACCAATGACCTCACCCAATACACGATGGCGGCGGATCGGGGCAATGCCAACGTGGCACATCTGGCCAACGCCCTGCAACCAGCTGTGCTGCGGCTTATCAAACAAACAGTTGAAGCCGCACATCATGCAGACATCTGGGTGGGGGTTTGTGGTGAACTGGGAGGCAATGATTTAGCAACGGCCGTTCTTGTGGGTCTAGGTGTCGATGAACTGAGCATGAGCGCCCCGGCCATCCCAGCCGTCAAAAAGCAGATCCGTAGCTTCACCATCTGCCAAGCCCAAAGAACAGCCCAAACAGCCCTAAAAAAGGACTCTCCTGAAGCTGTACTTAAATTCTTGCAAAAATAAACGAGCGAGGGCTCAGACCGCGTCTTGCTTTGCTGCCTTTATTCCACTTCTTTTTGTGGATGGCGTCCTGCTATCCCATCATAATAAGACATGATGGTCGGCAAATCTGCCTCAACATTCCCCGAGGGCTTAAACGTTGGTCCAAAACGAACCACTTTTCTCCCAAAATCAAACGCTGCCACCACAACAGGTACATCAGCACCTTGCGCTATGTAATAAAACCCCTTCTTCCACTGACTGCGTACCTTCGCCCGGGTTCCCTCCGGCGTAATACACAAAATCAACTTGTCATGTTTTTTAAACTGCTCCACAACTGAAGCAACTACGCCCGTTGACCGCCGCCGATCCACAGGCACACCACCCAAATATTTTAACAAGCCGCCCCAAGGTGCCTCAAACAAAGAATGTTTACTCATCCAGGAAATACGCGCCCCCAAAGTATAAGCAGCGCCCATCACAATAAACCAATCCCAATACGACGTGTGGGGCGCCCCAATCACCATAAATTTTTCAGCATTTGGCACCACACCTTCAACCTGCCAACCAAACAGTGACATCATGAATTTGGCAAATCCACGTGCCAATTTCCCACCCCGGCGGGGAACTAAATCGCCCACTTCAGGAATCACTGTCATGCCACCAGATGGCACAAACTCAATATTTTTGGCTTCCTTTTGCTCAATTTCTACCATGCCAATCTCTTCTTGTTTTCCAATGTCAAATGTCATGCCTGCGCACCACATTAAAGAAAACTTGCCCAGGCAAGAAAAACTTGTGTTGTTTTGTAGTTGTCAAAATCTATACCAGGAGGATCAAACTCATTCAATTCAGAGGTATTGTGTCACGTTTCAAGACAATTTCACATGAGGCATTATACCTACCAAGAGTAAGGATGCTTTCCTTTTATATCTTTGTATAGTGATTGCAAGTAAGCAATATCAGCATCTTTGTCTCCGGTAGGCATAAACGGCTCCAAAACTCGCATCGTTTTGTTCCCATAATCAAAAACAATAGGCACAATCGGGATATTTGCCCCGACGGCGATATGGTAAAACCCACTCTTCCAACGCTTTACGCCATGGCGTGTCCCTTCTGGCGTAATGGCCACAACTAATTTTTCATGATTGTTATATGTCTCAACCATTGCGCCAACAGCACCATGACGGGCGCGGCGGTCAACAGGGATGCCCCCCAACCAATGCCAAAGTCGTTTGCCTGGACCGTCAACAAAAGTATGCTTTGCCATCCAGCTCATGCGTAAACGAAAAGAAGAACTTGTTAGCATCGCCAATATAAAATCCCAGTTTGAAGTATGGGGAGCACCAATTAAAATCATTTTGGGCACGTTTGGCGGCATGCCTTCAATATGCCACCCAAAAATAGAGAGGATCCCAAGCGTAAAAGCCCGGGTCCAACGATTGCCGCGCTTGGGCAGCGCATCCAATCCTGGAAAATCATCATTGTATTCACCTTGCTTCGTTAATAATTTTTCTGCCATGAAAATATCTTCCTTCTCAAATAGTTACATTTTAAACAACACTATGATTTGATTTCCGTTCCTACGGAAATAAGTGAGTAAATATTAAAGATAGAATCAATGAGGGCTGCGTTTGTCGAAACTCTAGCCTGAGCCAGACTTCGGCGTGATCTCGACTGACCGTTGAGCCCTCGCTGAATGGTGTTAATCTTTCAGTTCCAGCCAATTGGCGCCCATGGATGCATCAACCTTGAGGGGAACATCCAGCTTATAGGCATTGGACATGATGTCGATGACAAGCGGCCTGATGACGTCCAATTCATCATCGGGCACTTCCAGGAGCAGTTCATCATGGACTTGCAGCAGGATACGCGCCTGGTAGCCGGCGGCAAGGGCTTTATGCAAGCGCAACATGGCAATTTTGATGATGTCGGCGGCGGTGCCTTGAATGGGATGGTTAACCGCTTCCCGTTCAGCACGAAGCCATGCTTGCCGATTGCTGCCCCCTCTTTGCCCTTTGAACACTGGGAAGTAACGACGGCGGCCAAATAAGGTTTCTACGTAACCCTTCTCTCTGGCGGTCTGCCGGGTCTTTTCCAGGTAGTGGTTGATGCCGGGGAAGCGTTCAAAGTAACCTTTGATGTAATCTTCTGCTTCGCCCAGGGTCAGGTCGGAATCACGAGCCAGGCGGAAGGCGCCCATGCCGTAGATGAGGCCAAAGTTGACTGCTTTGGCGAAACGACGCTGATTGTAGGTCACTTCGGCCAAGGGAATGGCGTAAACGGCGGCGGCGGTTGTGGCATGAATGTCTTGTCCTTCACGGAAAGCGTTGAGCAGTGCTTTATCCTGGCTGATATGCGCCAGAATACGCAGTTCTACCTGGGAATAGTCGCAGGCAAAGAATTTATGACCAGGACGCGCCACAAAGCCGCGCCGAATCTGCTGTCCCACTTTGCTGCGAATGGGGATGTTTTGCAAGTTGGGATTGCTGCTTGCCAACCGTCCGGTAATTGCCCCGGTTTGGTTGAAACTGGTATGAATGCGGCCATCTGCTTTATTGACCATGGTGGGCAGCGCATCAACGTAGGTGCTTTTGAGCTTGCCTAGTTCACGGTATTCCAGGATGACGTTGATGATGCCAGAGTCGTCGAATTTCTTGAGGTCGTCAAGCACGCTGGCGGCAGTTGAGTAATGACCGCTCTTAGTTTTCTTGAGCCCTGAGGTGGGCAGCCCAATTGTCTTGAACAGTACGTCGCTAAGTTGTTGGGTGGAGTTGATATTGAAGACTTCTTCAGCGATGACGTAAATCTCTTTTTCTAACTCGTTGAGACGCTTGCTCAGCTCTTCTGACATTTTGTGCAGAAGGTCTACATCGACGCCAATGCCTTCCATTTCCATGTCTGAGAGGACGGCGATGAGGGGCATTTCTAAATCGAGCAGTTTTTCTAACCCTTTTTCTTCGATTTCTGCCTGGAGCGGAGCCACGAGGCGCAGGGTGACGTCTGCATCTGCGGCGCCATAGGGCGCGGCCTGCTCAATCGGAACTTCGGCAAAGCTGATTTGCTTTTTGCCTTTGCCGATGAGGGTGCTGATTTCGGTTTGTTCGATGCCGAGACGATGGCGGGTGAGATCTTTGAGCCTTTTGTGTTTGGTGGCAGGATCGGTGAGCCATTCGGCGATCATTGTGTCGAAGGTGATGGGCGAAACTTCAAGGCCGTGCCGTTTGCAGATGATGTAGTCGTATTTGGCGTTGTGGGCCACTTTGGGGATGGCGGGATTGGTCATGGCGGGGCGAATGGCGTCCAGGACGGTTTGCGGCGGCAGTTGACCGTCTGCCAGTTGAACGGCGGCTGCAAACAACCCCATCTGACCGGTGGTGGCTTGCGCTTCGGCGGCGAGGTGCCCAAGAGGGATGTAGTAGCCTGTTGGCGGCTCGACAGCGAGGCCGATGCCCACGATGTCGGCTTCCATTTTGTTGAGGCTGGTGGTTTCCAGGTCGAAGCTGATCATGTCGGCATTGTTGAGGGCTATGACCAGTTCGTCTAACTGTGCTTGAGTTTGCACGATGATGGTTTCGGTGGGCGGTTCGGCGGCTTTGTCGGCGATGTAGTCGAGATCGCTGCCGAGATGCTCGACGAGCATGTTGGTGAGGGTGCGGAATTCGAGGGCGCGGAATAGGTCGAGGACGGGGGCGCCGTCGAAGTCTTGTGTGTGGCACGCTTCGATGTCGAGGGTGATGGGCACGTCAAGGACGATGCGGGCTAGTTTTTGGCTGAGGTAGGCGTTTTCTTTGCCAGCAGCTAACTTTTTGCTCATGGCACCTTTGATGTTCTCGATGTTGTCGTAGATGGCGTCAAGGGTTTGGTATTCGCTGAGGAGCTTAACGGCCGTTTTCGACCCTACGCCTTTCACACCAGGAATGTTGTCACTGGAATCGCCGACCATGGCTTTGTAGTCCACAATTTGGTCGGGACGCACACCAACCTTGGTAATGACTCTGTCGCTGTCGTAGATTTCTGGCGGGCGGCTGCCCCGGGTGGGCAGTTCGACACGGGTGTTGTCATCGACGAGTTGGAGCAGGTCGCGGTCGCCGGTGATGATGTGAACGGGCACGTCATGGAGCCTGGCTTGCTGAGCCACGGTGCCGAGAATGTCGTCGGCTTCGTAGTTTTCTAGTTCAAGGACGGGGATGTTGAGGGCTTGCACCACTTCGCGGATGCGCTCGATTTGCAGGCGCAGTTCGTCGGGCATTTTTTCGCGGGTACCTTTGTATTCTGCGAAGAGATCGTCGCGGAAGGTGCGGCCAAGGTCGAAGCTGACGGCGAGGTATTCGGGCGGGTTGTCGGCGAGGATGAGGTCCAGGAGGGTGCGGGTGAAGCCGTAGGTGGCGTTGGTGGGTTCGCCTTCTTTGGTGGTGAATGCTTCCAAAGGTAAGGCGAAGAACATGCGGTAGGCCAGGGCGTGGCCGTCGATTAGAACGAGTTTTTTGATTGACATGGGGGGATTTTACCATATTGGCGGCTGGGGTGAATGGGAAATGGGGAATTGTGAATTGTGAATGGTGAATGGGGAATTGTGAATTGTGAATGGGAAATGGGGAATTGTGAATGGGGAATTGTGAATTGTGAATTGTGAATGGGGAATTGTGAATTGTGAATTGTGAAGTGTGAAGTGTGAAGTGGGTGGAAGGAGGGAGGAGGGAGGAGGGAACGGCCGTTTGTGTGGCAGGGTGATGAGTAAGGGATGACGCCCTATGCTGGTTGGCAGGCCTTAGTGCAGGTTAAGCCCGGCTTAATAATACAAATTGCATTATAAAATAAACTACAATTGCCAACGGAATCGCCAGATTTACTGACAAGAGGGGCAATGGGAGTAAATCGGACAAAAATGTCTGTCCAATAAAAGTGAGTACCCCGACAACTAATGCCGCAATGAGTGCTTTTCTCTGCACAAGCTGAGCGCGTTGGTCACGACGCAGGGGAAAAAATGGATGGGTTAAATCAATTTTGAACCAACCGCTGTGAAGATAAAGCCAGAACAAGCTAAAGAAAAAGATTGACAGGGGTATTGCCTGCCAACTCATGCCAAAAATAACTATGGCCAATGCACCACTTAAAATCGCTCTGGAAATGTAATAGGGCAGAAATTCTTTTTTCATGTGTGCTCATCCTTTAACCAAAAAATCTGTTCAAGTGGTACCTGCAAAGCTTCGCCAATGCTTAAGGCAGTTTCGATTGTGGGCAGGAAACGGCCGTTTTCAATCGCCACAATGGAGACACGAGCCACACCAACTAAATCAGCTAACTGTGCCTGGGTCATCCCTAAACTTAATCGGAGTTCTCTAACCCGATTGCCTACGCGTTCATGCGTCATAATGATAAGTATACTTAACACAAGCACCAATGTCAAGTACACTTATCATTCGTTAACAACAGGGCAGGAAACGGCCGTTCCATGGTCAACAGGTATCGGTCAAGGCTCTATGGTGGTTGGGCGCAAGCTTATCTTCATTCGTCAGGCGTCAAGCTAGAATCGTCAATCTTTGTCACCAACACCTTGTCCACCCGCCGCCAATCCATATCCAGCACTTCAATGGTTAGACTGTTCCAGGTGAATACATCGCCAGCCTGGGGAATACGACCCAGGTAGCTCATGGCAAACCCGCCAATGGTCTGATAATAGTTTTCTTCTTCTTCAGGCAGTTGCTCGATATCAAAGATTTGCTTGAACTCTTCAACAGGCAGTTTGCCATCAATCAACCAAGAGCCATCAGCACGGCGAACGGCCGTTGGATCAGCTGGATCCCCAATTTCAGGCACATCACCCACAATGGATTCTAACAAGTCAATGAAGGTCACTAACCCTGCTACGCCGCCATGCTCATCCGTGATAAAGGCGATCTGTGCCTGCGCCTCTTTGAAATGCTCTAACACCTCATACACCGGTAAACCAGAGGGGATGAATAATGCTGGTTTGACTAGCAACTCGAGGTCTGGAACGTGGCTGCCGAGTGTTTGCACCAACAAATCTTTGACAAATACCAGGCCGATGATGTTGTCCAGACCGCCATTTGCCACGGGATAGCGAGAATGAATGCTGCTGCTAATTTTGGCACGAATCACATCTGGCGAATCATTCACGTCTAACCACACGATGTCGGTCCGGTCTACCATCAAATCATTGACATGTAAATCGCCGACGCGGAACAACTGCTCCACAATTTCTTCTTCAATAGGATCCACAACCCCGATTTCTGTGCCTTGTTCTATCATCATCTGGATTTCTTCTTCAGAAATCGCTGGTTCGTCGGCAGGGCGAATGCGCAAAAGGCGCACGACCAGGTTTGTTGAGGCACTCAGCAAAACAACAATGGGACGCATCAGGCGAGCCAGCCAGATCATGGGGGTGGCGATGCGGCTGGCAATCGATTCTGGTCTAGTGAGGCCGATTTGCTTGGGCACTAATTCGCCCAGCACCAGTGAGAGATAAGTGACAATGATAACGGCCGTTCCCCCCGCAAGCGCTTGACTATAAGTCCCCAACGTAGGAATTTGTGCTAACAGAGGTTCTAGCTGGGCAGCCAATTGGGTGCTGCCAAACGCCCCCATCAGAATTGCCACCAACGTAATGCCAATTTGAATGGTCGCCAGAAAATTTGCAGACTGGTCAGCCAGTTTAAGCGCCGCCTGCACACCTTTGTCCCCTTGTGCAGCACGAAGCTGTAGGCGTGCCCGACGCGCCGAGACAACCGCAATTTCTGACATGGAAAAGATGCCGTTGATGATGATAAGAACCAGTAAACCAAGCATGTATTGTGCTCCTGAAGAATGAAATCGCCGGTGTGACCTTAGCCAACTGTGATGAACCGCAAAGAGGTGCATCCTGGCACGTCTAAAACCCCATAACACCAGGCTGTGGGCGCATCCATCAATAGGTGATGGAATATTGATGGATGCGTTTCAAGTAACCTTTCCTCCTGAAAAACGAGGAGTAATTTTTAGACGGTCACTAAGCCAAATCATTTTAGCAAAAGCACATGTCTTTATGACTCTGGTGTACCGTCCCAGCCAGCTAACCGAGCCATCAGCCACCAGAATGCCTGGCCTTTCAGCGTGCATTGCAAACCATGCGTATGTTCGCAAGAGGGCAATTCCTGGCATTCAAAATTAGTCGGGTTGTGGCTGCACCAATCCTCACACCATTCACAAGCATCTGATGCTGTTGAATAGAAGTTTCCAGCAGGATCATAGCTTTCAATATCGGCAAAATCGAAGAGGATCATGTTATTGTCTTGAGCATATTGTCTGACCATGTCATTATGACGCCACAAATCACTGCCCGGTTCATCGCCTATGGTATGTCCAGTGAATAGGATGAACTGCGTGTCTGGGTAATGCTCATTTAATTGCTTCATCTTGTCTAAATACTCTTGAATCCCAACATCGGGATAATATTCCATTTGCCCACACCACGTCCATGTGGAGAAATCAAACTCCCCTGTATTCACAACGCTGCGTGTATGAGCCAAACCATCGTCGTCTTTCCAGTATAGTTCTGGTGTGATGTAGGTATCATCAGGATAGTTATTGCCGCTATAGATGCGTAAAGCTGTCACATCTGAGGGCACGACGACGGTGCCCTCGGCGGCAATATCGATTTTGTAACGAGGATCCTGTTTGGCTAACCATGTTAAGCCCGACAAAACCTGACTACCATGTGAAGTGTTTGCATAATGAACCACATATTCTCGTGCCTGCTCAATCCAATAATCAGGAATTTGGCTGGCGTCTGTGTGCTGATGCCCCACCACAACCGCTTCTGTTAATGACGCGCCTGCGTTATCTACCAGAGGTTGATCGTTGGGTTCATCTTTTTGTGTCTTCTCAATCTCATCATCAGATATCTGGTCGGCGTCTGTGTGCTGCACCACAACATCTGCTTCTGTGGATGATACTTCCGCGTCATCCACCAGAGATTGATCGTTGGATTTATCTTTTTGTGCCCGCTCAATCTCATCACCAGATATTTGGCTAGCGCCTGTGGGCTGCTGCGCCGCAACATCTGCTTCTGTTAGTGACGCTTCCGCGTCATCCACCAGAGGTTGATCGTTGGATTCATCTAATTGTGACGTGGCTAAGTTTTGAGACATGATGACAGCAACGGCCGTTATCCCCACTAATAAAATCAGGATAAAAGACACACTGATAAGAAGCATTTTTTTATTCATCGTGACACCCCTTTATTGAGATCACTATGTTTGCTTTTGGTTGTTAACATAAGTAATCATTTCAAAAGACATTCGTAACGATACTGTGAGACGAAGGCTGAACCTGTCAAAAGCTGAGCTTGTTAAAACCCAGCTCTGCCTTCAACCAGCTCAGGCTGCACCTGTTTGCTCTCAAACATTATACCAATTAATGCCAAATCTAATCTATGCCTACATACTTTTTTAATTTCGACGCATCTACAGACCAACGATAAAATTCATGGCATGGATCGGATCACACGCCATCATGTCCTGGCTTTTATGCTGGCCTGCTTGCTTATTGCCGCAGCGCTGCGCTTCCACATGTTGTCAGAGCTGCCACCGGGGCTGCATTATGACGAAGCGGCCAATGCCATTCTCTCGGCTGAGATTGGTCGGGGCGTCAGCCTACCTATTTTTATCGAAAGCTACACGGGCAAAGAGGTGCTTTTCTTTTACCTGGCAGGCGGCTTAATGCGGCTTGTGGGTGAGTCGGTGTTTGCCCTGAGGTTGACGGCAGCGTTTGTGGGCATGATGACGGTGGCGGCAACTTACAGGTTGGGACGAGAACTGGGTCTATCGCGGCAGGTGGCTTTGTTGGCGGCTATGCTGATGGCGATGAGTTTTTGGCATTTGCTGTTCAGCCGTTTGGGATTCCGCGCCATTTCGCAGCCGCTGCTGCAAGCGTTGACGATTGCCGCTCTGTTCCGAGGTGTTCGGCGTGAAAAGTGGTGGTGGCTGGTGGTTGGCGGCGTGTTCTTGGGCTTGACAGCTTACACGTATTTAGCGGCGCGGCTGTTTCCCGTTTTGCTGTTTGGGGCATGGCTGCCGCTGTTGTTGAACCGGAAGCAGTGGCAACTGCGCTGGAGCCAGTTGGCGGTAACGGCCGTTATCGCTTTCATTGTTCTCTCCCCCCTACTCTATTACTTTGTCAACCACCCCGATGCCTTTTGGGTGCGCATTAGTCAGGTTGGCACCAGGGCAGAAGGCATGACGCCATGGCAAGGTTTCTTGCACTCTATGCAAATGTTTTTCCTGCACGGCGATCCGTATGTGCGTTTTAATGTGCCAGAACGGCCGTTGTTTAGCTTGCTGTTGGGCGCCTTGATGGTCGGCGGCTGGGTTGTGACGCTGGTATCATGGAGACGGGTCAAGGCGGACTGGGAACGATCCGCCCTGATCTTGCTGCTGCTCACTCCCATCATCATGATCTTGCCCACAGCTCTGGCCACGAATGAAATTTTGCCCAGCAATTTACGTGCCGTGGGCATGATGCCTTTCCTCTTTTTCTTACCGGCTCAAGGCTTAGAAAGGTTGTTGGCAGGGATGGCAACGCGTTACCACCGACGAGAACGGTTGGCACATGGGTTTCTCGCCGTGGCGGGCGTGTTGATGCTGGTTGAGGCATTTTCCACGGCACAAACTTATTTCCGGGAATGGCGCAACGAGCCTAACTTGTTTTACGAGACAGATGGGGATTTAACGGCCGTTGCTGAGTTTCTTAACCATCAGGATTTGTCTGGGCAGACGGTCTATGTTGCTGCTCGATACTACCAACCCCCCACCATCGCCTTTTTGAGCAGCGCCTATCATGACGTGAAATGGCTGCCAGAAAGCAAGGCACTTGTCCTGCCCGAATCAGGCCCGGCGCTGTATATTTTCCCGCAATCCAGCCCTGTGCCTGACTGGGCAACGCCGCTGCCTGAAAACTTTAAACTGATTGAAGCAAACGATTCCTTTACCGCTTACGCTCTCAATTCTCCCCCTGAAATCATTCCCCCCAACCCGTTGTCTGTAAATTTCGGTTATGCCGCTGCACTGGTGGGCTATGAACTGGCAGAAGCAGCAGCGGGCGACACCATGCCGGTGACGTTGTATTGGCGCATCGGGAGCCAACCAGATGTTGAGTACACGCATTTTGTCCATCTTGAAGATAAATGGGACACCCGCTGGAGCCAGGTCAATGCTTTTGCCTATCCCACAGCCCAGTGGGAGCCGGGCGAGTTGGTGATTCAACGGGTTGATTTGCCTGTGGCGGTTGGGGCACCGCCCGGTTTTTACCAGGTGCGGGTCGGCTTGTTTAATGAAGAAACGGGGAATAGGCTGCCGGTGTTGGATGAAAACGGCCGTTATGCAGGTGACAGCATCTTCCTCAAAAACGCCTCCGTCCACCCCGGCACGCCGCCTGAGCCACTGCCCGAACCAGCCCACGTTCTGCATGATGACATCCGCCCAGGGCTGGAACTGCTTGGCTACCAATGGGGGCACACAGAGTTGTCAACTGGCGAAACATTGGCTGTGTCATTGTGGTGGCTGGCCACCGCCCAACAAAAGAGCCTCAAAACGCGGCTAGAGCTGTACAAACGGGACAATACTGGCCGTATTCTAGGCACAACGCAGCCCAATCACAACACCTACCCCTTTGAAAGTTGGGAAACGCCTCAGTTCCTCATTGACCACCTCTCCCTGCCTATTCCAGACAATGTTGAAGATGGCGAATATCGCGTTCAACTGCAGCTCTTTGACAGCAGTGACAACTCAATCTACAAGAAAGATTTAGGCTGGATCACGGTGACGCAAACTGAACGGAATTATGATGTGCCAGACATGGAAACGGCCGTTCACAGCACCTTGGGCAACGAAATCGAGCTGCTCGGCTACAATCTCTCGCCCAATGCTGATGGCCACGTACTTGACCTCATCTGGCAAGCCCACACAACCCCCACCACAGATTACACCGTCTTCGTTCACACCCTTCACCCCGATGGCAGTTGTTGCGCCTGGCAGCAAGATACCATGCCTCGCCAAAACACCTACCCCACCAGCCGCTGGCTACCCGACGAAGTCATCATCGATTCCTACCAAATCACACTCCCAGACGAAGCAGAACCAGGAGAATATCTGCTCGAAGTTGGCTTGTATATTGCTGAAAACGGCACACGCCTACAAGTGCAAGAAAGCAACGGCAAAACCAATGACGTCGTCTATCTAGAACCAATAACCCTTAAATAGCCCAAGTTGATACCAGATATTTTGGGTAACAAATTTGCTTAGATTGACACAAATCGTTGTCAAAATCCATGCAAACTTATGTAAACTCATTGCCAAGAAAAATCAAGCCATAGTCACCGTCTAGAAATAATTTCCCTTTTTACAAATGGTCAGGTCACTTGAAGCAGATCCAGCAATTCCATATTTTATCTCATCGTCAATCCTACTCGCCCCCCACAATCCACTGCCCCTGATCTGCTGCTGGATAAGAGCCCAGCACCTTCAAAAACGATGCCTTCTTCAAAATACCAAGCATCGCTTCCCGCACATGCAAATCATCCTCATGACCTTCAAAATCCACATAAAACAGGTAATGCCAGGGTCGATTTCGGCGCGGTCTTGATTCAATCTTCGTCATATTGAGCCTATGATTGGCCAACTCCCCCATCACCGCATACAACGCACCAGGCACATGGCGCGTAGTAAACACAATCGAAGTTTTGCTCGGATCCTGGCGCGGGGGATCCTCTTGCCCCAGCACAAAAAAGCGCGTGTAATTAAAATCCAAATCTTCCAAATTGCGCACCAGGATTTCCAAATTATAGGTTTGCGCCGCCAATTCACTAGCAACAGCGGCCGTTCCTGACTCTGGATTTGCTGCTAAATCACGTGCAGCCCCAGCAGTATCATAATAAATGACAGGCTCAATACCCAAGCGGGTCAATGTGCGCTCACATTGAGATAGCGCCTGCGGGTGAGACTTCGCTTGTCGAATATCACTCAACTTAGTGCCGGCCGGTGCCATCAAACAATGTTCAACACGCACAATCGCTTCCGCCTGCACCGAAAGATCATGGTCAACTAGCAAATCATAAGCCGGGATGACTGTGCCAGCCAAAGAGTTCTCAACAGGCAGCATTCCCTTTGTGGCTAAACCATCGTGTAACGCCTCAAAAATCTCCATGAAACTGCGACATGGCAGTGTCCGCGTATCCACCCCAAATTGTTTATGCACAGCCTGCTCTGAGTATGCCCCTGGTTCTCCTTGAAAAGCAACAATCAATTCCTTAGCCATCACCCACTCCTCATGATTGATTTGATAAAGCAAGTCATGCTGAGCAGAATGGAAAATCCCAATTCTTTCAAGAGCTGACACGCTTTAATGTGGTTTCTGAATCATCCCAACATCTTGTTCATCTTCCAACAAGTATACAAGGGAACAAACAGCGGGACACGAAATGATTTTCCAGAATGTGCATCACCTTTGGGGAGGCAGCGCCAGGTACGCTTTTTGCGCCCCCACGCCCACGCGCACACTCAACCAACTGCTAAGTAACCAATTTCAATATGAAATTCCATTCTGAGCCAAAAGTATGATATATTAGCGGCAGGTGTAAATGCTCCACCTATTTTCAATAAAATCATCACGCCAACGAGTTGAGTCGGATCCCCACCAGTCCATTTCGGCAATGCTTGTTTCGTCTTTTAATGATTATATAGTTAGGTAAGTGCGCATCCATCAATTCCATAGCTTATTGATGGATGCGCTTCAAGTGACCTTTACCCATGAAAAACGGGGACTCATTTTTACACGGTCACCCCAGGGTTTAGGTCTATAAATCCAGTTTTCCAGCTTACGTTAAGGGCTGACGATGAAATAAAATACGGAATTACATCGTCAGTTTCAAGGAACGGTAAGGAAACGACCTCGTCGTGTTATTCAATTTCCGTTCCTAAGAGTCAGTTTAGGCAAGCGGTTGCCTGAGCAAAACAAGGAGAGGAACCCCATGAGCATCACATATGCTGACAAGCCCTGGCTTAAGAATTATGAAGATGGCGTTGCCAAGAGTATTGCGCTGCAAGATAAAACGATCATTGATATGCTCGATGAAAGTGTGAAGAAACATCCCGATCAGGTTGCGTTATTTTTCAAAGGCACAAAAATCACATTCCGTGAGTATAAAGAACAAACGGATGCCTTGGCGGCAGCACTTATAGCCAATGGTTTCAAGAAAGGGGATCGGGCTGTTATTTATATGGCAAACACCCCCCAATTTGTGCTCAGCTATTTCGGCATATTGAAAGCAGGTGGCATTGTCATTGCCACAAATCCGCTTTACACAGCACGAGAGCTAGAGCATCAACTGGCGGATTGTGGGGCGGAAACTGTTTTTGTGATGAGCCGCTATTACCCGCTGCTCAAATCTGTGCAGAAGAAGGGAAACACCCAAGTTAAGCGAATCATTGTCACCAACATCAAGGATTATTTCCCTAAAGTTCTCAGCGTGCTTTTCACACTCCTTAAAGAGAAGAAAGGTGGCGATGACGCTCAGCCTCAAGGCAGTGACATGGCATTTAAAGATTTCATTGCCATGGGTAAAAAAGCGGCTCCCCCCCATGTCAATGTTACCAATGAAGATATGGCTATGCTGCAATACACCGGCGGTACGACTGGTTTAGCTAAAGGGGCTGTGGGTATCCATGGGAATTTGTCGGCTAATATTGAAATGCTCAAGGAATGGTTGGAATGGGAAGAGGGTAAAGAAGGCATTATGGGTGCCATTCCATTCTTCCACTCTTATGGCATGATTACGGCTATGATTCTATCGGCGGCTGTGGCAGGAACTCTCTACATCATCCCTGATCCCCGTGACCAAAAAGATTTACTCAGCACCATCGACAAACATAAACCCAGCCTGTTCCCTGGTGTGCCCGCAATGTATAACGCTATCAACCACAACCCGGATGTTGCCGCAGGTAAATACGATGTGACATCGATTCGGGCTTGTATCTCGGGCTCTGCACCTCTGATGATGGAAACAAAGCGCCAGTTTGAAAAGATAACCGGCGGCAGTCTCGTTGAAGGCTATGGCATGACGGAAACATTTGTTGCTACCCATTGCAATCCTATTAAAGGGGAAAACAGAGAGGGTTCGATTGGTTTGCCGCTGCCTGGGGTGGAATGCCGGATCGTTGATGCTATAAATGGTGAAGAGGATATGCCTGTTGGCGAAATCGGTGAATTGCTTTTGAAAGGGCCGACTGTTATGAAGGGGTACTGGAATATGCCTACAGAAACGGCCAACTCGCTGCGTGATGGCTGGCTTTATACGGGTGATATTGCCCGCATGGATGAAGATGGCTATTTCTATATCGAGGATCGCAAGAAGGATATGATTATCGCTGGCGGCTATAACATTTATCCGCGAGAGGTTGAAGAGGTTTTGGTTACCCATCCCGCTATTCTTGAAGCGGCCGTTGCCGGCGTGCCGGATCCCAAGCGTGGCGAGACTGTTGTTGCCTGGATTGTCAAGCAGCCAGGGAATGCTATCACAGCAGATGAGATCAAGGAGTGGAGCAAGACGCAATTAGCGAAGTACAAATACCCACGTGTTATCATTTTCCGTGATGAATTGCCAAAGACGACGGTGGGGAAGGTTCTCAAGCGAGATTTGGTGAAAGAGCAGAAGAGCAAGGTTGCCACGAACTAATTTGGGTGTCGATTATCACTTTTGTGTGGTAACTGGCGTGTTTACGACCCGGCGAAGTTTGCCCGTGCTGGTTGGAGGGCACGCCACAGGGGGCCATCTTGACGCAGCCCACGACGATCCAGGTCGCTGTTGGCGAGGATGATGCTGTCTGTGCATCGATTGGTCAGGCCGCGAATGATGCGGCTGAGTAGTTGATTGCGCATGGTAAAGTCATCTTCGCCTGTCCACGGCTCGTCTGACAAACGGCTTTGCGCCAGGACAAATGCATTGCTTAACGGTTGTTTAGGTATTGCCCACCAACCGTGGTCTGCTGCTTCTAACCAGACCTGTATTTGCACTGATTTCCCCGTTAGCAAATAGCCATACATGGTGGAGATTTGAATTCCGTCTGGAGCGGGAGGATCACCCAGGTCGGGGGGATTGGCGGTGACTAAGCCCTGATTGATGCCAGCGATGAAGGCGGTGCCTATTTCTGCTGGCGTGTGCAAGCCCATGGCGGGGGCGGCCTGGCGTAAGCGTGCGGCGGATTGTACTAACCAATCACAGACAGCAGCGCCGGCCAGGTCTGGTTTAAGTTGGAAGCGGGGTTGGCTTAATAAACCATTGAACAGGTTGTAGAGGAAGGTGTCGAGGGGGGAACGGCCGTTTTCTTGATCTAACCATGCTCTCAATTCTGCCACTAATTTAACAGACTCCTCTCCAATTCGTTCACGGTGCAGCTCAGTTAGCTCGCTGATGGGCAGCAGGCGAATTTCCTCGGGGACATAGAGCTGCTCTACGATGAGTTGGGCACGTGCCGGGTCAAGCCCGTGGATGCTCAAGGCGAAGGCTTCAGCTACATCGTAGCATGAGGGTGCCATTTGCCATTCTGGATGGGCGAGTGCTAGCCAGGTGAGCCAGGCTCGTACTCGTGGTTCTTCTCGTGGGCTGGAACGGCGGCGGAGAAAGAAGTGGGGAAGCTCGGCTTGTTTAAGTGCTTGCGCCAGTAAGTAGCGCATCGCGCCATCGAGATAGGGGGCAATGATGGCTATTTGGTTTGTGGCGACTCCCTGTTTGTGAACCAGTTCATGCAAGGTTGATACCAACTGTGCCACCATCTCTCGTCGATAACGGCCGTTTATCAGTTTGAGTATGCCCTTTTCTGCCCCGAGCGTTGGTTCGGTGGTATGCATCAAATAATTTTCAACGAGATTGGAAACGGCCGTTAATTCTGGTCTGGTGACAAAATTCTTATCAAAATCAAAGGCGAAATCGCATTGCATACGAAATTTGTTGGCTCCTAGTGGGTCAGCTGCCATGAAGCGTTTGTAGCCGCCGCCAGCATCGTAAACGATGGCTGTTGTTTGCGTAAAGCGCATCAGATTGGCAATAAAGTTTTGGCCAGCAGGTGTTTGTTCTTCGACATGATCAATAAGCAAATGGCGGAATCGTTCTTCAAAATAGCGATGGAATTCTGGATGCTTTACCAATTGGGTATCAAAGACCTCTATGACTAGTGACAAATCAAGCAAGCTGTTTTCTAAGCAGGTTTTACGGAAGGTGAGAACGGCCGTTTTGGCATCATGGAGGTGGCGCACCCGTTCTGGTTCTCCAGTCCAGGTGATGATTTGGCGTTGAATGGCTTCATCCAGGCTCAAGCCGTTGAGAGCAGCCCGATTGAGCGTATCCAACAGTTGGCTCACAATCTGCTGGGGACGTAGGCGCAAGTCAGAAAAGGCACCCTCTGCCAACATCGCCGTGACGGTATACCACATGAGCAGCTGCGCTAAATCGTAGCTTAAAACGGTAGGGGGCTGGAAGGGATGCGCAAAGCCAGCAGAACGGGCGACCAAGGGCCAAAACAGGGTTACCATATCCTGAGCCAGACGATTGTAGGTGGTAATTTTTAGATCGGCGTATGGTCCCAATCCAGACTGGTGGATAGCAACCAGATAATCAGTTTGATGGCTCAACTCAGCCACGAGAACCAGAAGGGTATAGGCTGGTTCGCCATTTTCCAGGAGGTAGAGCAGCCGTTTCTGCAAGGCTGTGGTTTTACCGGTGCCGGCCGCACCTAACCAAAAGCTTGTTTTTTCAGCAGTGACCGCTTGAGCCTGAACGGCCGTTAACGTCAGCGAATGAAAATTCATTAAATCAAGCGTGTTCAAGAACTATTTTCTCACCCAACATGTCAAACCACATATTTTTAGGCTTTACGATAGCGGAGGTGGACAGCGCCCAGATGGACTTCATCCCCATCCATGAGTTGAATGCCATATTCTGGCACTTGCTGCTCATTCACCCAGGTGCCGCTGGTAGAACGTTCGTCGAAAATATGGAAATGGGTTCCTTCTAAATGCAGGGTGGCATGAATGCGAGAAACGGTAATATCATTTTCAAAAGCGATGTCTGATTGCCCAGGAGAACGCCCTAAACTAATCTGGCTCGCTTTCAATTCAAGGTAATCTGGCATGCGTGTCACGGAATCCAGCACTTCCAGGTAAGCAATTGGTTCATCCATCGTCACTACGGGGGGTGCTTCTGAAGCTGGCGTGGCATCAGATTTAGATATTGGTTCATCATAGGCAGTAACGGCCGTTCGCTTTCCAGAACGCCATTTGCCACCAGGCAATGGTAAGTTCAGCTGCGACAGTAAGTCATATCGGCGGATTAAATAGTAGCCGACCAAGCCTAAAGCCACCAGAAAAACCAGCCAAATCAACCAGGATAAGACTCGAGAACCAAGCCCTCTGGCATCTAGATCTTCTGGAACTTCCCGGCTGCCTTCTTGCACTGTCAGGTTGACGGGTTGACTGGTTATAGGGATCCCCTGCTCATCTAAAATGGCAACCTGGATCGTGTTGTCGCCATAAGTGAGGTTTTCAACTTTGGCTTCAAAGTTGCTAATATCTTGAATCGGGATATCGGCCACCACAATGCCGTTTACAATCAACTGCGCCGCTTCTAGCTGCCGCTCTACCCCATCTAGCCAGGAAACGGAGGTGGCAAATTTGAGGTTTACCGGCTCATCCAGATTAGGCAGCGACATCATGCGGCTTTCGATGGGCAAATCAATCGTCACACTAGGCAAGCTGTTGGAGACTTGTACGGTCGTGGACGCTCGTACTTCTGGATAATCGGCCAGGCTGAGAGCAAGTTCCAAGCTGCCCCCTTCTGGATTGTCCATGAGGTAGCTCAAGTTCACATGATCACGCAAGCTGGTGATGCGGTTCCAGATTCTGGCTAATTCGTCGGTATTGTGCAGTTGAACGGCCGTTCCTCGCGTCCCGTGCGCCACCTGAGCCAAATAGTCACGCCCCACACTCAAGCCCCCCAATTCTGCATTATCTAACCAAACTGTGTGGACAGGAATGCCCAAATTAGCCGCATGCGGGACAACATCCGTGGTAGTGAACTGGGAGCTAATCACATCGGTGCCATCAGACACAATCACCAGTGCTGCCTGCATTTTAGGATCAGGCTTCAAGCCATCGATCTGGTTGAGCATCGCCATGGTACTGTCCACCAAAGCGGTTGCCCCGCTCTCAGGTGTTAACGGGGCAGAAAAAGCATTTTTCACACTGTTGTAAAAGTTTGTTGGGGGCAACAGTTCCACTGGCCCTGTCTCGCTAATTTTATAAATTGCCACATAATCAGTGCCTTCTAACATGTTGCCTGCCGAAGCATAGCTAATGATCGCATCTTGGATTGCTGGGATTTGTTCCCGAACACCATCAGGCACATCGACTAAGAAAACGGTCAAGGTGCCCACTGGTGTGGAACCTGTTACCTGGAAATCAACTGGCGCTCTATTTTCTGTGAGTATCACATCGCCACCATCAAAATCTATTACATTGCCCTGGCTGTCAATGCCCAGCGCTTGTAATTGGATGTTGGGGGGAGTGGAGGCATCACTATGGGTAATGACCAGATAGGGTAAAACTTCCCCTTCATCTTGGGCAAACACTCCTGAACCAGTGAGGCTCAAGAACCAAAAGAGGATTATTATCGTAAAAGTTGAAATGGCAATTTTTTTAAGTTCCATAGCAAGTATCCTTGGCTTTCCGTTACCGTGATATAATAACAAACGTGAGGCAGAAAGTAAACATAATAACTACTGTTTCCCCTCAAAATAGTGAAAAAATGAAAGTCGAAAATCGCAGCCTGCACAAAAACCGTTTGCCCCAAATCCTGTCTAGGATGAGATCAATTATATGGTTTTCATTATTATTTCTGTTTGTATTGGCACATCCTGCCGTTTCCAAACTTGGCTCACAGACGGCATGGGGTCAAGAACCGCCACCCGATCTCATTGAAATCACGCAGGTAGATGACCATGATTTTCCCTTGATTGCAGTTAGTCTCTTGACGCTCAATCGACAAGGGGGACCTGTGGATTTAACCAATGCTAGCTTGCGCGAAAATGGCATTCCTGTGGAGTTTGAAACAGCTTATACAGCGATTGGTTTAGATGCTATTTTTGTGATTGATGCCAATGAGACCTTGCTGGGGGATGATAATGGGGATGGAATCACTCGCGCGGCACAAGTCACTGAAAGTATCAACCAATTTTCCAGAGATTTTCTGCGACCAGAGCTAGACAGTGTGTCGGTGGTTGTGCCTGATGATTTGGGTGTAAACGGCCGTTTTCTCGTCCAAGAGAGCAGCGACCCCCAAGCAATTCAAACTGAACTCAATGATTACACCCCCCTGGCGGCCTGGCCTACCCCGTTACAAGATATGCTGCTTCAAGCTGTTGAGTTGGCGGTGGTTTCCAAGGAGAACGGCCGTTACCCGGTTATTTTGCTGTTTACAGATGCGGGTCGCCTGCACCTGCAATTAGATTACAATCAACTCTTAGAACCAGCAGTGGCACATGATATTCCCATCTCCGGTGCGATCCTGGGCACCACAGCCACCGCAGAAGAACAACTGCGCATCAACCGCCTGTCACAGCCAACCCGAGGCACCACGCTCCACATGCCAGATAGCGCCGCCATTGTTCCCTTGCTCACCCTCTGGCAGCAGCAAGGTCAGCAGCCGCAGCTTTTGTATCAATCTCTGCAAAATCAAGGGGGACAATATCCCATCGCCATCAACTGGGGGCAACAGCGCGTCACCAGTGAACTCAACTTGGAGCTCTTGCCACCACACATCAGCATTCTTCCTACTACGTATGAAATCACACGCAGCGGCACGCACTATGACACGCCTATCACCGACCTGGAACCCACACAAACCATCATTCCCGTGCAAGTAGCCTGGCCTGATGACAAACCACGAGCGTTAACGGCCGTGGTGTGGCAAGTGAATGGGGTGCGCCAGCCGCCAATGAACACGCTCAAACCCAATGCCGACGGGCAGCTGATGCTCCGTTGGAACCTGGAGTTAGCCGATGAAGGCAGCTATGAATTTATAGTCGATGTGGCAGACGAATATGGGTTTTCGGCCACAAGTGAGATAGTTACGATTCAGCTTGTCACGGAACGGCCGTTACCGCCAACAGGGACTCCTCTACCCACAGCCACCCCCACACCAGAACCAGTTACAGTGGACAGCTTAAACATATCCCTGTGGCTGCCGGTATTAGGAATGTTAGGGATAACGGCCGTTGTGCTGCTCTTGCTGCGCAGCCACCAGGCAAACAAGAGCCAACACGTCGAAGAAGAGGCTGAAACATTCACACACCCACCATCATTACCCGCAGAACCTCCTCAACCAACCATTTCATTTGCCGCCTTCCTGGATCCCGTCAATCAACCAGAGAAAAAGCCCATCCGGTTACAAGGCGACAACATCATCATTGGCCGCGACAAAAATGAGGCGAGTATCATCTTAATCGACAAAAGTATCGCCCGGCTCCACGCCCGCATCACCTGCCAACAAAACAGTTATTGGCTCTACGATGAAGGCAGCGCCCAAGGCACATACTTAAACTATACACGCCTCAGCCTGACCCCCAAAGAAATTACTGATAACGACATCATCGGCATTGGTCGCCTTCAATTTCGCTTCTCCTTACAGCCGATAGATGAACAAGACGAAGAAGAATAAACAGGACTCAGCCTGAATTCATCAGCAATTCGAAATATAGAATGCAATGAACTATACTTGAGGTATGAGACAAAGTTTAACAGTTGACGCATTTGTTCAACGCTTGAAGTCTAAAAATTT
>PDQY01000098.1 GCA_002746795.1 Chloroflexota bacterium | reverse complement strand
GGAGAAGTGGGGGAGAAATTAGCGCTCTGTTTGATTTCGTCAGGGATAAGGGCGAGAGCCAGGGCGTGGGCAGGCTTGAAGTGGTTTTGGCGCAGTTCACCCAGGTTCAAGCCAAGGCGCAGGAGGTGTAGTCCCTGGGTGGGTAGTTGGATGGCGGGCGGCAGGATGAGATAACGGCCGTTTACCACCTGCAAGCGTTCATCTTCCCAAGAAACATTTAAATGCTCCCGCTCAAAATCCTGCCACAGCTGCCGCTGCGCTCGCGTGGGGAACATGTGGGGCTTCTTATGTGAGCGGGGCAAAGCGGCAATTGATGGTTCACCCTGGTGCTGGAATAAGGCAATAAAGTGACCCTCACCCTGAAAGTGGTGCGGCCAGAGACGCACAGCACGGCTTAAGTCTGGATTCCCATCAGCCCAGGCGGGCTCTCCCGATTGGAAGCCAACATAGGCAGGCGGCTGGCACAAACTAAACTGGGGATGGGCTGCAAGAAAGCGCGCCACCACCTGTTCATCCTCTTCCGGGGAAAAAGTACAGGTGGCGTAAGCCAGCATACCGCCAGGACGCACCAGGGAAACGGCCGTTTCCAACACAGCCGATTGCCGCCGACTACAAGCTGCCACCATCTCCTCCCCCCACGCAAAGCCCCCTTGCTTACGGAACATGCCCTCACCCGAACAAGGCGCATCAACCAACACTTTGTCAAAGATAGAGCCAAACGTACGGGCTAACTGCTCAGGTTGATTATTCGTCACCATCACATGACGCGCCCCCCACCGCTCCAAGTTCTCAGCCAGGATTTTCGCCCGCCCCCGATGGACATCATTCGCCACAAGCAGCCCTTGATCCTGCATCAGGGTCACCAGATGGGTAGCCTTACCGCCAGGGGCTGCCGCTAAATCAAGAACCAGATCACCAGGTTCTGGTTGCAGCAGAGCCGCTGCCGCCATCGCCGAAGGCTCTTGCAAATAGTAAAGACCGGCAGCGTGAAAAGGGTGACGACCTGGCTGGCAATCTTCCTCTAGGCGAAAACCAGCTGGTTCATACGCCCCTACTGGCGTAAGCGCAAAGGGCACTTTGCTGATAAAATCAGCAGGAGCGATTTTGAGAGTATTCACCCGCAGCCCCCGTTGGCTGGCCTCCTGGTAGCTTTGGGCAAAGGCAGCATAGTCAGCGCCGAGAAGGCTCTCCATTTTGGCCAGGAAGGCTGGTGGTGGTAATTTTGACATGTTTTCTGGGCAACGAGCTTACACCAATCAGCACGACTCTTTTTTAATTCGTGAGCATTTGAGCGAAGCCGTTGCTAAAAATTCTAATGATAATGCACTTACTTTATGAGACAAGTTCTTGATTTACCAAACGGCCGTTTGCAATTGCCGGCCTTTTTACCAGATGGCACCCAGGGCGTTGTCAAAGCAATCGACGCCCAAGACATAGCTCGCAGCCAGGTACAAGCAGTACAGATGAATGGGTATCATCTGATGCAGCGACCCGGTTCCTCCACCATTCAGGCATTGGGTGGCCTACATGCCATGTCTGGTTGGCAACGCCCCATCTTCACCGATTCCGGCGGTTTCCAAGTATATTCGCTCATCCGCCAAAATCCCAAAAGCGGACGCATCACCGACAAGGGAGCCACCTTCCGCATCGAAAGCAAAAAATTCAACTTTACACCAGAAAAAAGCATCCAGTTGCAAATGAGCTATGGTGCAGACGTCATCATTTGCCTGGATGATTGCACCCATGTCAACGATACCTACGACGTGCAGGCGGCAGCGGTGCAGCGCACCGTGGCCTGGGCCAGGCGCTGCCGAACAGAGTTTGACCGGCTGGTGGCGGCAAAAGGGTTGAGCGTTGACGCCCAACCCAAGCTGGTAGCCGTGGTTCAAGGCGGCGGCGAGAAAGCATTGCGCCAGCAATGTGCTGAACAACTGCTCAACATTGGCTTTGATGGCTTTGGCTATGGGGGCTGGCCGCTAGACAAGGATAACCAACTGCTCATCGACGTACTAGGCTGGGTGCGGGAGTTCATCCCCCGTGAGTTTACCATTCATGCCTTGGGCGTAGGTCATCCACATAATGTGGTGGCCTGTGCCCGCCTGGGCTACGAGCTATTTGACAGCACCATGCCCACCCGGGATGCCCGCCACGGCCGTTTATACACCTTCGCGGTTGATCCCCAGGCAGGACAGCTAGCTGGCAACTGGTTTGAATACATCTACGTTCGAGACAAAAAGCATATCAAGACAAACTTACCCATCTCCGAATTTTGCGACTGCCACACCTGCACCCATTACACGTTAGGCTACCTACACCATTTACATAAAGTGAACGACAGTTTATACCCTCGCCTGGCCACGATTCACAACTTACGTTTTATGACGATGATGATGGGCGCCCTGCGGGCAGAAGTCAGAAGGCAGACGAATGAAGGATAAAAGACAGTCAGATAGGCTGGTAACGGCCGTTTCCCAAACAAGCAAATACCAACATGTCTCTCCGGCACTGATTCGGCGGATTGGCGAAGCAGAGTTGGCGAAGCGGCGCAGTTACAAGGAAGCGTTGAAGGCCACGAAAAACAAGCTGCATCAGGTAGGCGGCGCCTATCAAGAGAGCAAGATTAACTACGATAAGGTGCTGGCGCGGTTAAAAGAAGCTCAACACGGTGGCGCAGAAGCGCAGAGGGAAACGCTGCTTGACGTGATGCGGCTGCACACGTCAACAAAGGAGCGCTTGCAAATTTTGGATATTTTTTATGCGGAGACGCTGGCAGGATTGCCCCCCATTCATCGTGTGATGGATATTGCTTGCGGCTTGAATCCATTGGCGCGGAATTGGATGCCATTGGCTGCGGAAACATCCTATCTGGCGTATGATATTTACGCTGATACAATGCAGTTTTTGACTGACTATTTTGCGCTGACAGGCATTCCCGGCCGAGCCGAGGTGCGCGATGTGATCGCCGAGCCACCAACGGAGCCAGTTGACCTGGTGCTGATGCTCAAAACGTTGCCAGTGCTGGCACAGATAGACAAAACGGCCGTTCCCCGACTGCTAGACTTTCTCCAGGCCACTTACCTGCTCATCAGCTTTCCCGCCAAAAGCCTGAGCGGACGGCAGAAAGGGATGGTACCCACCTACGATGCCTACTTTGAAGGCTGGCGGGCGGGGCGGGATTGGCAAGTGAAGCGGTTTGAGTTTGAAAATGAGCTGGCATTCTTAGTGGAAACAAAAATTTAAGACAAAGGCACCAGAACCTCAAGAGACCAAAAGCCAAAGCGCTTCTTTAGTTCCTTGAGCATAAAAACGAGCTATCATACGAATATGGGTGATGAAGCAGAGGTAAACGCGCTGGTAACGGCCGTTAAGCAATCAAAAAAATATGGCAATACCAGCGAGGAGACCATCCGCGAGTTGGCCGAGGAAGCCCAGCGCCGGTATAAAAAACCAAAGCAGGCATTGAAGCATGTGCGCTCGCAACTACATAACATTATGGCACCCTACCTGGGTGATCCAGATTATGAAACAGCGAAGGAACAGTTAACGGCCGTTTTCGCCACCAACGATCCAGCACAAATTAAAGCAACCTGTCATGACCTGCTCTACAGCCACCTCTCCACGCGGGAACGGCTGCCCCTGCTCGACACCTTTTACCAGGAAATATTTGCCATTACAGGCAAACCACACAGCCTGCTCGACATCGCCTGCGCCCTCAACCCACTCTCCTTTCCCTGGATGGATTTACCCACCAGCACCCAGGTCTACGCCTACGACATCCATGAACCACGCATCGACTTCCTCAACCATTACTTTACCTTGCAAGGGTTAGCGCCGTTGGCAAAATTACAAGACGTGGCGCTTCACTTCCCACAAGAGCAAGCAGATGTGGCACTCTTTCTCAAAGAAATGCCTCGTTTTGCGCGGAACTATGGGGCTCTAGGACGGCCGTTATTGGAAGCCCTCAACGTCCACTGGCTAGTGATCTCCTTCCCCTCTGTCAGCACCCACGGCGGGCGCAACCTGACTGCTCGCTACCGCCAGTTTATGTTCCAACTCATCGACGGCTTGCCCTGGCAGGCGACAGAGATACGTTTTGAGGGTGAACTTGTCTTTTGTATTGAAAAGGATAAAGATGGAAATTGAGTGGCTAACCCGCTTTAATCTTCAATCTTTGAGCTTCATTTTTACTCATGCACAGATTCTTCGTAACGACGATTGATAATGACCGGGTCACGTTCTCGGATGAACAAGCGCATCAAGTGCGGCAGGTGCTGCGCATGGGCGCGGGCGACCGGGTGATTGCGGTCGTGGATGGCAGCGGCTGGGAGTATGAGGTGGAATTGGCACAGGTGGATCGGAAAAGGGTAACGGCCGTTATCCAGCACAAACGCCCCATCACCACCGAACCGACCATCACACTCACCCTGTACCAATGTCTGCTCAAGCGGGATAATTTCGAGTGGGTACTGCAAAAAGGCACCGAGATTGGTGTGTCTCACTTTGTGCCGTTGATTTCAGCACGCACAGTCGCGCACCCGCCCCGCAAGCTCACCCGCTGGCAGCGCATTGTCACCGAAGCCGCAGAGCAATCAGGACGCGGCTGTATCCCCAAGATTGCACCGCCCGTTACCTGGGCAGCCGTGTGGGCAAAGGGACAAGTCAAACCAGTTGGCTTCATGCCCTGGGCAGCCGCAGACAGCGTGACCATTACGTCTGCTTTGGCTTCAGTCGCTTCAGCCACCATCAAAACCGTGAGTGTGTTCATTGGGCCAGAAGGTGGGTGGACCGATGCTGAGGTAGAAAACGGCCGTGCGGCAGGCATCATCCCCGTCACCCTGGGCAAACGCATCCTCCGCGCCGAAACAGCCGCCATGGTAGCAGCAGCACAGGTCATGCAAATGCTTGATAGTTGAATAAAAGTGGGATTGTGTCGATTGGGAAGCAAGCTGAAATCAATCGTCAATCGAAAATCCTAAATCGAAAACCATTATGCTTTATCTCGTAGCAACACCCATCGGAAATTTAGGCGACATCACCTTACGCGCCCTGGAAACCTTGCGAGAAGTCGATTTTGTGGCCAGCGAAGATACACGCAAAAGTGGCCGTTTGCTCAAACATTTTGAGATCAGCAAGCCACAAATTGCCTTCCACGAACACAACGAAGCCAAAGCAGGTCACAAAATCATGAACATTTTAGCGGAGGGCAAGTCTGTAGCTGTCATTTCCAACGCAGGCACCCCCGGCATCTCAGACCCCGGCTACACGCTGGTGCAGCTTGCCATCAAAAACAACTTTGAGGTGACAATGATTCCTGGCGCAACGGCCGTTGCCATGGCTATCGTCTTGTCAGGGTTACCGGCACACAGCTTCACCTATCGCGGCTTCCCCCCACGCAAAAGTGGTAAACGCCAACGTTTCCTGGCCATCGACGCAAAGTCACCCCACACCCTCATCTTCTACGAAAGTCCCTATCGGCTCAAAGCGTTCCTGGCAGACGCCCTGGCCATCTACGGCAACCGCCGCGCCGCCCTGGCGAATGAACTCACCAAGCTTTACGAAAACGTGGCACGCGGCACCCTGTCTGAACTGCTTGAATTGGTAGAAAAAGAGGAACCACGTGGCGAATATGTGGTCGTGATTGAGGGAGCCCAATAAGAAACCAGGTCTGTTGAGGGTTTCGGGCAATAAAACCCTCAACAGACTATTTTATGGCTACGGTTTTAAGATAGCAGGTAAGTAAAGTTTAACTGGGGTTCCAGTCGTCACCAAACTCACTGAATCGTAAACCAAGTTGTTAATCTGCGATGTGGCGCGTAACATTGTTGTGCCAGTAATATTTAACCCTTGCCCGGTGGGGATGGTCACAGTAACAGGGAAAGAAACCATATCACCCAAATCCACCGCAATGAAATCAGGCATTGATGCCGGCCAACCAGTAGCAGACAGAGCATAGGTATCGGTTAAATCACCAGTATTAGTTATTTGCACCGTATAAACCACAGCTTCCCCCACTACGCCCGTCATCGCATCATCATCAGACAAGTCAACGCCGGGATTGGTGCCCAGGATAAAATCCAGGCGAACAGTATCGCTTGGAATGACGTTTGTTGTCTTGACAACAGGATTATATCCAGGCAGTAACACAGTAGCAGTTAACATTTGTGTCCCGGCCGGAGAGAAGGTGATATAGAAACCATCATCCACATTGGGATCATCAGGTGTCTCAACGGCCGTTACCATTACACCTTCACCATTAGTCACCTCAGCGCCATTAAAGCCAACGCCGCCATTGATAGCATCATACACATTGCCAACCACCAAACCACCAGCTTGTGGCACACAACTGTTGCCATCACGGATTTCAACATCATCCACCTGGAACCACCAATTCCCGCCATGTGATACAAAGCTATACTGCAGCTGGGTATTGGCACTACCCATATAGGCACTGATGTCCACTCTGGCCTGCCTTGACCCTCGATCATCTGCTGAAAAAGACCGGAGTACCGTCCAATCCGTACCCCCATTGGTGCTGATTTTAACAGACCCTAACTGGTCACCGAAGTGGCGGTAATCATATCTGAAAGTGAGAGCCGCTGTGCTCACATCACTCAGATCAATAATGGGTGACGTCATATCGGTGTTCATGCTTGTGCCATAACCACAATTATCACTGTCTGCATCGACAAACGTGCCGGTACCACCGGTCAGGTTACCCT
>PDQY01000097.1 GCA_002746795.1 Chloroflexota bacterium | reverse complement strand
CAGGATTGGCTCTACTGGGATTGATTTTATCCCGGCGTAAACAGTAATTATGGTAGAGAAAGGCACGCCCCTTACCCAAACACAGAGCGCCATTCTTACACGCCAAAGCACATCAAAGTTCGTAGTGCGCACTTTAGTGCGCTATTTTACACGCTAAAACACACCAAAGTTCGTAGTGCGCACTTCAGTGCGCCATTTTACACGCCAAAGCACATCAAAGTTCGTAGTGCGCACTTTAGTGCGCCATTTTACACGCCAAAGCACATCAAAGTTCGTAGTGCGCACTTTAGTGCGCCATTTTTACGCGCTAAAGCACATACTACAAGCTAACCGTTCGTGCGGTGCGCACTTCAGTGCGCCATTCTTACGCGCTAAAACACGTACTACAAGCTAACCAGTTCGTAGTGCGCACTTTAGTGCGCCATTCTTACGCGCTAAAGCGCATACTACAAGCTAACCAGTTCGTAGTACGCACTTCAGTGCACCATTCTTACGCGCTAAAGCACATACTACAAGCTAACCAGTTCGTAGTGCGCACTTTAGTGCGCCATTCTTACGCGCTAAAGCGCATACTACAAGCTAACCAGTTCGTAGTGCGCACTTTAGTGCGCCATTCTTACGTGCTAAAGCACGTACTACGAGCTAACCGTGCGCACTTCAGTGCGCCATTCTTACGCGCTAAAGCACGTACTACAAGCTAACCAGTTCGTCGTGCACATACAGAGGCAAATACCCATTGCCGTATCTGCCTTCATTTATTAAATTCCACTCAGGTTTGGGGCTGCAGCACACCATCCATACCATCAGCTCGTGCATTCTCCAACCTCACCGCCATCACCTTGTTAAACAGATCAACAGAGCCACATCCATTGACGCGGATATAGTTGTCCGTGTAACCCATCCAGCGCAAACCGTGGCTGTTCGCCCCGACACTCGTCTCCCACAACACATTCATCGTGCTGCCTTGATACTGCTGATGAAAAGCGAGGCTCATCTCATTGCCCAGGGCAATCATGCGCTGCACACGCTCCTTCTTGACAGAGCCTGGAATCTGCTCGGGCATGGTAGCGGCAGCCGTGCCCGGGCGCGGGCTGTAGGTGAACACATGCAGCCGCGAAAAGCCAATGTCGCGCACATAATCGAGGCACTCCTGAAAGTCCGCCTCTGTCTCGCCAGGGAAGCCCACGATAATGTCCGTACTCAAGTTGAGGTGGGGAATGTGGCAGCGAGCAGCAGCGGCCAACTCGCGGAAAGCAGCTTGATTGGTGCGCCGCGCCATGCGCCGCAAGGTGCGGTCACAGCCAGATTGCAACGGCATATGCAAATGCGGCAGCAGGCGCGGATTTTGCCACAGCGTAAAGAAGCGGGGGTCAATGTCCCACGGTTCCAGTGAGGACAGGCGTAGGCGAGGGATATCCGTGTGGTCTAGGACAGCTTGCACCAGATCCAGCAAACCCGTCCTGTTACCCAAATCATGGCCATAGCTGCCCATATGCACGCCAGAAAGAACCGCTTCTTGATAGCCCGCAGCGGTCAGCGCTTGAATCTCAGCGAGGATGTCGCCCAGGTGGCGGCTGTGGCTGTCGCCCCGAGCCACGGTAGTGATGCAGAAAGTGCATTTGTTGTTGCAGCCATCCTGCACTTTGATGAAGGCGCGGGTGTTGCCCGCCGTCCCTGCCAAAAATTCCCGCATAACAGGTTCCTGGTCAAAGAGAGGCAGGTCGATACGGGCTTTGGGGTCGAGCATCGGCACCAGGTTGGCTTTTTCTTTGTTGAGAACGATGCGCCCAGCACCCGTCACCTGGCCTAGTTCTTCAGGAGCGATGGTGGCGTAGCAGCCGGTGAGCAGGATTTCGGCGTCATTGTTTTGGCGATGGATGCGCCGGGTAATGTTACGGGCATCACGGGCGGCAGCAGCAGTGACGGCGCAGGTATTGATGATCACTTTATCCGCAACGGCCGTTTCCGTGACAATCTCATGACCAGCAGCAAGCAGCTGACGAGCCATCGTCTCAATTTCGCTCTGGTTCAAGCGGCAGCCAATGCTATGCAAATAAACTTTCATAAATCAGTAGAGAGCAACCTGAAAATTAAAGCGTGCAAGCAGCCAATCTTCAATCTTTATGCTTCAATCCTTTTCCTAATGATATAAATTCGCCCCCAACGATTTCCCGGTTTAACCGAGTAGCCCGTCATGATTTCTAGCGTGGGGCAATGACGAATAGTATCCTTGATTTTGTCATAGTCACTGCTAAGGACAACGGCCGTTCCCCCAGGGATCAACACACGCTCAATCTCCTTGAACACAGACCCCATACCCATCTCAATTCCCAGCAAACTAGTAGCAATCTTATCCACCACCTCAGACTCAATCGGCAGCTTCAAATCAACCCAAGTAGCCAGAGAAACCTGGGGGGGCAGTTTGCCGCTGCGTCTGATAGATAGGTTGGTTTCTGCAATCACAACCTGCTCCGTAACCGTATTTGCACCCCAAAGTTGGGCATAACCACCAAACAGCTTACGCTCATGGAGCATAATGCCATCGCCACAGAACGGGTCGAGGAAAACGTCATCCTCATCTGGCTGCGTCAGGCCAACCATGGCCGCCGCCACCGAGGGACGCAGCGAGCCAGGAACCGTTTGGCGCAGTTTGTGTTGGCGTTTTATCGTCCTATCTGTGATGCGGAAGCCACACAACAGATGTGACCCTAAGATATTGACCCACAGTTCCACCTGCGGCCCATCGGTGATAGGCTGCCAACGGGGATAGCGCGTCATCATGGCGTCTAGCACCGTTCGCTCCATGTAAGATTGGCGATAATCATGATTACCAAACTTGCGACAAAACACGCGATACGACGGCGGTCGGCTAAACTGCCGATAACGCAAGAACTGGTTAGTGGCGCGGCCAAACGCTTCGCCGCGAGCCACCGCTTCATGGACTGCGGTCAAATCCTTGCGTCCCCGGGACAACTTAGGAATTGACAACGCCAGCATAAACTCAGCTTCGCTGGTTAGTAACTGCGGCACATCAGCCACATCACCTTTGTAGGAAAAGGTGACAATGCCATTCTGCTCTTTGGCAAACAAATATTCCCCAAATTTGGCACCAGGTAGCATATCTCGAATTTCTAACCAGGCGATTTCTGCTAAACCCGGTCTCGTTTGCACATAATATTGGTTGGGTTGTTCAGCCATTGCGGTATCCCTTTTTCTTCACCTTAGACCCAGGACAAATGACACCAGCCCATTCCGAGCCCGTCAGTAGATTCGTCCTTCGTCATCTATTTCTAACGGCTGCCGAAGCGGTCTTCGCTTCTAGCTCTGAAAACAAGGCGCAGGGGCGAGCCGGTAAACGGATAAGCGTCACGCAAGCGGTTTTCCAAGAAGCGTTGATAACTAAAATGCACCCACTCCGGTTTGTTGCAAAACATGACGATAGTGGGCGGTGCCACAGACACCTGGGTTGTGTAAAAAAACTTGACGCGCTTGCCCCCTTTGCTGGGCGGCGGATGCTGGGTAATGGCATCTCGCATCCATTTATTCAACTGATACGTAGGAATGCGTTGGTGGCGCGTTTCTTCCACCTCTAAAGCTTTGGGCAAAATCTTGTGTACGCGTTGACCCGTCTTAGCCGAAATGAAAAGGATGGGCGCATACGGGATGAACTTTAGCGTCCCACGTACCTCTTTCTCATAATCGTAGATGGTGAACGAATCTTTGACAATGGCATCCCACTTGTTAACCAAAATGATGACCCCAGCCGATGCTTCTGTGAGCATACCAGCAATGTGTGTATCTTGAGAGGTAATGCCCGCTTCAGCGTCGATGAGCAACAAGGCAATGTCGGCACGTCCCAGCGCTTTGATGGCACGCAGCACACTGTATTTCTCCACGCCAGGCCCAATTTTGCCTCGTCGGCGAATGCCAGCAGTGTCGATGAGAGTGAACACCTGGCCATCAACGGTAAGTTTGGTGTCAATGGCGTCTCGGGTGGTACCAGCTACCGGGCTGACGATGGCACGTTCTTCGCCCATGAGCTTGTTGAGCAGTGTCGATTTACCGGCGTTGGGTTTGCCTAACAGCGCAATTTTGATGGAATCATCTTCTTCATCTTCTTCAGGCACAAAGGGGATGGCGTTGACAATAGCATCAAGCAAATCGCCAGTGCCGTGACCATGCAAAGCGGAAATGCCGATAACTTCGCCTAAAGATAGTTCATAAAACTCAAAAGCCTGATCCCAATTTTTGGAAGATTCCAGCTTGTTGGCTGCAATGATGACAGGCTTCTTTGTTTGGCGCAGGATGTCGGCCACTTCTTGGTCGGCAGCAGTAATGCCTGTTTTGCCATCAACGACCTGCACGATGACATCGGCGTCTTGAATGGCGATAGCAGCTTGATTGCGAATGGCGGGCAGGAAGCGTGCCGAGTCTTCGGACAGTGGCTCACTTTGCCAGCCTTCGGTTATTTCGATACCACCTGTATCCACGACGATGAAGACGCTGCCACTCCACTCAGAGTCGGCGTAAAGTCGGTCGCGGGTGGTGCCTGGCACTTCAGACACAACAGCCAGGCGGCGGCCAACGATGCGGTTGAACAGGGTTGATTTGCCCACATTGGGACGACCAACAAGGGCAACGAGGGGTTTGATACTCATAGTTTGTTTCGCTCAAATAAGAAAGAAAGATGAAGGCGGCGGGCAGCAGGATGGAGGAATGGATACACGGCGTGATCCACAGAAGATGTGTTCGTTTGGGCTGCCGCCGTGACTATTCCCTCATAAACAGGAGAGGTTGCTGTGGTTGTCTGGGTGGTGGTCACTGCCAGGGAAGGGGTAATGTCCGGGGTAAGCTCAACGATGATCAGTGGTGGTGAAACAGAGCGCAGCTCAAGACCCCGATCTGGGAAGGTGACGACAGGTTCGAGGCTGTAGGTTCCAGTCATGAGACCAAAGGCATCGACGGTAACGTGAACTTCATCTTCGGTGAGGGAGTCGAGAATGGGCAAGGGACCAAATAAGACCACCCGCGCTTCTTCCGGGTCGGCAGCGGCGGTGACCCCTTCTTCTACACCTTGAAATTCGATGGGACGATTGTAAACGGCCGTTGACAGAATCGGTTCAATTTCCACAGTGACATTGTAAACTTGCACCTCGTCTAATGTAATGCCATCAGGCAGATCGAGTGCAATCGGCTGTGAAAACGTTTCCGTAAGACCAGTAATGTCAATGGGTTCTGTGGTAATTTGCGTCAGAGCGTTAAGGCGAGTGGGTAAACCTTGCAGCAAGGCACTTGGCGGATCCACACTAATCCCTAAAAGCCGATACCCATCAGCTGGCGACCCTTCCCACTCCACATCAATGATTTTTTCCGCAAAGTCAGCAGATTCTTCAACGGGGATTGTAACAGACACAGATTCATTGCTGACACTGTCCAAGCCATTGATGCTGGCAATTTGCCCCGTACGATCATAGAAAACCAAGAAAGGAGAGGCCGAAAATGTATGACGGGTATTGTCCAGAAAAACAGTAGCTCTCGCCGTGTTAAGCGGATTGACCTGCTCAGCTGTACCAACCACAGTGATTATTTCTGGATCGATGAGCGGTGTTCCCTGCGTGTGTCCGCGAGCCACACTGCCTCGTATGTTTAATACAACCGGGATTTCTCGGCTGATTAATTTGTCCAGGCGCACCTCAACATGTTCTGGAGAAGGTGGATTGACTGCCACCCCTGGCACTTTGGTATTGACGGTAATAGGCAACGAGACCTCTTCGCTTAATGGCGCCTGGCTCAAATCAACAACGGCTGAAAAACTGTCACTGGTTAAGCTGCTTAAAACAGATGTCGGGGCTTCAACCACGATCACGATAGAGTCGTTGGTAAGTTCAAGTGTGCTATCTTCTGGCTGCCCCACAAAATCGATGGGTAGTTCCATTGATTGAAATAAGACGGGGTCATTGGCTTGTGACGCCAAAATCCAAATCAAGATAGCCAACAGGAATGAAATCAAAAACACAGCTATATTGGAGAGGTAGCGGCGGAATCTTTTCACTTGTCCTTTCCTTTCTTGGTCTGGCTCCGTGTTTGAAAAAAGGTGTCCAATATTTCATCTAGCCGGGAAGGGTCTCGCCGCCGAATGATACGGCCGTTATGCGCAATTGAGACTTGACCGGTTTCTTCAGATACCACAACGGCAACGGCATCACTCACTTCGCTAATGCCTAAGGCTGCCCGATGGCGCAAGCCCATTTGGCTGTCTGACAAGCTGCTGGTGGAAAGGGGCATAACACAAGCGGCGGCAGCGATTAGCCCATTTTGGATGATAACAGCGCCATCATGCAGTTCGGTGTGTTTGTTGAAAATGGTAAGCAGCAGTTCTGGCGACGCTTCCGAGTTCATCAAGATGCCGGTATCGATGTATTCTTGCAAGCCGGTATCTAGCTCAAAGACAATCAGGGCACCATGCCGTCTTTGTGATAGACGTAAACAAGCATCTTTAACCGCGTAGACGATGGGGTTGGTCTCGGTGCGTTGGAACCAACGCAGGATGCTGCCGGTTCGACCCAGCTGCTCCAAAGCGCGTCGGATTTCTGGTTGAAAGATAACAGGGATGGAGAAGAGCAAAATGGGCAGAGTCTCTTCTACAACTAAGGTGAACGCGGGCAGCTTAATGACACTGTGGACAACAAAGCGGGCTACAAAAAATATAATAATGCCTAAGAAGATAAAGCCGCGCAGCACTTGCACCGCTCTGGTGCCCTTGATAAGCGAAAACAGCCCGTAAATGATGCAGGTTACGAGCAGAATATCAATCACATCAAGCCATGTGATATTGAGA
>PDQY01000045.1 GCA_002746795.1 Chloroflexota bacterium | reverse complement strand
AGCGATGGAGATGCGACCTTCAAATTCTTTGTCGCCGATGTAGTTCACATTGATGCCCGTGGCTTCTTCAAAAGCAGCTATGGATTCCATGAAGAGAACGTCATCAGGATTGGTGAAAGGGCCGTCTACAATAACTGTTGTGCCCGCGAAATCACCATTGAGGGCTTGTTCGAGGAACCCGCCAGGCATGACAGCAAAGGGTACCTCTGCCATTTCTGCGGTAGGCTCTTCTGTTTCAGCTTCTTCAGCAGGCTCTTCAACAACTTCAGCTGGTTCTTCGGCAGCTTCGGCCGGTTCTTCGGCAGCTTCGGCCGGTTCTTCGGCAACTTCAGCTGGTTCTTCAACAACTTCAGCTGGTTCTTCTGTGGTGCTACCGCCACAGGCTGCTAAGGCCATGGCGAATACCAGTAATAAACTTAAGAGAATCCAAAATTTTCGGTTTTTCATTATTTTTCTTATCCTCCAAGGATTATGTTTTATCCTTATGATTAAAATGTGCGATTTTCAATCGCAGCAAAAATTTGCAGCAATGTTGGCTTGGTCTTGCCAATTTTTTTACAATGACTTTTCTTTTGCGATAACCACCTCCTTATAATTGGATGTATGTTTACTTGATAAAGATTATTAATTGCTATGTGTGCATCCATAGATAAGTGACGGAAGAGATGGATGCGCTTCAAGTGACCTCTGCCCAGAAGGAACGGGGAGTAATTTTTAGACGGTCACTATGAATGGTCTGAAACAGCTTTTGGTGGTGCAGTCGTATCTCTGAGCATCAGTTTAGTGGGCAATGAGATCTCGACGGGAGGTTTCAAGGGGGCTGCCATCCTCTCAAATAGTAGTTTGCAGCCACGCACCCCGGATTCATACAAAGCTTGTCTTATTGTTGTTATTCTTAGGTATTCGGCGGCTTCAATATTGTCAAAACCGATAACTGATAAGGAACCAGGGACATCAATGCCCATTTCCCGGGCGGTTTCTAAGATGCCTACGGCCTGGGTGTCACTGTAGGCAAATATGGCGGTTGGTGGGTCTGGTAAGGTGAGTAAGGTTTGTGCCATTTGCTGGGCTTCAGAACGGCCGTGAGACCCTTGTTGATGGTAGTCTGGATTAAATGGTATTGAGGCATTGGCTAATGCATTTTTGTACCCACGAAAACGATCTCGGACGGGGGAGTTGAATGGATTTTCCAGGTAATCGCTAATAAATCCTATCTTTTTATGGCCTAAATCTATTAAATGTTTTGTTGCCTGGTAGCCTCCAATCACATTATCCACGATGACTCGACTGAGTTGTTTATGATAAGCGTCGATTAAAACGGTGGGGATTTGCTCTTTGATGATTTGAGAAACGTCATTATCACCAGGATTTAGTGAAACAAGGAGGAGGCCATCAACCATGTGGCGACGAGGTCCGTTTCTTAAAAAATCATCTCGTTTTTCTTCTCGTTCCACATCAAATAGGACGAGATCATATTCACTCTCTGCAATGATGGAGACGACACCTTGTAAGCGGCGGACAACGGAAGGATTGGTGAAGTAAGGGACAATAGCACCAATAACCATTGTTTTCCCTCTTGATAGGCGGCGGGCAGCAGGATTGGGGGTATATTTGAGTTCTGTAATGGCGTCTAGGACTTTTTGGCGTGTGTTTTCACTTACAGAGGTGCTACTGTTCAGCACTCTGGAAACGGTTCCAACGCCCACGCCAGCTTTTTTGGCGACATCTCGGATGGTGACAGTGGTCACACTTTTTCTCCTCACTCCTGTACAATGGAACTTTGGTGGCATACATCGGAACTACCCAAATGGAACCGGTTCCATTTGGGCATACTATACATGAGCGGGGAGAGTGTGTCAAGGATGGATTTTATTTTGCTAATCTGGTGAACTTTGTCTGTGTCTAAGCCTGTGAAAAAGATAAAGATTCAGCGGCTGCTCCCTTTAAACGTAAAAAGCCTACCCAACAGGTTGAGCAGGCTTTATCTAATTGAAAGAGGGGGTGGATTTAGGCGGGTACCACTTCTTGAACGGCCGGGCGGAACTTGTAGCCATAAACGATCATGCCTTCATCTCCATCTGTACGTAGTTTACGTGTGACCATTTCAACTGGCATGCCAATATAGGTCTCATCGGGTTCCATGTCGGTGAGCTGTGCCGTAACAAGGGGGCCTTCTTCTAATTTAATCAAGGCTACCTGATAGGGGGCATTGTGTTCAAAACCGGCCGGAGCGTCGTAGATAGTGGTATAAGAAAAGACTTCACCAGTGCCAGTGAAGGTGTAGAGTTCTTGTGCCAATGCTTCACATTCTAAGCAAACGTCACGGGGCGGAAATAGCTTAGTGCCACAAGCATCACAGGTTTCCCCCACTAATTCATATCTTTGTTTTTGTAATCGCCAATGGCGTGAAACTTCCATTATTTTTCCTAGCCTCCGAATCAAATACGAAGATTCTTTAATTTTGCGTATCGTTGTTTTGCCTCGATGTGCCAATTCAACAAGATTTCATCAATTGCCAAAATCGATTATGCACACTTTGGCTTCCATTCACTGTCAGAATATGGTCAAAGCACTGTCAAAAGCTATCACGGGCGGGCAAAACACCCCTTTTTTAACTTGTTGTCGATTATTTACACAACTCCTGCACGTTATTTGCAAACTTGTAAGATATGGGTAACGGCCGTTGCTCCACTGCCGCCTAAGTTTTGAGCCATCCCTATTTGGGCTCCTGGAATTTGACACTGACCTGCTTCGCCACGCAGCTGCCGCGCCACTTCCACAATCTGGTATATACCGGTGGCGCCAGCCGGATTGCCCCGGGCTTTCAAACCGCCAAATGTGCTGATGGGTAAACGGCCGTTTCTACTGATTTCCCCATCCTTTGCCATTTGCCATCCCCGACCCCGTTCGGCAAAACCAGCGGCTTCCAACGACAACGTGGCCATGATAGTGAACGAATCATGCAGTTCAAACAGGTCAATATCATCATGAGATACGCCCGCTTGAGCCATCGCTTTTTGCGCACTCAACTCAGCTGCTTTCAGCCAGAGCAAATCCCGGCGGTCGTGCAGAGCCAGGCCATCTGTTGCCAGCGCAGATCCCATAATCTCAACAGGTTGTGGCACCATATCCATCGCCCGCTCTTTACCAGTGACAATAACGGCTGCCGCCCCGTCACCACTGGGGGCGATGTCAAACAAACTCACCGGATCAGCCACCAGCGGTGCCGCTGTAAACCGTTCTGGCTTCAAGCGATTGCGGAACATCGCCAGCGGATTATCTGCACCATTGGCATGGGCATTGACACTGAAACCAGCAAAATCCGCCAATGTCACATCATACTCATACATGTAACGGCGCATGAGCAGCGCCCCCATGCCAGCCACCGTCAAACCCTGCATGACCTCATAGTCGGTATCCATGCCAGTGGCCAAAGCGCGAGTAATGGCAGCGCCTGTTTGGTCTGTCATTTTTTCGACGCCCACAGCCAAAGCCGTTTCCACTCTGCCACTTTGCACGGCCAAAACAGCTTGCCGCAGCGCGGCGCCACCAGAAGCATCAGCTGCTTCCACCGTTACCGCTTCAATCCCGCGCATACCGGCAAAATCAGCCACGAGTGCGCCTAAATGATTTTGCTGGCTCAATTCCCCAGCCAGCATATTGCCCACAAACAAAGCATCCACTTTGCTCACATGAGCATCATCCAACGCCGCCTCAATCGCATACCAAGACAAATGCCGGATGGAAGTCTGCCACATCTCTTTTACTTCAGTTTGGCCAATGCCAATTATTGAAACATCCATAGTGATTTTCGATTCGAGATTGACGATTTACGATTCTAGACTGGGACACACGCCAATCATCAACTGTAAATCAACAATCGCCAATAATGTTATAGTTTTAATTTATCTCGATAGCGGGTGTAAGTTGCGTAATCAATTTCAGTCCGACGAGCAATATACCCTTCTGTGGATACAGCCCGTTCCCGCACCTGTGGTAACCGTTCGGTCACTTGCAGGTCAAAGGCATCGGAGCCAGCTCCAGAGCCGTAGCTTGTCATCAGAATGCGATCGCCCGGTTCTGCAATATCCAAAATGGCGGTTAGACCAATCATGGTGGAGCCAGAATAGGTGTTGCCGATGCGAGGGCTGAGCAGACCAGGTGTAATTTGTTCAGGGCTGAATCCCAACGCTTTAGCAGCCCGTTGCGGGAATTTGGCATTGGGTTGGTGGAACACTGCCCAGGTATAATCCTCAGCTTTCCGTCCCAGAGAGTCCATCAACATTTTTGAAGCGCCCAGCACATGCTTGAAATAGGCAGGTTCGCCAGTAAAGCGGTCACCATGCGAGGGGTAATTTTCATGAGCGCGTCGCCAGAAATCAGGCGTGTCTGTGACGAAGGAATAAGAGCCTTCAATGGTGGCTAAACATTCATCAGCGGGACCGATGAGGGTGGCTGCCCCACCGGCCGCAGCGGTGTATTCCAGTGCATCACCGGGACGACCTTGTGCCGTATCCATGCCAATACTGAGCGCATAACGCGCCATGCCGGAGCCAACGAAGGCGATAGCGGCTTGCATCGCTTCTGTCCCTGCTTTGCAGGCAAATTCCCAGTCTGCTGCTTGTGTATTGGGAACTGCTCCAATTGCTTCGGCAACGGTGGTGCTGGTTGGTTTTACGGCATACGGATGACTTTCACTGCCCACCCACACGGCTCGAATTTCTTGGGGATTGATTTGGGCACGCTGCATGGCGTTGCGGGCTGCTTCTATGGACATGGTGATGACATCTTCATCCAGGCCATTGACAGCTTTTTCTTTGACAGGAGAGCCCCCGGTGCCGCCCGTCCACATCCGGGATATTTCTTTACCCGTAATGCGATAACGGGGCACGTAGGCGCCATACCCAACGATGCCCACAGGACGGTCGGGTTTCATAAGTCCATTTGAGGGGTTGTAGTTGTTCATAGTTCCTCTTTTTAAGTGACCAGGTTACGCTGTTCAGTCAACTGTAAAAAACACATTGTTTACTGTTAACTGCTTATGGTTCACTGAGAATTTAGTTCGGTGAGAATTTCTTGAGCGCGGACGATATTTATTTTGTGATCGGCAATCATGCGTTCCGTGATGATCGGCACTTGTTCTGGAGAGGCGCCAGCGGCGGTGGCGACCTGGCGAGCATGGAGACGCATGTGGCCGCGCTGAATGCCGACGGTTGCCAATGCTTTGATCGCTGCTAAGTTTTGCGCCAGACCGACGCAAGCTAACAGTTGTGCCAATTCTTGCGCGGATTGAACGTTTAAGATTTTTATGGCGACTTTGGCGGAGGGATGTACTTTGGTGGCACCGCCAACTGTTCCCACGGCCATCGGCAGGGTAATCTCGCCATACAAGTCGCCATTTTTGTTGACATGCCAATCGGTGAGGGCGGAGTAACGGCCGTTTCGCGCGGCAAATGCATGTGCACCTGCCTCAATCGCCCGCCAATCGTTCCCGGTAGCCATGACCACTGCATCGATGCCGTTCATGATGCCTTTGTTGTGGGTGGCTGCACGGTAAGGGTCTACCACGGCGAATGCATTTGCTTCCGCAATACGCTGCGCGGCTTCAGGGCCAGAAATGCCATGTTTTGCTAACGCTGCGGCTGGAATCACACCGCGAGCTGTGGCTGTGCGTTGGTCTGCCAGGTTGGAAAGGATGCGCAGCAAGGTGCGTCCTCCGGTCAGTTCAGCGATTCGGGGCGCCATTAACTCGACTGCGGTGTTGACTGCGTTAGCCCCCATTGCATCACGGGTATCGTATAACAGGTGAATAATGAGCATGGGACCCACTGGAGAATCGGAAAACGGCCGTAGTTGAATATCACGAGCGCCACCGCCCAGGCGAACCATGAGGGCGTCGCTGCTGTTGGCCAGCGCCATCAGTTCATCTTTGTGGGCAGCTAAAGAGGCGATGGCCGCCTCCATATCGGGAATATCTAACAGTTGTATCTGACCGATCATCACGGGTTCGCTGGTTTCTGCTGTGAAGCCACCCCCGGCACGAATCAGCTTGGCGGCATGGCTGATAGCAGCGACAACGCTGGGTTCTTCAACCGTCATAGGAATGAGGTAATCTTTGCCATTTATCTGAAAATTTGTGCCGATTCCCAGCGGCAGGGCATAGGTGCCAACGACATTTTCAATCATGAGGTCAGCCTGGGTTGGCTGTAAACCTTGACCTGCCAAAATCGCTTTTTCTGCAGCAGATAAGTTGGCCCATTCGGCTACAATATTGACACGGTCAGCAATTGACTTTTTATAAAATCCCGATAAGCGTGATGATCGATTTGTCACAGTCCACTCCTTGGCACAACATTCCCGCAGATGTTGGCTGCGGGAGTTTGTGGTCATTGTCTTTTTGGTTCGTGTGTAAAAACAGCTTTCAGCAGTGAAAGGTGCGCATTTATAGCGTTAGTTTGCTGTCAAAAGCTACCGAATCATTTTGATTGAGCGGAATTTGTGTTTTGCTTAACTCTAAATGACGTGGAGGCAGGTGTAGCGTCAGTTGTTTACCGTTTGATTTGACTGTTGAGGCGGGGGGTGTCTATGATTTTTTATCCCTCTAAGGCACCAAGCAAGACAGGCAGCAGTTGTTTTTTACGGGAGACGACGTCAGATGCTTTTAAGGTGCCATTGTCCAAATGTGGGTAGGGCAAAACACTGAGGGCTGAGACTTCATTGGAGAGAATGAGCCGACTGGTACGGCGCACCACATCTGTCACCATGAGTATTGTGAAATTGAGTGCCTTTGAATCACGCAAGTTTACCAGGGATTCTTGTAAATCTGGGATGTATTCGTCTAGTTGGGCGAAGGTGGTGACTTCTACTTGAGACACACCAAACTTGAAACCTGAAGATTCATATTGTTTGAAGTCTACAGAGACGATGTCTTTTGCTTTGCGAGAAGTGAGGCCAGAGCCAGCTTGAATCATCTGGTCGCCGAAGGATTGGATGGTTTCGTTTTCCAGCGGAGAACCGCCGATGAAGGCCCAGCGTGCCAGGCGGTCTGCGGCTTCATGATCGCGGCTGGTTGTGGTGGGTGAGGCGAGTATCAGGGTGTCTGAGAGGAGGCCAGCTAAAAGTAACCCCGCCAATTGTGGTGGAGCGCTTAAGCCTGCTTCGTCGATGCGTTCAGAAACAAGGGTGCTGGTGGAGCCTACGATGTCGATGGTGAACCGGATCGGTGTGCGTGTTGACGGATTCCCCAGACGATGGTGGTCTAAGATTTCGAGCAGGTCTGCTTCATCTAATGACCCAATGGATTGCCCGGCTTCGTTGTGGTCTACCAGAATGACTTGTAGCCGTGGTGGATTTAGGGCTTGTCTTTGCCGACAAACGCCGGCGTAGCTGCCATGTTCATCAATGACCCAAAATTCGCTCCGCTCTTCGCGTAGGATGCGTGGGAGGGCGTCTTTGATGCGGGTATTGATGTTGAAGCGGGGCACTGCGGTATCACAGGCTTCTTTGGCTGGGCGATCTAGCAATTCGGCAATGCGGGTTTTTTCACGACGAGGGTGGGAGCCAATGGAGCGGCTGAGGAAGTCGAAGAGGCTGAGTACGGTGACTAAGCCATAGGGTTTGCCATCTTTGGTGACGATTGGCGCTACGCCGCCTGTTTTGTTGGCGATGAACCATGCTTCACGTAACGGCCGTTCTGGTGTTGTGGTGTTTAAACGATGACAAATGGACTCAAAGCGGGGGGAGGCATCTGGCAGCAGTAGTGGCGGTTCTAAGCCAAGGCGGTTGAGTACCCAGGTGGTCTGGAGATTGAGTTGTCCCGCACGTGCTGCCGTGACGTTTTTCTCGAGTTGATCTTGTAATAGCCAGGCGTAGCCCATTGCCGAAGCAATGGAATCTGTATCTGGGTTTTGATGACCGATGACGTAAATATGTCCGTTTTTTTTTGCCATAGAAATATTTTCCTTGCGTTGAAAGAGATGATTAACGTAACGATACAGTGAGACGGGGCTGCACCGGAATAGTCGCTGATTCGTTATTTTTATCGTCTAAACGGCCGTTTGTCCACTTTCTGTTTGCTTTTTACTGGAGGGCAAGACGATTATGTTGCGGGGAAGATGAGCTTTGCTCTTGGATGTGGCGAGCGCCTGTTAGTCTTGCGAGTGGATTAACGTTTTCGTCAGAGGGAGGGCGCGTGGTTATAATCCACATCTTATGGCAAAGTGTAAGCAATTTCCGGTCGCCTGGTTAGGGGTGCCCTTGATTTGGCTCTTTTTCTGGCTGGCGCTCAACAGTATGGTTGGGGACAGCCCCACGATGGATGAGCAAAACCATCTGGCGCGAGGGCTGGCTTTTTTGCGTACTGGTGACCCGCGCCTGAGTTTGGAGCATCCGCCGCTGGTGAACAGCATCAGTGCCTTGCCTTTGCTGACTTTGCCAGATGTGAAGCTGCCGTTGGACACGCCTATGTGGGAACGGCAGCCCCCGGATGTGTATTGGTATTGGTTTGCGGATGAACTGCTGTGGGAATATAACGATGATGCCATACGCATGGTTTTTCTGGCGCGACTGCCTATCGTTTTTCTGACGCTGGGATTGGCGCTGACTGGTTTTCATTTTGCCCGTGAGGCCTGGGGCAAATGGGCGGCGTTGGCGGCGTTTCTCCTGCTGTTGTTTGAGCCAAATATTTTGGCTCACGGCCGTTATTCCACTACGGATTTGGGGGGGACGTTGTTTTTGTTCTTGGCAGTTTATTTGCTGTGGCGATTATGGCGTTTGGGTTATTGGTCTTGGCGCCATTGGTTGGTGGCGGCGCTGGGGATGGGGCTGGCTTTTGGCAGTAAGCTCTCTACGTTGATTTTTGTGCCGATCTTGGCGGGAACGGCCGTTCTTCCTGTCTACGGCTCCGGTTGGCAAGGGTGGGGGCGGCGGCTGCTCCAGTTTTTAACGGCTGGTTTGCTGGCTATCTTGGTGGTGTGGGCGATATTTGGTTTTGAGTGGGGCGCGTTTTGGTTCCAGGATGACTGGTTGGTTTTTCTCAATCAGTTTAGGGGACCCATGCCTACGTTTTGGGCTGGCATTGCTAAAATTGCAAACTTGGGGAGCAGCGGGCGTGGTTCGTTTTTAAACGGTGTCTATTCGGCTGATGGTTTCCTGGCCTATTTCCCCACGGCTTTTGCTGTTAAAACGCCGTTGGTTATTTTGATTTTGCTTGTGCTGGCGCTTGTCGTTTTGCTCTGGCAAAAAGAGACGCGCAAAGCGGCGATTTTTCTGCTTGTGCCCGCTTGTGCTTACTTTCTCTTTAGCCTTACCAGTGGTCTGAACATCGGCTATCGGCATTTGCTGCCTATGCTGCCGTTTTTGCTTGTGTTAATTTCGGGATTGGCGGAAAAGACGGCCAGCGGTTGGTCGCTGGCTGAAAACAGGGCTTACGTAATACGATTTACGAATGGTGTTTTATGGTTGGGCATTGTTGTTTTAATTGGTGTGACGTTGTGGATTCATCCACACTATCTCAGTTATTTCAATGTGTTGGCCGGGGGACCCAATGGTGGTCGGGATTTGCTTGTGGATAGCAATGTGGATTGGGGGCAGGATTTGAGGCGTTTGCGTCAATGGCAGGAGGAAAATGGCGTGGATCAGTTGAAGCTGGGCTATTTTGGATCTGCGAATCCTGCTGTTTATGGGATACAATTTGAGCCGCTGCCTGGGTATCCCCGACCGGAGTTTTATAGTTTGTGGGGAAATCCTCCGTTTACGCCCACTGCTCCTGAACCAGGGGTTTATGCGATTAGTGTAAGCAGTTTGTGGGAATCTCATTGGGCTACAAAATATGTGTATCCGTGGTTTCGTGAACGGGAACCGGATGATCAGATTGGCTATTCGATTTTGATTTATGTGGTTGAGTGAGTGGTAGGAGAGCATGCTTAAGGGATTTAAGGGGTCAAACCGGCGATTTTTATGGGCAGCAACGGCCGTTTTGCTGTTGGCTGCTCTTTTTCGTTTGGTGGCTCTTCATGATGTGCCGCCTGGTTTGTCTCAAGATGAAGTCTTGAATGCGGATATTGTCTCTTTTATCCGCGGGGGGTACCATGCTTTTTTCTTTCGGGAGGGGTATGGGCATGAGCCGCTTTACCATTACTGGTCGGTTCCTTTCCAGGTGCTGCTCGGCGACAATGTTTTATCTATCCGATTGCCTGCGGTGACTTTGGGCTTGTTTTTAATTGCGCTGACGATGCGTTGGAGTAAACGAGAGTTTGGCTCGGTAACGGCCGTTATGACGGGTTTGTTTCTCGCTGTTAGTTGGTGGCCAATTATTTTTAGCCGTGTTGGGCTGCGTCCGATTTTAGAGCCGGTTCTTCTGCTCATGATGGCCTGGTTTTGGCCGAAACGGCCGTTTTTAGCCGGGCTATTTCTAGGTTTAAGTTTATACAGCTATACAGGGGCACGGGTGGTTTTTCTGATTCCCGGGCTGATGCTTGTGTATCACCTCCTACTCAAAAAGTGGCTGATGCCGAGTACAACTGGACGATTTTCATCAGGGAAGGCGGCGCTACTGGCATTGATGACTGCTCTGGTGGTGGCACTGCCTTTGTTTGTGACGTTGCACTTGGATCCCACTTTGCAGCAGCGTGTCGCTCAACTTTTAGGGCCTTTAGATGCTTTGCGCACTGGGGATCCCTGGCCCATTTTACAAACTACTCTGGCTACATTCGGTATTTTTGGTGTCACGGGGGATCCTCGATGGACTTATTCTATTCCTGATAGGCCATTATTTACAGGGGTAACGGCCGTTTTCTTTCTGAGCGGGTTAGGAATTGCTTTATGGCGTTGGCGACAGCCCAGGTATGCGGGTGTTCTCATCTGGCTTTTCGTTGGTTTGATTCCCAGTGCCATAACTCCGCAGGCGCCCAGTACAGTGCGCTTGGTGGGGGCGCTGCCATTTGTGTACTTGCTGCCCGCGCTTTCACTCCATGACCTGCATAGACGACTATGGTTTTCAGCAAAGGGAGTTAGGAGACAATGGGGACAACGACTGTTTTGGGGCGGTGTCTTTCTTATCGTATTGCTTGCTTCTGGGCGAACAATTAGGGATGGCTTTGTGCGCTGGCCGCAAGCGCAGGAAACTCGGTGGCAGCATTATCAAACCATTTTCAAGGAAATTGGCGAACATATTGGCGCCAGTGAAAGCGAGCTGCCCATTGTGATGACGGATGGCTTTTTTGAACCGATCGATCGAGACTCTTTTCGTCGAAATTTGGGGTATGACCCTGAAGCACGCTGGGTGCAGACAGGTTCAGAAGTGGCTGGTGCCATTGTGTTCCCCCTTGGGGGGAGCGCTCGCTTTTTTGTGCCAGAATTTGCTGCTCCCCATAGCATGTTATTGGCACAAGCTGGTATTCCAGCAGAGCCTGTGTTCCGTAGTGCTGGCCAGCCATCTTTTGCTGAGTATCTGCTGCCCACGGAAATTAAGGCTTTTTCGGAAACGACGGATGTCTTGTTTTCTGATCGTATTTCCTTAATAGGATATGAGACTTTGCCGAATTCAGATTTGAGTGGGGTTACGCTATTTACCATGTGGCTTGTCAAACGGCCGTTACCGACAGATTTAGCCACATTTGCGCATGTTATAAATGAGAATGGCGATCCCGTTGCCCAATATGATGGTCTTGATGCCGCGCCGCAAACCTTATTCCCTGGAGACATCATCATTCAACGCCATCCCTTGCCTGATTCAGAGCATTGGGGTGGGGATACCTATACGGTGCGGTTAGGCCTTTACCAACGATCAGATAATGTCCGTTGGCAGCCGGATGGCTATCCCACTGATTATTATACGATTAACTTACCTCACTTTGACGATTGAATTCAAGATGGTAATATCCCGATTTTGTTGCCTTATCCCGTTAAGGAACGGGCACAAGGGCTGACGATGACATAAAATACGGCATTGCATTATCAGTTTCAAGGAACGGTTAAGGAAACGACCGCGTCGTATGATTTAATTTCCATTCTTAGTTTTAAAGCTATAAGTTTGATTGAACGTTGGAGGTTCGTGCAAAATATGGAAGATCATTATTTATCCCTCAAACATTCGCTCAAAGGGGCTGTTGTTGTCAGCTTCATTGTGGCGTTTGTCTCAATTTTGATTTTGGCACAAGTGATTTTTGCTGCTGGTTCAGCGAATATCTCTGCCAGCGATGGCACAGACATTGCCCAGGATGGTGAGGTAATCACGAGTACGGTTGTTCCTGATTATGGTACGCCGCTCAATATGGAAGCTGAGGATCTGTTTGGGGAATATTTGCGTGCCCATACCACTTATTCTCAAGATGGTGTGCACTCGGGAACGGCCGTTGCCGATCTGTCTGGTTCTACCAAAACAGTTGATTTCGAGAGTGCCCTTGCCGGCTCTCCCCTAAATTATACGATTGTGATTAGCAACAACGATACCGTCGCTGCCAATGATTTGGTCGTAACCGATTCATTGCCTGCTGCCCTGAGTTACCACAATAACTCATACCAATCAACCGTTGTAAATGGTTTCACCGCCAGCGAGTTCGATGGTATGTCTCCCAATGGCGTGATCACCTGGACCGGCTCCTTAGGCCCCCATGGCTACGCAACCTTATCATTCCGCGCCACATTGACTGATTCCTTAGCTGTTGATGATGTCGTCACCAATACGGTAGAAATTGATAACGGCTCTATGGTGATTACACGCCAGGCGACAACCACCATTGTTGACCAACCTTCGGCTCAGTATGCTTTCATGCCTGTCCTTTTCAAAGCATTGAATGCCCCCGTGCTTCAGGTCAGTCGTCCCAACAGCCAAAATCAATGGACAGTTTTTTGGGCCGATAGCAATCCGGGAGGAACCGTATACGAAATCCAAGAATCACACAGCCCTGATTTCAGCACCATTTTAGACACTCGCAGCGTTGCCGGAAGTACCAGCTCTCTTTATCAGCGAGCGCTTTCAACAGAAAATGAATATTACTACCGGGTGCGAGCTTCCCGAGATGATTACACAAGTCTTTGGTCCAACGTGGTTCACGTTATCGGTGGCTATTACGATGACTTCTCAGATAACACCACCGGTTGGGCGATTCGACGCACGACCTATCTCGAAGAAGTACGAAGCTGGTATGAAAGAAACGGGGATGAATATTGGTTCATTATGCAGGTTGAAGATTCTTGGGATTGGGGCATTGCCGCACCTTATAAAAAGAGAGCCCCCGAAGTTCCTTATGCCATTGAATACAGGTCAAAGATAGCACATGTTGCCAACCTGGTATCCCACGGTGCTGCTTTTGGCGCTGATTGGCCAGGCGAAACTTGTCCTGATTATGACTCCTTCAATGGTTTGTATCGGCACCAGATTTGCTTCAACCATTTTTATGATACCAATACGATTTGGTTTAATCACTTGAAGTTGTTGTTTGAGCGTGTGGATTATCTAGAATGGCGTCCGCAAGATGGTGGTTCGCCCATGAAACGTGGTTCTTTTGACGATTTTGATAGCTGGTTCGAGGTTTCAAGCATTCCGAATGTTGATGCAGATGGCTGGAACACGTTTCGCATTGAAGTGCGAGAAAACAGCTTGAAATTGTTTGCCAATGGTGCTGAATATTATAATACGGCCAATAATAGTAATTTTGAAAACATTTGGGCAAACGAACCTTACTTTGGTGTATTTGGTTCCACGGATGAATATAGCAACTCGACGACTCGATTTGATTATTACAAAGTGACGCCGCTCGATAACTAATTGCGCCATTGCGCCAGCATTCTTTTTTTGAAAACTGTTTATTCGACCTCGGTGAGTCATGTTATTCACCGAGGTCTTGTTTTCTTGTGATGGAGAAGAAGAGAGATAAAAAAAGATGGGTTTGGTTAGCAACGGCCGTTTTGCTGATCATGTATCTCTTCGCGGTAACAAGTTTACGGCGTCAGTCACCAACATTTGATGAACAAGGGTTTATCACCAGGGGGCTTGGTTATGTGCGTGGTGAAAACCGTTACATGCGCGTGGGACATCCGGCTGGTTTAAACGCCTATAACGCCCTCTTCCTGGCCTCAGATCCCACCATTCAACTGCCCGTCACGGATCCCTCATGGTTCAATCATAATTTTCACCGTCCCTCTGAGCTGTTTATGTGGGAAATTGGCAATGATGTCACGCGCGTTCTTTTCCTTGCCCGCTTGCCAACGGTTTGGTTGGGCATGCTGTTGGCGGCGGTGGTGGGACGGTGGGCCTGGCAAATATCACGGATGTATGCGGCTGGGTTGGTGGCTCTGCTGCTCATAGCTAGCGACCCGAATGTATTGGCTCATGCTGGTTTAGCGACCACAGATATGGGTTTGGCGGCCATGGCGGGGATAGCTGGTTATGCGTTGTGGCTCCTTCTGAAACGGCCGTTATGGCGTCATGCGGTTCTCGCTGGCATCTCCTTTGGCTTACTGCAAAACACAAAATTCACCGCCGGGCTATTTGTCCCCTTGTTTGGCCTCGTGATACTCGTTTGCTTTGCGTTTTGGCTGAGGGACGCCTGGGGGCAACATCGACAGCCAGCAGTGAACTTTCAACCTGCCACGCTGGGCAAAAACCTGTTTCTGGTCATTGTTGCTTATGCGCTCATTGCTCCCTTGGCTTTATGGGCTTCTTACGGCTTTCAGATTGGCACCTTACCTCAAGACCTGCCCACTTTCCCGCAATTAGGCGGCCTGACCTTGCCCTTGTCTCATCATTTGGAACAACTATTAGATATTGGCGGTCGCCTGGAAAAATCCACGCCCGCCTTCTTGCTGGGGCAATATTCCGATCAAGGATGGTGGTATTATTTCCCGGTGGCCTTCCTTCTCAAAACGCCACTACCTATCTTAATTCTGCTTGTGGCTGCTATGGCTTTGCGTATTAAAAGTTACGTTAGTAAGCGTAAATTGCAGCAGTCCAGGCGGGTGTTATTGTTGGATGATATGGTGCTGCTTATGCCAGCGCTGGGCTATTTTGCTTTTGCTCTAACCACCGATATTAACCTGGGATATCGTCACTTGTTACCGATTTTGCCCTTTCTGGCCGTCTTTACAGCCAATGGCGTGGCTCCTGTGCTGCGCCCATCTCGAAATAAAATTCGCTATGCTGTGCCAGCTCTGTTGGCCGCTTTATTGTTGGTTGCCTGGTGGATACATCCTCATTTTTTGAGCTATTTTAATGTGTTGGCTGGCGGCCCTGACAAGGGCTGGCGAGCTTTGGTTGATAGCAATATTGACTGGGGGCAAGATTTAGAGAACTTAAAGCATTGGCTTGAGGAGAACGAGGTGGAGCAGGTCTGGTTGAGTTATTTTGGTGAGGGTCGGCCTGACTATTATGGCATCAACTATATCGGTTTGGATAGTTGGGCACCTCGTTTAATGAACCCCAAGGCACAGCCATTTTACCCTCACGATCCCGCACCTGGCATGTATGCAATTAGCGCCACGACCCTGCAGGGCGTGCATTTTGATGACCATGATCGCTTTGCTTGGTTCCGGGAGCAAGCGCCAATCGATAAAGTGGGTTATAGCATTTTTATCTACCGCGTGGAGCCTCGTGGTGAACCTGTTGATTTGGCGTTAGGGGGGAAGCAGTTGGATGATATTTCTTTTGCTGACTTTGCCTTGTTGGGGAGCAATGATGTCACCCCCCACTGGTTTGATCCGGCACAAAGCTGCATTTTGCCCGCTGGAGGTGGGTTTGTGGCCTTAGACCCTGATGTCGCCCTTCCTCATCTTTTGCATGACAGTGAGTTGATGGCAGAAAATTCAGATTATGCGCTTTATCAATACCCGGCTTTGGCTTTGGCGCCAGCCGTGGCTGTCTTTGAGCAGGATGGCGAACGTATCGCATTTTTAGGGGGAACCGGGGTGCCAGAAACGGCCGTTTCCGGTAACACCTTATCTTTTGCTACCAATTGGTTAAAACAGGCATCGCCTCAGCCGATCAAAATCTTCATACACCTGGTGGATGCAGATGGCAATGTTGTGGCGCAGTGGGATGGTCTCACCGCGCCGTGGGCAGGCTGGCGGGAAGATGATTGGCTGCAACAAAATCATCAACTCTTGCTGCCTGTAGGAACCCCGGCTGGCACCTATACCTTGCGAGCTGGTTTGTATCACCCGGAAACAGATGAACGGTGGCGGCTGCCAGATGGCACCGACTTCATCGTGCTGGCAGAGATTGTTGTAGAATGAGTGTGGCTCCCGTGAAATTCTTTCGCACAAAACAGTGGCGCAGAACTGAAGGGGTGCTGCTCTTGCTCATTTTGCTTTTGGCTGCGTTTTTGCGCATTTGGCGGCTTGAAGATATGCCCCCAGGTTTCTACCATGATGAAGCCTACAACGGTTTGGATGCGCTCTCTTTGGTACAGGGCAAACAGTTTCCCCAGTTTTATGAGGGGTGGGAATTATACGCCCAGGATGCCCATGCCGGAAATCCACCAGAACCGACGCGTTTTCCCATTTTTTTTGAAGGAAATTATGGACGGGAACCGGTTCATATCTATTTGATAGCCTTGTCTATCAAGTTGTGGGGAGCCACACCATTTGCTGTGCGCCTGGTGCCGGCGTTGGCTGGCGTTGCCGCCGTTTTGACGACATTTTTAGCGGCGAAAATTCTCTTGCAGCCGGCACATGAAGATGAACAAATGTGGAGGGTGACAACAGAAACGGCCGTTTCGTCCTATTTCTATCAGCTTACGCCGTTATTTGCGGCATTGACGTTGGCCATTCTTTTCCCAGCCATTCATTTTAGCCGTTTTGGGCTGAGAGCAATGCTGTTTGTGCCTGTCGAAACATTGGCAACCGCCTGCTTTTGGCAAGGGATTTTAAGAAAGCAGCAGAGCCGCATTCCTTCGTGGCTGTGGTTGAGTTTGGCCGGGTTTTGGCTGGGTTTCGGTGTGTATGTGTATGCGGCGGCTCGCTTGTTCCCGCTCTTGTTTGCTGCCTTTATCCTGATTTGGTTTTGGCGAGATAAAACGGCCGTTCTGGCAATGTGGCGTAGTTTATCATGGATGGTGGTGGTGGCGGTGATAACGGCCGTTCCCCTCCTGCTATTTTTTGCCCGTTACCCTTACTTCTTCCTCTTTCGCATTGGTTACGTGGCCAATAAAGGAGCGGGGGTCGTCGCCGGAAAACCCTGGCTGACCTGGCTGTTAAATGTGGGGCGGGTGGTTCGCGGCTTTTTCTGGCAGGGTGAAACCCATTTGCGTCATAACTTGCCTGGACGCCCTTACCTGGATTGGTTTCAAGCGATCTTCTTTCTCATGGGGTTCATGGGGAGCCTTTTGGCGGTGCTGCGAAAAAAAACATGGACCTCCCCTTATGTTTTACGCTTGATATTTCTGTTTTTGTGGCTCGTGGTGATGCTTTTGCCCTCCATCATGAGTGGGGATGCCCCCCATTTTGGCCGCTTAACTGGTGCGGCACCGGTCGCTGCTATTTTTGTAGGGATGGGGATTGCCTGGCTGGTGTTTGCTTTGCGCCAGCGTTTTGCCTTTGTACGGACAAATCGCTTAGGACAACTTTTGCTAGTTATGGGCGTTGTGGGCATATTGAGTTTGAGCCTTTTCTTATCCGTGTATGATTATTTTGGTCGGTATGCCGGGCATCCAGACGTGGCCGCTGACTTTTATCTGCCAGATTGGGAATTGGGCGAGTGGGCAGCGAGGCAGCCTGCTGATACCCGGCTCTACCTGACACCTACCCAAGAAGAAATGGCTACAATTTTCTTTGCTTTGGCTGCTCCAGAGCGAATGCACAGTTACGCTGGTGCGGAGGGAGCCATTCCGGCGGGCGTGCCCGGTTCCCCTTCAATGTATTTCATCCGACCAGATGACCAGACGAGCCTGGAGAACTTGCAAGCGTATTTCCCGGGGGGCGAGCGAGGGAGAGCGCAGCATCGCTTTTTGACTTTTTCAGTTTCCGCCCAGGAGCCGCGCCTGGCTGCCCTAACCTCTATTGATTCTCCGGTGTGGGGAGAGCAATTGCGGCTTGTCGGTTGGTCTTTGACGCCACTTGAAGGACAATTGCATGTTAAATTGGCATGGCAAGCGGTGGCGCCTATGTCGATTCGTTACACGGCGTTTGTCCATCTTGTGGGTGACGCTGGTTTGCCTCTGGCTCAAGCTGATCGACCACCAGGCGGCTATCCCACGCCTGATTGGCAAACGGGTGAAATTGTGGTTGACACGTTTGTGATCGAGGTGCCACAAGATTTGCCAGCGGGTATGTATTCGCTGCAAACTGGTTTTTATGATTTAGCAACATTGGAACGGTTGGGAACGGCCGTTCTCACTGAAATTGATCTGCCATGAGAAAATTGATTGAACAACGGCCGTTTGCTGTCTTTGCCTTTTTGCTTTTGGGGCTGACCCTTCTTTTTATGGAAGCAGCACTGTTCCCTGCTGCTGGGCAGGCGGTGGGCAGCCATGATATGCGCGGCTTGTTTGTGCCCTGGCTGGCGGTGGCGCGGGAAGCGGTGTGGCACGGCCATTTACCGTGGTGGGATGCTTCGTTGTTTGCCGGTTATCCATTTTTGAGCAACCCGCAGGTGGCGCTGTTTTATCCGCCAACATGGCTGGCGATTATTCTGCCCGTCAATGTGGGCATTAGCTGGTATCTGGTGCTGCATATCTGGCTGGTCGGATTGGGCATGTATTGGCTCGTTCGCCGCTTGGGAGGAACACAACTGGGTGCCATGTTGGGCGGTTTGGCCTTTGCTTTTAGCGGCTACATGGCGGCACGCATCTACGCTGGCCACATTGGCTTGCTGGCGACCAACAGCTGGCTGCCCTGGCTGCTGCTGGCAACGGTGTGGAGTGTGCGCCGCAAAACGTGGTGGAGCGCCGTTCTCCTGGGTGTGCCTTTTGCCCTGTCCATTTTGGCGGGGCACACCACCTCTTTGATTTATGTGGGGCTGCTGTGGGGGATTTTTGCTTTGTACCTCGCCCTGGATCGCACGTTTTGGCAGCGTATGCCTGTTCACCTGCAAGCTGGGGCAAAGGGGGTTCCGCCGCTGCCTCAACGAGTGGGTCTGGTGCTGCGGCAGTTGCTCATTGCTGGCCTGGTTGGCCTGGCATTGAGTGCTGTCCAGTTGGTGCCGTTGCTGCAATTTATGGCCACGTCCACCCGCACCGCAGCAGCCACTTACGAATTTGCTACCGCTTATTCCTTCCCCCCGGCGCATCTTATTACTTTCCTTGTGCCTGAATTTTTTGGCGAGCCGACGCGCGTGGGCACCTGGTCGGTGCCTAATTTTGAGGAACTCACCTACTATGTGGGTATTTTGCCGTTGTGGGCGTTGGTGGTGGCTTTGAAACGGCCGTCGCGCCAAATTTATTTTTGGTTGGGCATCATGGGGCTGGGCTTGCTGCTGGCGTTGGGTGGTTATGGCTTTTTCTACCAGATCGTTTACGACCTGGTTCCCATTTTTCGCTTGACCCGTGCTCCCGCTCGCGCTGCTTACATGACTGTGTTGGCTGCCTCTGTCATTTTGGGGCTGGCATTAAATCGCTCTGAGGAGGCAGAAGAGGTGGCTGAGGGATTGCGTTGGTTGATGCCGGTAACGGCCGTTCTCATTGTGGCGGCTATGGCTGCAACTGGTGCTGCTTTTGCGGCTCAACATCCCACGGATACCAGCGGTCGTTTGTGGCACCAGACAGGTGGCTGGGCGATTGTGCTGGTGTGGGTGTTGGTCACGGGGGGTGTCTTGCGGCAATGGTTTAAGACGGGGCAGACGGCTTGGGCGGTGGTGCTGGGGTTGGTGCTGCTGAGTGATTTGTGGCTCTTTGGTTTTAAGCTGGTACGTTTAGAGGAAACGGCCGTGTCGCCATTTTGGACGGAAACAAAAGCGGTCATTGGTGACGAAATGACTCGTGTGCTGCCTTGGGGCGTCTCTATTTTTGAGCAGAATGGCGCTGAACAAGTTGGGTTAATGAGTGTCTTTGGTTACAACGCCCTGGAAGTGGGCGCCAACATCGACTTTGTCTCCTCGGTGCCTGATCCGCGCTCTTCAGCTTATGATGTGATGGGGGCGGGTTACGTTGTGGCGCCTGTGCCGCAGGAGCAGTTCATGGCGGGTGAGCAAGGCTTGCAGTTTGTGGAACAGACGGGCAGTGCCTGGATTTATCGTCGGCCGCAAGCCTTGCCGTTGGCTCGGCTGGTGACGCAGGTGGAAATCATTCCAGATACGCCGCAGGCTGTTGCTCGTGTGCATCAGCCAGACTTTGATGCCGCTACCACTGTTATCCTGGCTGAGGCGCCCCCCTGCGAATTAACGGCTGACGCTTCTGCTGGCTTGGCTACCATTGAGACGATGACGGATGGTTTCTGGCGGATTATGGTGCGCACAGAAACGCCGGCGCTGCTGGTTCTCAGCGAAACGGATTATCCCGGCTGGCGGGTTACGGTGGATGGACAACCAGCGCAAAATATCACGGCGTACACTGCTGTGCGTGCTGTTTGTGTGCCAGCTGGTGAACATGCTGTTGAGTGGACTTTTGTGCCCACGGTGTATTGGCTGGGTGGCTTGTTTTCGCTGCTGGGCTTGATTGTGGTCGGAACGGCCGTTTGGCGACGCGATAGATAACGTGATGAATCGTTTTCGCGCTGCCTTGCCGCTCTTTATTTTGACATTTGCCACCGTATGGGTGGCGGCTTTCTTTATCTACACCCAGCTGGAAATAACGGGGGGCACGCTGGGCGCCCCTCTGGATGATGCCTGGATACATTTTCAATTTGCCCGCAACCTGGCTCAAGGGAATGGCTTTAGCTTTAACCCAGGGGAACCCACTCCCGGTTCCACAGCTCCTTTGTGGACGGTAATGCTGGCTGGAATTGGTTTGGTTACTGAAGATTTTTTGACGCCAGCGATTGGGCTGAGTGGTTTGTTTCTGTTGGCCTCTGTGTTTTTGAGCTATGGCCTTGCTTTTGAGTTAACAAACAGTCGGTGGGCGGGTTTTGCTGCTGGTTTGGCGGTGGCTTTGTCTGGCCGATTTGTGTGGGCGGGTCTGGCTGCCATGGAGACGACGGCTTTCGCTGCTTTAAGTCTTGGTGCGATTTGGAGCTACACTCGCTGGGGCTTGACGTGGTGGACTGCTCTTATTTTTGGCTTGAGCAGTCAAGTTCGTCCTGAAGGGCATGCCCTGTTTGCCCTGGCTGTCATGGCTGACTTGATTCAGTTTGGGCGCCGCGACGCAAAGGTTAGCGTGCGCAGCTGGTTGATCTTTCCTGTGCTGGTGTATGGGTTGGTATCTTTGCCCTATCTGTTGTTTAGCCTCTCTACCACTGGTAAGCCGCTTGCCAATACGTTTTACGCGAAAGTGAGTGCGGCGTATCTCTTTAGTTGGCGCACGTTCCGCGAAACTGTGCGATTTCATTGGCTGGATAATGTGGCTGCGTTTTTGTTGGCGTTGGTGGGTCTTGTGCCCATGTGGCGACAAAGTCGGCTGGCTGTTTTGTGGTTGGTGGGGCTGCCTCTATTAACGGCCGTTATCATTGATCAAACCTGGCATTATGGCCGATATACCATGCCCCTTATCCCCATGCAAATGGTAGTGGCTGCTGTGGGGGTCGCTTGGATTGCCTCAAAAATCCGTTATCCATTCTCAATTATTCGTTCACCGTGGGTTGTGTGGGGCACCGCTATTTTCTTGATTGTGGTGAGCAGTCTGGGGCAATTGAATGGTTGGGCGAGCCGGTATGGCAATAATGCCAAGGAAATTTTAGATATTGATGTGGCTATCGGTCATTGGTTGGCGGAGAACACGCCGCAGGATGCCCTGATTGCGGTTGATGACATTGGCGCTATCACGTTTCTTTCTGAGCGGCGAATCTTGGATATGAATGGGTTGGTGTCACCAGAAATGTGGCCTGCTGTGCGTCAACCTGTGGGCTTGCTCAGAGATCAATTGGCACTGCGGCAGATGTCTTTGGCTGGGGTGGATTATTTAGCGGCGTTTCCTCTGTGGCATTATGAGATTACTGGTAATCCCTGGGTGTCGCAGCCGGTATTTCCTGTGCATACTGAAACCCATACCATCATTTTTCAGCCTGATGCAGCTGTGTATGACATGAGCTTGCCTTATGTGCCTGAGGCTACTCCGCCGGTTGATTTGTCGGCAACTTTGGGCGATGCCATTCAATTATTGGGTTATGGGTTAATGCCCACTGAAAATGGGGTGAAGTTGGATTTGTATTGGCGAAGTTTGAAACCTGTTGACCAGGATTTTGATATTTTTATTCACGTGCTGGATGGGCAGGGTCAACTCACGGCGCAGGAGGATTTGCAGCCTTATAACGGTTTAGCGGCAACCCATGTGTGGCAGCCGGGGGACATTGTGAAATCTGCTCATCAACTGCCGATTGCCCCAGACGTCATGGCGGCGGGTTACACGATCCAAACGGGTATGTATGTGCGCGAGACCGGGGTGCGCTTACCTGCCGAGGGTGCTACGGTGCATGATCATGCCATTGTGTTGTCGGAGTGAAAATTGGGTCTGGTGAAGGTATATGTGCTGCTTTTTATGACAGCATATTCTGCAAACGGCCGTTTTCTAATGCCAAGACTGTATCCATTTGGGTTAAGCCAACTGGGCGGTGTGTGACTAGGAGAACGCTTTTGTCTTTGGCCAGGGTGAGCAGTATGGTCATGACTTGCTTTTCAGTTTGCACATCGAGGTTGGCTGTGGGTTCGTCCAGGATGAGGATGGGGGCATCTTTGAGGATGGCGCGGGCGATGATTAGCCGCCTTTGCTCGCCGCCGCTCAATTGTCTGCCCAGGCTGCCAACTTGTGTTTGATAGCCTGCGGGCAGCTGCTGGATGAATTCGTGTAATTGGGCTTGTTTGGCGGCGGTTTCGATCTGCTCGGGGGTTGCTTGGGGATTTGCAATTCTTAAGTTGTCATAGATGGATGCATTAAAAAGGTGGGCTTGCTGCGAGACGACGGAAAAACAGGCGCGTATATCATCTGGGTCGTATTGGCGTAAGGAACGGCCGTTTAAGACTATGTCTCCCTCGTGCCACTCCCAAAATCTCAGGAGGCAGTTGAGGAGGGTTGATTTGCCTGCGCCGCTGGCGCCCACAATGCCAATCTTTTTACCTGGCGGCATCTCAAGGTTGACATGTGAGAAGGTGGGGAGAACGGCCGTTTGATACTGAAATCCCACATCTTTGAATTGAAAATGACAAGAGTTGGGAATGGGCAGTGGCGCTGCGGGTATATCTACTTCTGTGTCGGTATCGACGACTCTGAAGAGACGGCGAGCAGCCGCGAATGATTGATCTAAATATTGGGCAGCTGCCGGTAATGGTTGCACTGCTTCAAAGGCCGCGACTGTGCTTAGAACGGCCGTTGCCAGAAACGTCCCATTCATGTCCCCAGTGATAACCAGCGGGATTGCGGCCAACAGCACACCCCACATTGCTGCCCACGTTACCATTTCTATGCCGCTGTTTTGTATTCCGGTTACCTGTGCCATTTTCTTTTGCTGCTGCTTTAAATTTTGGGCGTGGTGTGCTATGAGTTGGTAACGTGTTTCTGTGCGGTTAAAAGCCTCTAAGTCGGCTAGGCCTTGTATTGTATCAACGATTGTTTCTTTTAATTTTTTGCTTTGTTGGCCTATGGCTTCGCCCGGTTCCTGACTTAACCACCGAATGAACCACGGTAAAACAAGGCCCGCACATAACAGGGAGATGAGTAAAATTGCGGCGAGCAGGGGTTGGAAAACGGCCGTTATGATGACAACCATGCTGCCTACAACCAAGGCGACCAGGGGGGGGCTGACAGCGCGAACATAAAAGTTTTCTAACGTATCTACATCAGAGATGATGCGGTTCAGTAAATCGCCACTGCCCAGCTGCTGAAGGCGTGCGGGTGCCAATGGTTCCAAGGCTTCATAAAACCAGACGCGCAATGCTGCCAATACTTTAAAGGTGACATTGTGCGACACAAGCCGTTCAAGATAGCGAAATACTCCTCGAGTTAGACCAAAAAATCTGACACCGACAATGGCGATGCTCAATGCGGAAATTGCGGGCTGTTGGGCGGCTCTGGAAATGAGAAATGCGGAGGTTGCTAATAAGGCAACATCACTGCCTACTGCCAGCGCTCCTAACAAAACGGATAGTCCGACCCATTTTTTGTAGGGTGAGATGAATTGGAGAAGGCGTTTGATGATTGTCGTTTTGCTGTATTGGGGCTCGCCTGTTTTTGGGGACGCCGTTGGTTTATGGAGGGGGGAAATGTCAGCTTGATCTGTTTGTGTTAGGCGGGTGGGGGTGAACTCGAATTCTTGTTTTTCTGCAACTAATTGGGCATAACGGCCGTTTCGTGCCAACAATTCTGGATGAGAGCCTGCTTCAACTAAACGGCCGTTTTCCAGTACCACGATTTCATCTGCATGCCTGATTGTTTCTAAGCGGTGTGCAATGACTAAAAGCATTTTTCCCGCCAGATGTTCTTGCACAGCGGCATGTAAAGCTGACTCGGTGACACTATCTAATTGGGAAGTTGGTTCATCGAGGATGATGAGGGGGGCGTTTTTGAGGAAGGCGCGGGCTAAAGCCAGCCTTTGCGCTTGTCCCCCGCTTAACCGTGCCCCTTGCTCGCCAATTTCGGTGTCATATCCTGCTGGCAGCGATTGGATGAATTCGTGTAGCTGCGCTTGTTTAGCGGCCGTTTTTACGTCGTCATCTGTGGCGTCTGGTTTGCCGTGGCGGATATTGGCCTCAATGCTTTCCGGGAACAAATAAGGCTTTTGTGGCACCCAGGCGATCTGCTCTCGCCAAACGGCCGTTTCCCTGTCATGGAGCGGTATCCCATCGACCAGAATTTGACCACTGCTCGGTTCAATAAAACGCAGCAGGCAATTTGCCACTGTGCTTTTGCCGGCGCCGCTGGCACCAACCAGCGCCACCATCTTCCCCGGTTGGAGAGTCAAGTTTAAGTTATGGAGAGCCGCCTCTTTTCTTCCCTGGTAGGTAACACCAACTTGCTCAAATTGAATCACGGCAGGCAGAACGGCCGTTGACGGGGAGGTTGGATTCGAGTTTACGTGCGGCTGGTCATGTCTGTGCAGGTGGGCAGCTGTTGCTGGTTCATCCAGCAAGCCGAAAATACGCTTCGCCGCCGCTGTGCCCTCCATCCCTGCATGAAAACGCTGCCCCAACATGCGCAGTGGCAAATAAAAATCTGGCGCGAGAATGAGAATGAATAAGGCAGTAGAAAAAGCCATGCCGCCCACCATCAAGCGCAGCCCAATCGATACAGCAATGATGGCGATACTGAGCGTCGAGAGCAGTTCCAATACCAAAGCTGACAAAAAGGCAACGCGCAAAACACCCATCGTCACCGCCCTGAAGCGGTTGGTGATTTGGGCAATATTTTGCGTTTGTGCCTTGCTTTGCCCCAACAGCTTGAGCGTTGTCAGACCTTGCAGCACATCCAGGAAATGGGCGCTCATCCGGCTCAGCAATCCCCATTGCCTCTGCGTTAAACTCTCAGCATACCGCCCAATCAGCATCATGAAAAGTGGAATCAACGGAGCGGTTAACAGCAGAATCAGGCCTGAAATCCAATCCAGGGGAAACACGACCAACAAAATGATGAATGGCACCAGGATGGCAATGAATAGTTGGGGGAGATACTCGCTAAAATATCTTTCTAAACTGTCGATGCCTTCCGTGAGAACGGCCGTTAATTCACCCGTCTGTTCACCATAGATTTTAATCGGCCCTAACGCCAGCACATGTGCCAGCAGTTGGGTGCGCAGATTAAACTGCACATCAATAGCAATCCGATTGGCCGCCACCGTTCTGCCCCAACTCAGCCCACTGCGGATGCCAATGACCAGCAACAACCATATCAGCCAGGCACGCACATCCATCAAGCTCGCCTCGTGCAAAAAGACAGCATTAACCGTAATTCCCACCAGATAAGCCTGCGCAACAGTAGCGGCACCACCCAGGCTGCTCAACAAAATTGTCAAGAGCAGCCAGGCGCGGCTTGCTTGTGCCGCCTGCCACAAACGTTTATCAAACATGAGGCATTATAACTTTTTTAGGCAAAAGAGGGGATTTTGAAGCGTAAGGCGCGTGACACGTCATCTTTGACGCCTCACGCCTTACGCTTCACATTCTAATTAATATTCTAGATGGCTGTCCACAGTGATGCGCTTTCTAAAGACCCAATACGTCCAGCCCTGGTAGAGCAAAACAACAGGAACCAGCGTCAACGCCACAATCGTCATCGCCTTCAACGTGTAATCACTCGATGATGCATTATAAATTGTCAAATTGTAGGCCGAGTCAATTGAGGAAACCATGACATTGGGATACAAAATCATGAACGCTGTTACCACCGCAAAGGCAATGGTAATGCCTGTCATCAAAAAGGCCCAGCCCATCATCTTCTTACGAATGAAGTAACCAGCAATCAACGCCGCTGCCGCCCCAGCTAAGGGCACAATGCCTGGATTGATACCTAATTGTGACACAATCTCTGTAGACATGTAGGTGCCAATCACACCCAAAATCACTAAGACCAACGCGACTGGCCAGGAAACCCAGGCCGCTTTCTCACTGGCTGCACGCAAAGCACCGTCCGTCTTCATACTCAAGAAAATGGCGCCATGTACCACACATAAAGCCACAGCCATCAAGCCGATTATCAGGGCATAAGGGTTTAGCAATGTCCAGAATGTGCCGACATAGGTCATCGTGCCATCAATGGGCACGCCGCGCAGCAAGTTGCCGAAGGCAACCCCCAGCAGCAACGGTGGTAGTAAGCTGCCTAAGAATACACACCAGTCCCATAAACTTCGCCATTTTGTGTTTAAATCCTTGCTGCGGAATTCAAAGGCGATACCACGTATAATCAAGGTGAAAAGAAGCAGAAATAGCGCCATGTAAAAACCACTAAACATGGTGGCATACCAGTTTGGGAAGGCAGCAAAGGTAGCCCCGCCCGCTGTGAGCAGCCACACCTCATTGCCATCCCAATGGGGGCCAATGGTGTTGATGATCATGCGTCGGGTCTTGTCCTCTTTGCCCAGGAATGGCAGCAATATGCCAACCCCAAAGTCAAAGCCTTCAAGCAAGAAGAAACCCATGTACAAAACTGCAACTAAAACAAACCAAAGTGTATTGAGAGCCATGATTTCCTCCTTAGTCTCCTACCAGTGACAATTCAGTATCACCCACTGGTTCTGGCATAATTGATTTTGGCTGATCGGGCTTGCGGGCATATTTCACCAGGAGGTAAATATCAGCGACCATAAGGGCGCCGTAAATGAGGGTGAACCCAATCAAGGTGACAGCGACCATGCCTTTAGACACACTGATGGATACGCCATCATTGATGAGCATGAGGTCGTAGACGATCCACGGGAAACGTCCCACTTCTGTGAGTAACCACCCGGCTGTATTGGCAATGTAGGGCAGGGGGATGAGCCAAATGAAGACATGCATGAATTTGGGATTGTCCTCTAGCTGTTCACCCATGGTGAGCAAGAGGGCATAGGCTGCGGCCAATATCATGGCTGTGCCCGCCCCGACCATTGCTCTAAAACTCCAGTAAGTGATGAAAACAGGCGGGGTGTAGTCACCTTCGCCATATTCAGCTACAAATTCTCCATTCAGGTCATTCATACCGCGCACTTCACCAGAAACCTGATCGAGTGCCAGCAGGCTTAGTAAGTTGGGCAGGCGAATGGAGAACAGTTCATTCCCTTCCAAATCACCCACTGTGAGGATGGATAAACCGGCAGGGTCTTCTGTTTCCCAAAGCGCTTCAGCTGCCGCCACTTTCATGGGCTGTGATTCGACGAGATGCTGCATTTGACTATGGCCTGTCATGATCACGCCGATGGTGGCTAATAAACCGACGATGGCCGCAATTTGGAACGAGCGGCTGAACATTTCTTTGACTTCTTCTTTTCTTAAGTGGAAGGCAGCTATGCCCAAGACAAAGAATGAAGCTGTTGCTAGACCGCTCATTAGCACATGCGGGAATTGTGACCAGATGCTTGGGTTGAAGATAATGGCGAAGAAATCTACCATTTCGGCACGGCCGTTATTGAGAACATATCCTACTGGCTGCTGCATCCAGGAGTTGGCAATCAGAATCCAGAGCGCAGACAGATTGGAAGCGATAGCAACCAGCCAAATCGTGACCATGTGGAGCCGCTTGGACAGTTTGTCCCACCCAAAAAGCCAAACGCCCAGAAAGACAGACTCCAAGAAAAAGGCGGCTAAGGCTTCGATAGCCAATGGTGCGCCAAAAATATCGCCGACAAAGCGGGAGAATTCTGACCAGTTCATGCCAAATTGAAACTCTTGCACGATGCCGGTGACGACCCCCATGGCAAAATTGATGACAAACAAGGTTCCCCAGAATTTAGTCATGCGCAGATAAACATCTCTGTTTGTGCGCACATATAAGGTTTCCATTAAGGCTACGATGATTGATAAGCCTAATGTTAAAGGAACGAAAAAGAAGTGATAGACTGTCGTAATGGCAAACTGAAGCCGTGACAGAGAGACAATATCCATATAGCATCCTCCTATTTTTTGGATCTCAGTTCGGCGTTTTTAAACCTATCAGGTTTTTAAATGTGGAACTCAGGCTGTCTATTGCGTAAATCGATGGCTTAAATTTAAATGAGGGCAACCACCTAGCTCCTTTTGTGGATTATCTTGCAATATTATGAGGATTTTTTACATGCGGCTAGTGAGAGATGTCATACGAAATAGAGTGATTTGTCATGTGAATGCCAAAATTCGGCGTGGCACTCTGCAGTGTCTATGACGAATGTTTGTCTTACGTGCTTTGCGCGATTACAAAAGAAACTGGATATAAAGGCTTGTTGACGTGTCTGCCTTCATTTGGTTGGTTACGGCCGTTACTCAGCTTTCATTATCCAACGGAACAAGGCGTGACTTTAAGGCAAAAATTGCAGCCTGTGTGCGATCTTCAAGCTGAAGTTTGCTCAAAATGTTGCTGACATGTGTTTTGACGGTTTTCTCACTTAGTACCAGGTTTGCCGCAATCGTTTTGTTGTCATGTCCGCGTGCGATCTCTTTCAGCACTTCTAGCTCGCGTGAAGTCAACGCCTCTACCGACACGCGCACCCCGGCCACTTCATCCATCAATCGCCGTGCCACCCGTGGGTGTAACCGTGCTTCATTTTGGGCTGCTGCGCGAACGGCCGTTACTACTTCATCCGGGCTGACACTTTTGAGCAGATAGCTCAGGGCACCTGCTTTAATCGCTGGGAAAACCATCGCATCCTCATGATGGCTGGTCAAAATAACAATCTGTGTATGCGGGCAGGTGTGACGAATAACCCGTGTTGCCTCAATCCCGTTCATCTCCGGCATATTGAGATCGAGCAGCACCACATCCGGTTGGGATGATGTGGCCATTTCAACTGCCTCTGCCCCATCTGTTGCTACCCCAATAACTTTAATATCCTCTTGCACTTCCAGCAGCATTTGCATGCCCTGCTGCACAATGGGATGGTCGTCTGCAATCAAAACAGTAATCATCATTCATTCCTAAATTGTTGTGGGCAGTGTGACAGTAAGCTGCGTGCCGCCAGCCCCGCTCTCTATCTTAAAGGTTCCGCCTGACTTTGTGGCTCGCTGCCACATATTTTGCAATCCGAACGACTGTGTTTTGTCCACCTGATTGATATCAAAACCAAGGCCATTGTCTGCCAAATGCAGATGCAGCGTTTCTAATTCATATTGCAGCGTCATGTGCAGTTGTGTGGCCTGTGCATGTTTGCCCACGTTTTGCAATGCTTCTTGCACAATGCGGTACATGGCTTGCTCAATTGGCAGCGGCAAATCCCGCTCATGCTGGATATTGACGGTCGTCGCTACCCCTGTTTGCTGTGACCATTGCGTTGTTAATTGGCGAACGGCCGTTGCTAACCCGTGATCTTGCAGCGATGCCGGGCGCATCTGTTTGATGATCTGATCAAGTTCAACCTGAATCGCTTGTGTTTGCAAAATGACCTGCTGCAGCCTATCTTTGGCAATTTGCGGCTTGCTGTCGAAAAGCGCAGGGATCGAGCCCAACGTTAGGTTCAGACCAAATAGCTGTTGTTTGATCGCATCATGTAGATCCCGAGCCAGCCGATTGCGTTCTTCCAGCCGGGCGAGCCCTTCCACTTCTTCTGCCAACTGGGCATTGGTTTCCGCCAGTTCACGCAGTTCAACGATTTGTTGGGCAATCGTATCCGCCATGGCGTTGAACTGTTGGCCAAGCTGGCTAATTTCATCATTTCCCTTAACGGGGATGCGCTTATTCAAATCTCCGGCGGCAAAGGCGGTGCTGATAGCGCCAAGCGTTGTCAATTTGCGGCCGAAAAATCGCCCTAGCCAACTTCCCATAATCCCAGACAGTATCAAGGCGATGATACCCAGTGCCACACTCACCCATAATGCTATACGAGCTGTTTGCTGCAATTGAAAGGAAACATCTTCGCTGCCACTATGATAGTAAACCCAACCGCCCGTTTGGATTGTGGTGAGCGCAAAATGGCGGTTGTCTTGCTGCCCAAAGATCGTCTTGTTAGAAATGAAATCGGACGCATCAATACCAAAAGGTAATTGTTCCCAGATGCTTTTGCCCTGCGGGAACTGTGTCGTGTAGTTGCTAGCCAAAATCGTACCCTCGGAATCAATGATGATAATCCACTCGCTATATTTTGGCATATCATCCGCTGGTAAAAAATTATCTTCAATCCAGGAATCCAGGCACGCTGGGCACAACGATGTTTCCAGGTAAAAAGGCATATCTTCTGCGTAAATTTCAGCCCAATCGGCCGTCCACTTAGCTGCCCAGCTGCTTTTTAAATACAGCCAATTGCCAACTAATAGTCCCACGACCACAATCACGATTGAAATGATCGTGACCAGTAGATGGGAAAGCGTTAGTTGTTTTTGTAGTTTCATGATTATCCAGCAAGGTACGTTTGTGAACAGGTCTACACACGGTTTATGGGTGTATTGGCGTTGTGAAGACCAATACACCCATCTTCTATTCTTCTCTACCTGTACAACAATCTGTTATTTGATGATGCTCTGAACCAACTGTTGCAGCTGTGTGGTGCTAATTGTACTGTAAATGAAGATTTCGTGACCATCAATTGTGAAAACGGCCGTTTGCTCACCATCTTCTTCCCCAAAGAAAACCTTGACACCGTTAATGGTTTGCGCTTCACCATCCATCTCAGTTTCGAATCCATCATGATATAGATAGATACCTGTGTAACCATCACCATCATCTACATAAGTGAAACCTTGGGCATCGTCCCACTCATCTACCCAGACCAGTTCAAACCCGCCTGGCAGAACAGCATTTGATAAATTGAGCACGCTGTCATCAGGCTCTACTGGTGGGACGTTGACGTCATCTTCCCACCAGCCAGCGTCGCCCCATGAACTGTCATCGTCGTTCCAGTCGCCCTCTTCCCATTCGTCATCAAACTCAAGGGGAATGTCTGATGGTTGTATAACGGTTTCTGTGCCTGCCATGACACCGTTGATCCAGTTGTTGTACTCAGTTAGGCGGGTGTAGACGCCGTAGTTACCAGCCACACCACAACCTTCACCCCAACTTACAATGCCGATTTGCACCGGATTTCCGTTACGATCCGTGCTTACCAAAGGGCCGCCGCTGTCACCGTAGCAAGAGTCTGCTCCACCATCTTCAAGACCAGCACATAAATCATCGGACATCAGATCGTCGCCATAAACTAGTTGGCAAGCAGTTTGGGTGACGACGGGAATGTTTACACCTTGTAACATATCAGGCGTTTTTTCGCTCTCTTCAGTCAATACACCCCAACCGGTTACGCGTGCCATTGTTCCTGGGTCATCGACATATTCGTTGGCGGCACTGATCAAGCTAATGGGGGTGCCTTTAGTGGCTGGGCGGCTCAGACGGATTAAAGCGATGTCGTTGTTCTGGTTATCTTCATACTCTGGATAACCAGGATGAACTGCCATTTCCGCAGCAGGGATGCGCTCACCCTCATTGCTGCTTAGCTGATAACGGCCAATAACCACATCCACTTCATCAGCATTCTGTACACCTTCCAGACAGTGGGCGGCCGTCAGTACCCAGTTTGGGGCAATGAGTGAACCGCCGCAAAATTGTCCTTCGTGGGCATTGTTTGTGCCGCTATCGACTAAACCAACCATCCAGGGTTGTTCGCCTTTCACGGCTGGGGTTTTACCCGTTTCATCGGCACTGGCTGAACTAACAAAGGCGATCATCATCAGGACTAACAAAAATACTGGAATACTAAGTTTGTGTTTAATTTTCATTTTCATGTTCCTTGTGTTTGTTTGGAATGAATAAATTTGATGATACAAGGATACATTTTGGAGCA
>PDQY01000146.1 GCA_002746795.1 Chloroflexota bacterium | reverse complement strand
CCAGGCGATTGACTGCGCCAAACATGTCACCGGGAAGCAGATAAATATGACGGGAAGTATTTAGTAGCCCGAAAACTTACTAAAATGGCTTGACAAAAGACCCATGACCAAACCTGTCGCTCATCCTTCGTCACGGGTCAACCCATCACAAAACTTCCCAGGTTTCACCACCCGAATACAAAGCAGCCAAATCACCCTCACCTTTTTGTTCTTTTGCTGCTGTCACCTGTGCCATCAAGCCTGTGGTGTAATCCTGCTTCTCTACTCGTCGGATCACCCCCATCGGCGGCGGAGAGCTGGGATGCTCCATATTGGCCAAAATGAATGCTAATTCCTTAGATGTTTCATCATGGACAATCAAATCTGCTTCACTGATTTCATCACCTAATGTAACGACCTCAGGCATAAACCCGTTGAAACGGATACCTTTATCACGGTTCTTACCAAACACCATCGGCTTACCATCTTCCAGATAAAACACATGGTCAGAGCGGGTTCTGCGGTCATCAATTCCTTTCCATTCGTTGGGATTGAAGATGACGCAGTTTTGGTAAATTTCAATGAATGAGGTGCCCTTGTGTTCTGCGGCAGCCCTGAGGACAGCCCCTAAATGCTTCACGTCAGCATCCATGGCTCGTGCCACAAAAGTTGCTTCTGCCGAGAGAGCCAAAGCCAGTGGATTGATAGGATGTTCAATCGAGCCCATGGGTGAAGACTTGGTCCTTGTCCCCTGGCGCGAAGTCGGCGAATATTGTCCTTTTGTCAAACCGTAAATGCGGTTATTGAAGAGCAAGATATTGATATTCACATTCCGGCGAATCGCATGGATCAAATGGTTTCCCCCAATGGATAAGCCATCACCATCACCCGTCACGACCCAAATACTCAAATCAGGGTTTGCCACAGCCAAGCCAGAAGCAATTGTCGGCGCACGACCATGAATGCTGTGCATGCCATAGGTGTTCATGTAATAAGGAAAACGGCTGGAGCAGCCAATACCAGAAATAAACACAATGTCTTCTTTAGGTACGCCGATTTCAGGCAAAGCCTTCTGGACTTGCGCCAAAATCGAATAGTCACCACAGCCCGGGCACCACCGCACGGTCTGGTCAGATACAAAATCTTTTTTCTTGAGTTGTAAGGGAATTGTTGTTGTCATGATTATCTCCCGGGATCGGTATTCGGTAATCGGTATTCGGTCATCAGTTCACCTCTTACTAAATACTGTTCACTATTCACCGAGTAGTTCCTCCACTTTGTCGTAAATCTCACTGATCTTAAACGGCCGTCCATGCATCTTGGGATATGTGACAATGTTGTCAAGAGCGTAAGTGCCTCGGAGGATGAAAGCCAATTGACCCATGTTTAATTCAGGAATCAAGATGCGCTTATAGCCGCGTAAAACTTCTTCTGTGTTTTTGGGGAAAGGATTCAAATAACGGATATGCGTATGGGCAACATCGTATCCCCGTGCCTGTGCTTTGTGAACGGCCGTATGCACTGCGCCATATGTGCCCCCCCAAGAAACAACCAACAAATCCCCTTCTTTGGGCCCGTCTACCTCTAATTCAGGAATCACATTCGCCAAACGGGCTACTTTTTTAGCCCGGTCTTCAACCATTTGTTCGTGATGTTTCGGCTCATAGGAAACATTACCGGTCAGAGGGGCTTTGGCCAGGCCGCCAACACGATGCTCTAGCCCCTTCGTGCCCGGGATAGCCCACGGCCGAGCCAACGAATCATCATGCCGCTTGTAGGGGAAGAATGGCACGTCGTCATTCTCGCGCCCGGTCGGGTGATTGACAGGAATCTCCGCAATCTCTTCTGGATCGGGGATGCGCCATGGCTCAGAGCTGTTGGCTAAGTACCCATCAGAGAGAATCGCTACCGGCGTCATCGCATGAACAGCCAGGCGACAAGCTTCATAGGCGATGGCAAACGCATCTGTGGGGCTTTGCGGCGCCAAAATCGGGATTGGGCTTTCACCATTACGCCCAAAGAACATCTGCAACAAGTCAGATTGTTCCACTTTGGTAGGCAAACCTGTACTTGGGCCACCACGCTGCACATTGATGATGACCATGGGCAGCTCGATCATCATCGCCAGACCCATGGCCTCGCCTTTGAGAGCAACACCCGGGCCACTGGTACCCGTTACGGCTAACGCTCCCCCAAAGGCGGCCCCAATCACAGACCCCATCGCCGCAATTTCATCTTCAGCCTGGAAGGTTCGTACATCAAAGTGACGTAATGGGGCTAACGCATGGAGAATATCGCTGGCGGGTGTGATTGGATAGGAGCCATAGAAGAGTGGTTTACCCATTTTCTTGGCGCCTGTTACCAAACCTAAGGCCAATGCTTCGTTCCCTGTGATCTTGCGGTAAGTTCCTTTTCTGAGCGCAGCCGGACGAATGCTAAACCGGCGCCGGAAAACTTCTGTTGTTTCGCCAAAGTAGTAGCCTGTTTCTAACGCTTTTTTATTTGCTTCTGCGATGATTGGTTTTTTAGCAAATTTTTGATCCAACCAAGCGGCAGAGGTGGATAAGCCTCGGTCGAAAATCCAAAATGTCATACCAAGTGCAAAGAAGTTTTGGCAGCGATCTTTATCTTTGGTTGTCAGTTCATTAAAATCTTTCAGGGTTTCACGAGTCAACGTGGTTAAAGGCACTTCATGAACTTCGTAGCCTGAAAGGGTATCGTTTTCTAAGGGATTGGCTTCATAGCCTGCTTTTTTGAGGTTGGTTAGGGTGAAGGCATCTGTGTTGACGATGATGATCCCGCCACGTTCTAAATCAGGCAAACTGGCTTTCAACGCCGCAGGGTTCATCGCTACCAACACGTAGGGAGAATCACCTGGGGTTAGAATGTCATGTTGGGAGAGATTCACTTGAAAGCCGCTCACGCCAGCTAAGGTGCCAGCAGGGGCGCGAATTTCTGCGGGATAATCGGGGAAAGTGCTAATGTCGTTGCCAAAAACGGCCGATGTGTTTGTGAATTGGGTGCCGGTTAACTGCATCCCGTCACCAGAGTCACCGGCAAAACGAATGACGACTGACTCTAGCTCTTCAATCTGGGCGGTGGGATCGCTCATAATAATCTCCTAATTTAAAAATTTGGACGCAAAACGAGGAGTTTGTTTTTTCGTCCTTTACCCTTGAATTTATTAAATTCTTTATCAACTGCTATCTGGAACAGGTACAGTTGGTAACAAACAAAAATGTTCGGTTAGCAGCGCTAAACCTAGATCAAAATCATTGTTGGTTAATGCTTCAGCAATTCTCTCGTGGTAGGTCCATACATCAACCCAGTATTGGTAATCAACGAAGCGTGTCAGTTCACTGGCTTCATACGCATCCCAATAGGATTCAAGCAACCCTTGAACAAATGGGTTTTCTAAGCGGCTAAATATTTTGAGGTGAAATTGGCGGTGTTCGCCATTTGGCACATGTACGGGGCGACTGCGTAGTTTTTGCCATGCCTGCTCTACAATTTCGTGCAGGTTTTGTTTGTCTCTAATGGTTAGATGGGTTACTGCATCATGCCATAACCCTTTTTCAATGGCTCGACGCAGCTGACTGTATTGTTTGAATTGTGTCTCTTCAGTTCCCAGACTAAAGAGCAAACTGATCAGAACGGCCGGTTTAAAATCAAAAGACTCGCGCTGGATGCCTTTCCGTGTACGCACGGAGACAAAGCCAAGGGCACGAGCCACTTCTAGCTGTTCACGTAATTTACCGACGCTGATGCCCAATTCTGAGCTAATTTCGTTTAACGTGGGTACCCTCTCTCCCGGCACCACATGATTGTCGATAAGATATTTAAGGAAGTCAGAATCAAGGTTGTGTAATAGCATGGGTTCAATTGATTTGATTTATTGGATAAATCAAATCAATTGGGATTGTAACAAATTATGGAGAAGGGGACAATAGAACGGCCGTTTTCATATGTAATTGAGCCAATCATCAAAGGAATATCGTGCAGTTCTCGATGGCATGGCGTGTTTTCTCCTGCTGCGCCGCTGAATATCCTACGGTGATCAAGGCTTGTGGCTGCCAATCTTCTGGCAAAGAGAGGCAGCGTTTGACCACATCCGAGCAAAACAATGGCGCACACATCCAACAAGCGCCTAATCCCAACGCCTGGGCAGCTAACAAAAGATTTTGCCCTGCCAGGGCGGTACTTTGGACGGCCATCAACCATTCATTTTGTTGGCGTTTTTCGTCTAGATAGGTGTCCATGTCGATCATGGACAGGCAAAGCAAGATGAGCAAGGGGGACTGGGTAATGCGTTGGTAGGAGCGGCTGGTGTCTTTTTCTATCAGCTCAGGTGCCACATTGTCTGCCTGCAAATCTGTGCGAAGTTTGGCACTCATCTCGAGCGCAAGCTGCTGTTTTATGCTTTCGCTCTGGATGACAGCAAAACGCCACGGCTGCCGATTGTGCGCCGAGGGTGCCCATATGGCTGCTGTCAACAGCTGTTCGATGAGAGCATCAGGGATGGGGGTCGGTGTGTATCGTCGAATTGAACGTCGGGTTGTCAGCCAGGTGATGTAAGGGTTCCTGCTCATAAGAAATTCACGAAGGTGTTGGGATGAGGAGATTTTATCATGAATGTTCAATCCCTGCTTTTGTGCCTAAACGGGTGTGGCAAGGAATCGTGGGGAGCAATCAGGTGCCACAAAATGTTGCCAGACTCTGTTTAAACCACAAAGAGCCTCGTCTTTATACAAGGCTCTTCGCGGGAAGAGGAGAAAAAAGGAGGAATAGGTTATTTCATTGAGTAATCTTCCAATACTATTTTTTTTATTACTCAACGCTCATATTTTACCCTGATCAGACGGCAAAGAAAGGTAAGTCTGATACAATGCAAGTGTAAACTAGTTTACACTTTGGACGATTTGATGACGTAACGGCCGTTTCCATACTTGCCGTTCTCAATTTGATAACAATCCTCTTATTCATCCTCATGACAAACGCTACATGAAAAACAGCTTTATACTACGCTTGCTTGCTTGACCTCTCATTCAGCAGTAAGTACAATGCAGCCCATGTCTAATTCAACTAACACACAAGAAAATAATACTCTCCAATTTAATTACGGTGGGCAAGCTGTCATTGAAGGAGTCATGATGCGTGGTTCCCGCGCTTTGGCGGTTGCCGTACGCAATCCAGAAGGCCGCATTGTTGTCCACACGGAACCTTTAAGTGAAACGATTTATGGCGGGCGGGTCGCTCGCTGGCCGTTTGTGCGTGGGCTCACCATGCTGTGGGATGCTCTGGGCTTGGGCATTAAAGCCCTTATGTTTTCAGCCAAAGTTGCTCTCGAAGAAGAAAATGAAGAGGGCGAGGAAAAGGAAGAGCCAAGCAAAGTGTTTGAAGGTCCCATGCAATGGGGCACTGTCCTGGTCTCTTTATCTTTTTCCGTTCTTTTGTTCTTTGTGCTGCCCACCTTGGCAGCCAGAGGATTATTTGCGGTACTGGAGCTAACTCAATACCATGTTCTGGAAAATCTAATCGAAGGAGTGATTCGGCTGCTGCTTTTGATTGGCTACATCTGGGGTATCAGCTTCATGCCAGACATCAAACGTCTTTATCGTTATCATGGCTCAGAACACAAAACAATCAATGCCTATGAAGATGGCGCAGACTTAACTCCAGCGATTGTGGCTAAATATTCTTTGGAACATCCTCGCTGTGGTACCGCGTTTTTGCTTTCGGTGGTAGTCATTTCCATTATCATTTACAGCTTGTTCCCAGCGATGGCACTCCCCTTACGCCTCGCCTCGCGCTTGCTGCTGCTGCCAGTCATCGCGGGCATTGCCTATGAATTTTTGCGCTTCACGGCTGACCATCAAGATAATGCCTTGGTGCGCCTTATCACCAAGCCCAATTTGGCAATGCAGCATCTCACCACGGCCGAGCCAGATGAATCGATGTTAGAAGTAGCTATCACAGCTTTTAATCACGTTATATTGTATGAACAAGGGGAGCAAGATGTGCCGGAAACGGCCGTTCTAGTAGAAGTACCAGCAAGCAGTTCGGCAGCATAGTGACCGGCTAACAATGACGCCCCGTTTCTTTAGGGGGAAAGGTCACTTGAAGCACATCCATCAATTCCGTGACTTATTTATAGATGCGCACATAGGGACGGAAAATAAATAATACGACGAAATCATTTCCTTCCCGTTCCTTAAAACTGACGATGCAATTCCGTATTTTATGGCATCGTCAGTCCATAACCTTTGTAACAGTGTGGACGTATGGCGACTAAAAAAGGGAAAGCAGCAAACGAGAGTGGATTACAATATTTTCAAAATTGGAAAATGCCAGAAGCCATTGAATCATTTCTAAAGGCAGTCAAGGCAGATAAAACCAACCCTGAATATCACCTCAATCTCGCCCGCGCCTATGCCCGAGCAGGAGATTATGATCAGGCAATGCTCTCGCTAGGCCAATATCTCCACAATGAAACAAAAGAAGATGTTGCTGCCCGTTATGAACGACTCTTTTCATCAGCCATGGATGAAGTTGAGACAGCTCTCATTGAAAAAGCACCGAAAATTGGCCTCAACGTCGCCCAAACAGGAAAAGGGATCCAGATGTGGCTAGAATACCGCATCACCATCGGCAGACGACCATTACGCATCCCCAAGCCAGCGCTGTGGGCAGGGGGACTTACCTACGCCATCATCGATTTTCGGTATTTTACCGGAAAAGAAAACCCGCTCGACAAACTTGTTGAAGCCGCCAAAGTCCTCGACCAACTCGACCAAGAGTTTCAAGATTAAACCGGGATGTCCGCTTGAAACGGAAATTAAATCATACGACGAAGTCGTTCCCTTGCCGTTCCTTGAAACTGACGATGCAATTCCGTGTTTTATGGCATCGTCAGTCCTAAAACAGCAGGCGAGCTAATGGGTGTAAATTCGTGGCAAAGATAAACATCACCCCGTGGGTAGCCACCACTTGTGTTAGCAATCAAAGTCCCTGTTTTGTCTCAGCAATTAAATGATCCACCAGAGCCTTGAGCGCTTCTTCTTGGTTCTCATCGCCGCCATTTTTTTGATACACAGCTATTTGCCGATCCGCACTGGTGCCATTTTTAAGAATGGTGCGCACATATTCAACTTCTTTGCGACTTCCCAACTCATCAACCACATCGTCCAGCAATTCAAGCAATTCCTCCATGAGGAAGTGGAAAGGTACAGCTTCCTCAATTCCAAAATCAATCAACTCACCTTTGACGCCATACCGAACCGCTCGCCACTTATTTTCAGTAATGTACATGTGGCGATATTGTCGCCAGGAGAGGTTTTGCAGGCGCAGTTTGATCAACTTGGCGCAGATTGCCTGGAATAAAGCGGCAATGCAAACACACTCATCCACTGTCGTGCAAATATCGCTGATGCGAAACTCCAGCGTATCAAACACCGGGTGTGGTCGAATATCCCACCAAATTTTAGCAAGCGTATCCGACCGGCCAAACGAGCCCACTTTGCCCAGGGTAGTTTCATACTTTTTGAATTCATGCCAAGAACTAAACGAGTGCGGAATCCCAGTCCGTGGCAGCCGTTCAAACACCACACTACGATATGATTTCAAGCCAGTATTTTGCCCATGCCAAAAAGGAGAACTGGTTGATAATGCCAATAAATGGGGAATAAAGTAACGCGCCTGATTCATGATTTCAATCATGAGGTTCTTGCTTTCTAAATCTTTGCCAAAACCTACATGGACATGCATGCCAAAAATGAGCAAGCGACGCGCTAATCCTTGCATGTCATCGAGCAATTCCTTATAGCGAACACCGTCTGTGATGGCTTGCTCCTCCCATCGCGCAAAGGGATGAGTGGACGCAGCGACAATCGCCAGTCCATTTTCGTCAGCCATCTCACACACAGCACGACGTAAACGAACTACCTCTGCTCGGACTTCCTTAACATTGCGGCAAACACAGCTGCCCACTTCAACCTGGGATTGCATGAATTCCGGCTTTAGATTCAGGCTGGTGGAACGCGCCTGATCTTGGGATATGAGTTCGGAGATGTAAGCGTGAAGGTTACGAGAACCAGGGTCAATTATCTGATATTCCTCTTCAACACCTAACGTTAATGGGGGCATGGTCATGAATAAATTCTCCTCTATTTTTTTGCGTTCATACAGCACACATGAAAGAACTGCTGCATATAGTTTTGAACACCACTTAAAAACTTGTTGCGATACACGATAGGTAGTAGGAATAGGTTTCTAGTGTAAAAGGGAAAAGAGGATGATGCAAGGCGAGAATGGAGATTAGAGATTAGAAATTTGCTAACCTCTAATCTCCATGGGTTTATTTGGGCCAGTTTTGTAAGAAATCAACAAGCAAGCGTACACCAAATCCTGTGCCGCCACGGGTGATGTATCCCTGCTGTTTATCAGTTAGCGCCATGCCAGCGATGTCGAGATGTGCCCAATTGTCAAAATCAACAAATTGCTTGAGAAAGAGGGCTGACGTGGCTAAGCCACCGGTGCGTCCGCCGCTATTTTTCATATCGGCAACATCAGATTCGATGGCTTTAGTGTAGTCATCCCACAGTGGCATACGCCAGAGGCGCTCGTGGGTGTTGATGCCTGCGGCTAATAATTTTTCGCCCAGATCATCCGTGGTGCTGAAAAGGCCAGCAGCCATGCCTGAACCAAGTGCGACCACACAGGCACCTGTTAGGGTTGCCAGGTCAATGACCGCGTCTGGGTCATATTTCTTGGCGTAAACTAATGCATCTGCTAAGACCATGCGTCCTTCAGCATCGGTGCTGATGATTTCGATGGTTTTGCCATTGCTGGCGGTGATCACGTCAGCAGGACGGTATGCATTGGCATCAGGCATATTTTCGGTGCAGGGGGTAATGCCGATGACGCGCAAGGGCAAGTTGAGCATGCCCACCGTTTTCATCGCCCCCAGCACAGCCGCCGCGCCTCCCATATCTGATTTCATGGCTCCCATATTTTGCACGGGTTTGAGGGAGATCCCCCCGGTATCAAAGGTAATGCCTTTGCCTACTAAAACGATGGTTGGCCAATCTTCTCGATGACCGTTATGCTCTAAGACAATGAATTTGGGTGGGAAGCCAGCCCCTTGTGCCACTGCCAGAAATGCACCCATGTTGTGTTTAGCAGCCCATTTGCGCCCACCGACCAGAAGGGTCATGTTGTGTTCTTCTGCGATTTTGGTGGCTGTTTTTGCCATTTTCTTGGGGGTAGCGATATTGGGTGGCAAGTTTACCAAGTCACGCGCGAGGGTTACACCAGTGACAACGGCCGTTCCCCTTGTCACGCCCTCCTCTATTTTCCCTACCTTCTTCTTGTCAAACTCCACAATCGAGAGGGATTGAATACCCTCACCTTCGTTTTTCTCATACGCATACAAAGCCAGCAATGACCCTTCGACAACCGCCTGGGAGGCTGCCGCTGCCGGCAAACCGGCGATGCCCGCACCATGAACAATAGTGGCCACCTTTTTCGCATTGAGTGCTTGGGCATGTAAGATAGCGGCCGCCGCAGTTTGGCGAACCGCTTCTAAATCGTAATCATCTCGCGGCCCCATACCCGCCACCAAGACCCGTTTGGCCGGAACAGCACCTCGCGGATAGACCACGCCAACTTCACCAGCTTTGCCAGTTAGATCACCCTGGGCAATGAGTTCGCTGATCGCACCAGCGAGCGCTTCATCCACTGCGCCTGTCGCCCCGCTGGGCTTGGTCACTTCTTCAAATAAATTAACGATAATGGTATCGACTTTGCTTTTTTGGATGCTCCCTTGTTTAACTTCTATATTCATTCGTTTCCTCCGTGGGAAAGTCA
>PDQY01000044.1 GCA_002746795.1 Chloroflexota bacterium | reverse complement strand
TAACTGGCTATCGTTAATTCAGCGTTAATAGCACAAAAGGGTAGATGGAGTAGAATGTCGGAGTTCCGGCTAAGATTTTTTGGAGGACTGGCGCTGTCCCTGGGAGAGCAGGATTTAACGCGCCTGTTATCGGTTAAGGCTAGAGGTTTAATCTGTTACCTGGCATTAACTGGACGTCCTCAATCACGTTTGGCTTTAGCTGGGATGTTTTGGGGCGAAAAACCAGAGGCGGATGCTTTACGCAGCCTGCGGGTTGATCTGACAAAAATGCGTAAGTACATTGCCCCTTACATTGAGGTTTCTCGCCAAACCCTTGCGTTTTCGGCCAAGGAATTATGCTGGATTGATACGGATGCCTTTAACCATTATTTGATGCTTGCGAAGAATGTTGATGGCTCTGCGGCGCGAACCCATTTGCGTGGCGTGGCCAATTTATATGTTGGCGACTTTTTAGAAGGGTATCAAGCTGGCGATGCGTATGGATTTGAAGAGTGGATGATGGTGCAGCGGGAGGGCTTTCGTGCGCAGGCGTTGTCTTCTCTTGAAAAACTGGTTGAGTTTGATCTTCAGCATCAAGATTATGAAGCTGGCATTGAAACTGCCAATCAAATTCTGAACCTTGATCCCTGGCGAGAAGAAACACACCGGAAGCTGATGTGGCTGTATTACCAAAATGGGCAGCGAGGAGCTGCCTTACGCCAATTTGAAATCTGCCGGGAGATGTTGGATAGTGAAATTGGGGTTGAGCCTGAAGAGCAAACGATTGACCTCTTTCATAAAATTAAGCAGCAAACCGGTGCGGACATTGTTCGCACGCAGCCCTTAACGCTGCCTGAAGTGGAATCTCAGGCTGTCCCTTTGCTCATGCCAGCCGAAATTCCGTTTTTTTGTGGTCGAGCTGCTGAGTTGGCTTATCTGAAGTCTCAATTTGAGTCCCGAGATGGTGTTAAGATTGTTTGTGTGTCTGGTATGGGCGGGGTGGGAAAATCATCGCTGTGTATTCAATTTGCCTACCAGTATGCTTCATTTTTCCCTGATGGGGTGTTGTGGGCAAATGCTAACAGTGATCTTGTTACCATCGTGGAACGGTGGGCGGCCGCCTATGGTTATAATTTCAGGGGGATTTCTAAGCTCGAAGATCGTTTAACGGCCGTTCGTGAGATGTTGGCTACCAGGCAGGCATTGATTGTTATTGATGATGTCACGGTTGCTGCCCGGGTGAAACCCTTGCTGCCTACGACCGGACAGTCGATGATACTGGCTACCACCCGTAATGCTGATTTGGCGGCGGCGTTGGGGGCTGAACTGTTCAATTTAGATGTGCTGACGCAGGAAAACGGCCGTTCTCTTCTCAGCAGCATCATCGGTGATTTCCGGGTGCAAAACGAACAGCTTGCTGCTGATGAAATATGCCAGAAATTGCAAAACTTGCCCCTGGCTTTGGCCATTGCTGGTCAGTATCTGGTGGCTCGTCCCCGCCGTCGATTGACTGACTTCTTGCGCCGCTTACAAGGCACAGTCTTGTTAGATGCAGCCGATAGCGAAGGCGTTGTCCGCGCTTCCTTTGATATTAGCTGGACAGCGTTAGATCAAATACAACAGCGAGTTTTTGCGTTGTTGGCTGTGTTTGAAGGACGTGCCTTTACCGCTGCGGCGTTGGCTTATATTGCTGATCAAGATTTTTATAAGATGCAAGACCATCTGGACACGCTTGCGGCGCGTTCTCTGCTCATCGAACAAGGTGAAGATTATTACCGCCAGCATGCCCTTCTGGCTTACTTTTCTGAAGAGAAGTTGGGGGATAAGCGATCCTCTTCCCTGCGTATGGTTGATTTTTATGCAGGCTTTGCGGATAAATTCAGCACAAATTATCAAAAATTAAATCAAGAATGGGACAATCTAGATGCAGCTGTTCAGATTATGGCGGATGAGGGAATATGGCAGACTTTGTTCCGTTTTAATCAGAGCTTGAACCAGGCTTGGTTTGCCCAGGGATTATTTGATCGAGCAAACAAAGCTTACCAGCTCGCTTATCATGGCGCCTTATCTATTGAGAATGATGGACAAATTGGTGAGAATTTATACCGGCAAGGGATGGCTTTGCTCGAACAAGGCCAATATGATGAAGCACGGACCCTCTTTGAACAGGCACAAGTTATTTTTGAGGATTTAGAAGATAGCGTTAGTGTGGCTGATATTCAATATGAATTGGCTCGGATTCATATTTTTCAGGGGCGTTATGATGAGGCAGACCAGTTATTAACATCTGGTCTAAAAACAAAACAGACGCTAAATGATCTACAAGGGATTGGTCAATTTAAATACCGGCAGGCGTTATTGATGGGGCGGGCGGGCAAGCGCGAACGCTCTTTAGAAATTTTGTGTGAGGCCGCGGCGATTCAAGAAAAGATTGACAGCCGCCTGGATTTACTCCGTACTTTGCGCTTGATGTTGTATGGCTATTCTACCGTAAAGCAATATGGACTGGCTCAATCGAGTGGTGAACGGGCATACGCCTTGGCGGAAGAGTTAGGGGATAAGGGGGAATTTGCCGTCTCTTTGAATGGGCTTGCTTATTTAAATCGAATGCAAAAACAGTTTCAATTAGCGATTGAGTATGCTCAAAAAAGCATGAGGCTGCTTGAAAAAATGGGAGATATGGCTTCTTTAGGAAATGCAAAGTTCCAAATGTGCTTAATCTATAGAGATATGGGGGAGTATGAATTGTGTTTACAGTTCGGACAAGAGGCATTGGAGTTATTTACCCGTGTTTCAGACCGGATGGGGCGAGCTTGGGTTCTGGGCAATATGGGGAATGCTTATTACGGGTTGAATAAGATGGAGATGGCGGAAGAATATTGGTTAGCCTCTAAAGAGATTGCTCAAGAGATAGGGAATGAATATTGGGTCAATCGAGTGGGCCATTGGATGTCGCAAAGCAAAACTGGAGAACTGCATGAATTCCAATCCTGATAGAAGGAAGCCAGCATGGATGTTTTGGGATCAATTTTGAGGAAAGAAGGGGGTTGCCTGTGGGGAGGTATGCAACCCCCTTGGGAAATTATCCGCCTGCACCGCCATCTTCTGGCCCTTTAACAGGCCAGCCACCTGCATTGAAGATGCCAATCCACGTGGGTATAGGTAAGGGGTCTTTTGGGTGTTGACGACTTTGTACTTTTGCCCAATCTACCCATGATTGTGTCTCGCCAATCTGTCGTTGGTTGCGCTTTTCTCCACTGGGTATCGTGACAAATAGTTTGTTTTCGTCACGATCAACTTCCAGGTTGTTCAGCGGTGTTTCAGCGAGCTCATCCAGCTTTGTATCAAATGCCAGGTACAGCTCGTCAATTGGTGTTTCCGGTGTGGGCAAATCTTGTGTCCAGGTTTTGTTGGTAGGTACGCCGCGATTTTTTAAGTATTCTAGAATGACAACGGCCGTTTGCTCGACAAAATCTTTTGCCAAGGCCAGGGGGATTTCACCGTAGTTGTCATCTGGGTAGAAGCTGTGCGGATTGCCTCGCCTGACTAAAATATGATGCCAGCGGTTTTTTAGCGCTTCGGCGGCATTGAGGAATCCCATTTTGTTTAAGGTTTTGATGTAAATATACGGGCGCACAACGTCTACAGGATGTTCACCATCACTGGTTAAGAAATGTCCTAAGTCATTGTCGGTTAGTAAATCTTCAAAATCGAGGCCGATGACAGGGCCAGCAACAAGACAGCCATAGACATCGGCAAAGATTTCTTCTAGCCAACCTGCTCCCCAATCTGGCATGGCGGGCAGCAAATTGTGTAAGTCTGATGCTATGGCGCCGTTGTGGTAAATGTAATGACCAATTTCATGTGGTGTGGCTAAATAATCCCGTTTGGTCGTGAAGCAGGTGTAGGGCACTCTCACGAGGGCAACCGGCGCATAGGGAATCACGCGAATGTTGGCCGCTTTGATGAAGCAGGCAATCACTGCTGCTTGTTTTATCAATTGGCTCTCAATGCCGAGGTTTAAGGCGTTCTGGGTGAGTGCGCTGGCGATGGCCAGGGATTCTTTCATGGTGGGGAAGCCATCTTGAAGTTGATCGACAGCTTGCCGGATGGCTGTGATGTCATAACTGACCTGGTCTAATGTGGCGCGTAAGATGTTTTCAGGGGGGAAATTGGGTGAGGGGAGTAAACGATGACTTTCAAATCCGGTGATAAAAAAGTCAAACTGATCGCCGCCAAACGCTTTGAGACAAATGGACATGGCTTCGAAGGTGGGGCTGTTGAGAGTGGTGTAAGCCTGTTGCATCTCATCTAAAGTGGCTGCGCATGCTTGCCATCTACTGTTCCATACGGTTGTGTCTAGCATGAGGATTCTCCTTTTTTGCGTGTTGTTGGTATGAAACCAATGAAATAGGTTGTATATATGAATAGGTTAAGGGTAGAACGCTAAACGGCCGTTAAAAAGTTGAATGGCAATATCAAGAAACAAGATTCAGCATTTTCCACAGGGGCAGAACAAAATTATGGGAAAATGAGCAAAAAGTTAATTTTTATCATAAATTTGCAAAAAATGGATGTTATGCTATACTTTTTCTGGCTCCCCCCCCGAGAGATGCTCCTGTAGGCTCCCGCTTGCAGGACATCTCATTTTTTTTGCCTGGATATGGAGAGCCTCCCTGACCCCATCCCTTCATGTTGGTTTAATGTCAAAATCTAAGCCAGAATTTTGGGTGTCAACGATGATGGTGGTGGTGTGGCCTGGGGTGGGTTGGCTGCCTTCCCGCAAAAGAAAATCTGCCAAGGGCTCTCGTAAATGGCGGGCGATAATACGCCGCAATGGCCGTGCCCCAAACTCTGGTTGATCGTTTTGCGCCAGCAGCCACCATTTTGCTTCATGGGTTAGCTCTAGTTCGATGCCTTGACTGGTGGCTAATTTTTTCTCTTTTTTGAGCATCAAGTCTAAGATTTGGGCTAACTGCTCGTTGGCTAACTGGTGGAACAAAATGATTTCGTCGAGCCGATTGAGAAACTCTGGGCGAAAGAATGAATGGACATCGTCTAGGACTAGCTCTCTTTCGATTTCGCCGATGACGGGCACCAGCATATGTTTGGAACCTAAGTTGCTGGTCATGATAACTACTGTCTCGCTGAAGGTGGTGGTGCGGCCTTTGCTGTCTGTGAGGCGACCTTCTTCCAAAACTTGCAGCATCACGTCAAACACTCGATTGTGTGCTTTTTCTACTTCGTCAAAGAGGACAACGGTATACGGCTGTTCTCGCACAAAATTGGTGAGCTGTCCCCCTGCGTCATGACCGATGTAGCCAGGTGGCGCACCAATGAGGCGATTGACGCTGGCTTCTTCTTGATACTCGCTCATGTCGAGTACCAACATCGCTTTTTCGGTGCCAAACATGAATTCAGCTAATGCTTTTGCCAGTTCTGTTTTACCGACACCGCTGGGGCCAAGGAAGAGAAAGGAGCCAATGGGGCGTTTGGGGTTGCGTAGGCCGACCCGCGCTGTTTTTACGGCGCGACTGACGGCCAGGATGGCTTCGTCTTGCCCGATGATGCGTTGGTGCAGATGTTCAACCATGTTGGCGTATTTGCTGCGTTCATCCTGGTTGAGTTTGGTGATGGGAATTTTGGTCATTTTGCTGGCAGCGACCATGACATCTTCTGGGCTTAGACGCCCGTCTGCTTCTACTTGTGGTAAGTTGGCTACATGTTCTTGCGTGACCAGGCGCACGATGGCGCAAGCGCGGTCGGCTAGCTGCACGGCGGCGGCAGGCAGGGCGATGGTTTTGATGTATTGGTTGGCAAGGGTAACGGCCGTTTCCAAGGCTTCTCTTGTCACTTCAATATCATACTCTTGTTCCAGACGTTGTTTGTGGAAGAGCAGCATGGCGGTGGCTTCTGTGGGGGTGGCGGCGGGCACGTCTAAGCGATTTGTGTGCTGGCGCACGAGGGGGTCGTTGTGCAGCCGTTCATAATGTGCCAAAGTTGTCGTGCCTATGATGACATGGTCGTTGCCCAGAATCGCTTTGTGCAGCTCCCGGTTGACTTGTGCGGGAAAACGGGCGTGCAGCCGGTCGGCAAAGAAGCGGTCAATGCCCGGGACGAGCAGCACTCCTCCGCTGGCGCGGCGCATGGCTACTCGCATGGCTGCCAGTGGATTTTCTAGTAAGGCGCTTTCGTTGATTTCCACGAGGGAGCGTAGATTGGCTGGCCCTTTGCCTTCAGCCAACAATTGTGCCAGGCTGTAGCCCAAGGTGCGTTTTCCTGCGCCTTCTGGTCCAACGAGAAGGATATGCCGTTTTTGGGAAAGGGATAACAGGCTGATCAGTTCTTGCAGGAGATTGGTTCTTTGATAGACGGCTTGGGCATTGCCAGACTGGGCTTCGGTGACAAAATCGGTGATGATGGCGGTGCCTTTTTCTGTGCTTTCTGCCAGTAAGTTGATGACGGCCTCTGGGGTAATGCCAATGCGTTGCAAGATGGCGTAGGTGGTGACGTTTTTTTGTGCCATAGCGGCTAGGGCGTGACCACTGCTGGCTTTGAGTTCTTCTCGGGATTGTGCTAGCGTTAACGCTTCATCTATGACAATTAACATCTCATCGGCTAAGGGGATATGTTTGCCGAAGTCGTCGGTAAATTGGAATTTGGCATCTCGCCCTTTGTTCAGGTGGGTGACTTGTTCTACGCGGGAGAGTAAATTTTTCCAGCTGAAGCCGCGTTCTGTTTGCAATTGTTTGAGGATTTTGTGACCAACGGTGTTCTCATCTTCCAGCATTACACGTAAGAGTAGCTGGGGGGTGAGCAGGGTGAGATGGTAGCTGCTCATTTGGGTAACGGCCGTTGTCATCAGCCCTGAGAGTTCGTTGGTGGGGATGTTGGGGTTTAAGGTGTCCATGGTGATTGAAGAATCAAGATTGAAGATTGAGAGTGAAAAATGATTGCTGATCTTTAATCATTGATAATTTTCTTGCTTAACGTTAAAAATTGGTAGCGATATTTGTTTTTTTTGTCTGGCTCGAAGCTTTGTTCTTCGATAATGTTCCAATCGATTTGTTCGGCTGTGGGGAAGTGTGTGTCTCCCTCAAATTCATCATCAATGATGGTGAGATAGAGGCGGTGAGCCTGGAGCAGAAACGCTTCGTAGATGGCTTGGCCTCCGCCGATTATGACTTCCTCAACATCGCCAGCCGCGGCCAGGGCGGCTTCTGGTGAAGTGACTACAATGCAGCCGGGTGCTTCGTAGTTTGGGTTGTGTGTGATGATGATGTTTGTGCGCCCTTTGAGTGGTTTGAACCTGTCTGGAATGGAGTCGTATGTTTTGCGCCCCATGATGACGGGTTTGCCCATGGTGAGGGCGACGAATCGTTGTGTATCAGCAGGGAGCCGCCAGGGTAAACGGCCGTTATTTCCGATGACTTTGTTTTTATCCATGGCGGTGATCATTGAGATAATCATAGGTGTTAGGGGGTGGCGCAAGGGCGAGTGTGAAAGTTTTTTGCTTGCCTTTAGCGCGCGCGCTCGTTATTAGACGGCTATTGGTGCTTTGATGGGGGGATGGGATTGATAGCCGATAAGTTTGAAATCTGTGTATTTGAAAGCAAAGATGGATTTTACATCTGGGTTGAGCTGTATTTCAGGCAGTGGATATGGTTTGCGGGATAGTTGTAATTTGGTTTGTTCCAGGTGGTTGAGATAGAGATGGGCATCGCCGAAGGTGTGGATGAGTTCACCTGGTTTGTAGCCAGTTACTTGGGCGATCATGAGGGTTAGCAGGGCGTAGGAGGCGATATTGAAGGGGACGCCCAGGAACACATCGGCGCTGCGTTGGTAAAGTTGGCAAGAGAGTGTGCCAGCGGCTACGTAGAATTGACAAAGCAGGTGGCAGGGTGGCAGCGCCATGTTCTCGATATCGGCTACATTCCAGGCACTAATGATGTGACGGCGGGAGTCTGGATTGTGTGTCAGGCTGTTGATGAGTTGGGAGATCTGATCTATGGAACGGCCGTTTGGGGCAGGCCAGGAGCGCCATTGACAACCATAGATGGGGCCTAGCTCGCCATTTTCATCTGCCCACTTATCCCAGATAGTGACACGATTCTCTTGCAGGTATTGGATGTTGGTCTTGCCCTGTAAAAACCAGAGTAGTTCGTGAATAATTGAGCGGAAATGGAGTTTTTTTGTGGTCACTGCGGGGAAGCCTTCATTGAGGTCAAAGCGCATCTGGTAGCCAAATACACTTAGGGTGCCTGTGCCTGTACGGTCCCCTTTTTGTATGCCATTGTCAAGAATGTGCTGCATTAAATTGAGATACTGTTGCATAGTGGTTCCTGTTTTTGCTGGGATTGGGGGATAAATCAAAACTACTTTACTCTCCAAATTCCGGCAAGGTTTTAACTGCAATACTTCATGACTGTTATTTGTACGGTATGGTACGATCACTCATCTTGATTCGCAATGGAAAATGTAGATTGGTGTCTAACGGAGCGGGCGCTCTCTGTGGTGGGCTGCTTATGCAGATGTGGGCTGACTGGCGATTTTTCAGCAGGAGCGAATGATGTGCGTTTCGATTAAGAATTGCTTACAATGACGCTGTGTGTAATAAGCACGGCTTTTTAATTCACTGAAACGAGGTTGAGAACAATATGGGCGAATTGCCATCCAGATTAGCAGAAATTGTGGAAGATTTTGGATTCTGCGAGGGGCAGGAGAAGCTAGAGTATTTGTTGGAGTTTGCGGAGGCGCTGCCGCCGTTGCCGGCACAGTTTTCTGATAAGCGGGACGAGATGGAGGAGGTGCATGAGTGTATAACGCCTGTTTTTATCTATGCTGAGGTGGATAACGGCCGTTATCATTACCATTTCGACATCCCGCCAGAAGCCCCAACCGTCAGTGGTTTTGCGCGTATCTTGCAGGTTGGCCTGGATGGTTTGATGGCAGCAGAAATCATGGCAATTCCCAGCGAATTTTATTTAGAGACGGGCTTGCAAACGGTGTTGAGTGGACAGCGGTTGAGTGGTATCTCGGCGATGCTGCTCCACATGAAAAACTTAGTAAAATAGTATCCAGGCTGGCAAAGCAGTACTGCCAGCCTGGACATTAGCCTACAGCTTTGACAAAAAGATTTGCGCCAGTTGACTGTTTTCTTGTCCACGGTGAATCAGAAAGTCAATGATGCGGGGAAAGCGCATCAATAAGCGTTGGTAGATAAATGAACGGTGTAATCCTGGATAAAGTTCGGTATGACACCGTTTTTGATAAATTTTTAGCTGGCTCAAAGATGTGTTTCCGGCGGTTAAGGCCTCATGGGCTGTTTTGGCTGCCAATTGGGCTGAAATCATGCCGTTGTGAATGCCGCCGCCGGTAATCGGATTGATGAATCCCGCTGCATCACCCACAAGTAAAGCGCCATCAAATGCAAATTGTAAGTTGTTTTGAGAACCAAAGCTCAACTGCCAGGTGGCCATGTCGTGCATGTTCCCTCCATTCTTGAGGCGTTTTTTTATATCGGGCATGTCCAGAAAGTGGTGTAGTAAATCTTTGAGCTTGACTTTGGCTTGCCGGAACTGGTCGAGGCGCATGCCTAAGCCAATATTGGCGCGGTTGTTTCCCAAGGAGAATATCCAGGCGTACCCAGGGTTGATTTCTTCGTACAAGTAAAATTCAGCTGTATTGGGTATTTCCTCAATATCTTCAATGTAAGCACGAAGGGCAATGGCGCGATGACTATCCACATGTTGTTTCTCTTTGGGGCGCAAATGGCGGGCGACGACTGAGGTGACTCCATCTGCGCCAATCAGTAATCGAGACCGAAAATCTACTATTTTTGTGCGGCCATGACTGTTTGTTTTGGCGCGAATGCCAACTACTTTGCCATGCTCTAAAATGGGCTCTTGCGCTTGGGCTTGAATGAATTCTGCCCCGGATTCTACGGCTTGTTCTTGAATGACTGCATCGAGATACATGCGGGGAGCCACGTAGGATTTTGCGCCCTCCGCGTTAACGGACAATGGCGCATTGATGGCATAGCCTTTCGGTGAAATAAGACGAACTTGTGTCAGGAGATTGAATTCTCCTCGCCTCTCAGCTGCTTGTATTTTGTCTTTCATGCCCAGCCGGCTCATGATGCTGATGACACCGCTGGGAATGCCATCGCCGCAGATTTTATCTCGGGGGAAGTTCTGACGGTCGAGTAGTAAAACATCATGTCCTTGTTGAGCTAAAATTGTGGCGGCGGTGGCACCAGAGGGACCAGCCCCAACCACAATGACATCTTTTTCTTTTTCCATGTTTCCTCCAAAGTTGATTCTTCATTGGTCAGTTGTTTTGTGTTATTTGCCATGTTCGAGGGAAACGGCCGTTTTCACAAACCGTGCCATATCCTTTTTAAGTTGTGCCATGGCGGGCAGGTGGACATACATCATATGCCCTGCTTCATAGTAGGTCATTTCATAATTATCTTGTAAGCTCGCATCAAGTCCCAGGTGGTTAAAAGTATAGCGGGTAGCCAGGTACGGGGTGGCCAGATCATAATACCCGTTGGCTATTAATACCTTTAAGTGTGGATTGATGCTCATGGCTTGCCTTAACGTTTCGGCAACCTCCACAAATTGATTCTCAAAGTCTTTGTAACTCCAATTTTGGTATAGGCCTGTCAGGATCTCGTAGGGGATGTCGTTTTCAAAAGAAAGTTCGCGGCGCAAATAATCATTGAGAACGGCCGTGTAAGGCCCTTGGATGGCGGCGTAGCTGGGGTCAAACTCAAACGTCTCGCCAGCTGTATCCTTATCTATACCGGTAAAACGGGAGTCAAGACGCCCCACAGTCAATCCTTCTTCACGTAGTAATTCCTTAGTGAAACGGAAAATATTGATGCGCAGATTTGTCTTTCTGATGTAAGCGGCAGAAAGCCCTGTGTACCGAGCCAGCTTTTGGGCAATGGCTTGTTGTGCTTCCTCAGGTAAGTCTGAGCCTTGCATCAAGGCGGAGGCATATTCTCCCAAAGCAAACGCTTCGACTTCAGCCAAGGTTGCTTGCAAATCTGCTTGTAAGTCGTCATCTAATTTGTGATGATACCAGGCGGTTGCTGTGTAGGTGGGTAAGAAAAGGGGATAGGGCAAATCATTTCCGTTGGAAAACAGGAGTGTTTGGAAATTGAGAACGGATGAAATGAGCATGATGCCGTTGAGGTACATGCCATGCCGCATCTGCAAATAGCCAGAAAGACCGGCAGACCGTGTAGTGCCGTAGCTCTCGCCCGCTAGAAATTTTGGTGAATGCCAGCGTTGGTAACGGGTGGTGTAAAGGCGAATAAAGTCGCCCACAGATTCGATATCTTTGGTGAAGCCATGAAATTCTTTTGCTTTTTCCCCTGGGACAGCGCGGCTAAACCCTGTGCTAACTGGATCGATGAATACAAGGTCTGTCACATCCAGCAGGGAATATTCATTTTCCACCAGTTTGTAAGGCGGGGGCAGAATATTGGTGTCATCCATATGAACACGTTTAGGGCCGAGCAGCCCTAAATGCAGCCAAACGGATGAGGAGCCAGGCCCACCGTTAAAGGCAAAGGTAAGGGGGCGCTGGCTGGTATCCGCTACGTTGTTTTTCGTGTAGGCAACAAAGAAGATGGATGCTTTGGCTTTTTCGCCTTCAGATTTGTCTTCTTTTTCGCTTTCTTCTTTGAGGACAATGGTTCCTGTGGTGACTGTGTATGGAATCTGCTTGCCCCCGATGGTGACAGCGTGCTGTGTTTGCACGATTTTATCTTCCGGTGTGGGGAAGCTTTCTTCATGATTTTGGTTGTTATTTGTTTCAGACATTTTTTCCTCCAAATTGTTTATCTAATTTTGGCGAAAAGTTGTTCTGAATACAAGTTTTTGTCAAGAAAATCGATACAGTGAATCTAAATATGATGCAGATGATTTTGATTGGAAATAACAACGTTATGGCCTGTTAGTGATGTTTGGCTGGCAAAAGATAGCATAGATGGTAATATTGACGTGAAAAATATAAAGGTTTGGCATATCTGTCTGTCTGAGACAGATGTGAATCATTCACGTTATAAGATAGAAAGACGAGTTGGAGGAAAACAAAATGGATACGATTACTATACCATGGGATAAATGGGCTGAGGTGGTAATGGATTATGGACTTAAGATCATTATTGCCATTATCATTTTGGTGATTGGCCGGTGGTTAGCACGGTATGTTAAAAAATACACTCTCAAAGCGTTAGCACAGGCAAATGTGGATACGGCTTTGGAAAGATTCATTGGCAACCTGGTTTATTATGTTGTGTTAGTCCTGGCTGTGGCAGTTATACTCAATATGCTGGGTATGATGACTTCTCTTTTGGCTGTATTTGGTGCGGCTGCTTTGGCAGTTGGCCTGGCTTTGGAGGGTTCTCTGGCCAATTTTGCTGCTGGTGTGCTGTTGTTACTTTTCCGGCCGTTTAAGATTGGTGATTTGGTCGAAATTTCTGGCTATTTTGGCACAGTACAAGAAATTTTGGTTTTCAACACGATCATGGTGACTCCAGACAACAAAACCGTTACCATTTCTAATTCTCAAGTAACGGGTTCTCCCATTGTCAATTACACGCAAAAGGGAACGCTGCGCTTGGATATGGTTTTTGGTATTGGCTACGATGATGATCTGGCTAAAGCTAAAGGGATATTGGAAGAAATTGTCAATGCCCAAGAAAAGGTTTTGCCTGAACCTGCACCGATGGTTGCTGTTTCTGAGTTGGCAGATAGCAGTGTTAATTTTGCTGTGCGCCCCTATGTGAAACCAGCAGATTATTGGGCGGTATATTTTGCGGTGACGGAGCAGGTCAAGCTACGCTTTGATCAAGAAGGTATTTCAATCCCGTACCCACAGCAAGATGTTCATTTGATGCAGATCAGCGCGAATTGATGCGTGACATGTGACATAGAATATGTGACATAGAATATAGAAGGCGTGGTGCGTGAGGACAGCTTACGCATCACGCCTTTTGCTTTATGGTCTTGGTGTTGTCTGTGTAGCTGCTGCCGCAGCGATGGGGTTGGCACTAGGCTGACAATGTAACAAGATGGGGATAAGGTGCCGCAGAGTTCGCCAGAATTCGCCTAATAATATCTTCGGGTTAAGTTGAGGATACGCATCGTTCCAATTTATCAATCGAATTATTTCAAATTCATCTGTGGGCTTAAATATATGCAGTTGGTTTAGATGTGCTAGATTTGCATTGCTAGTTAAGCATATGGGTCATTGGGGGCAATAAAATGTTGTGTTACGGTAGAAATAAGATAGTCAGTGTGCCTCTATGAATAAGTGATGGAATTGATGGATGTGCTTTAAGTCGCCTTTGCCCAGGAAAAAGGTGCCTGAGGTTAGTTTGTAGTACGCGCTTTAGTGTGCAAACATGGTGCACGACGGAAGATTAATACCCCCGCACGGACTCGAACCGCGATCTACCGCTTAGGAGGCGGGTGCTCTATCCATTGAGCTACGAGGGCAGAAAATAATGAATGATGCGTGCTGATTTGTGTATAATTATTTTTGACTGTGCTGAAAACAGTCTTAAATGCCGCGGATTAACAGGTATGCTTGTCGAGCAGCAAATCTGTGTAATCGGCGAGATCTGCGATTTTTGGGCAGACTTATTTTTTCATGCGCAGGATTATAGCAGAGGCTGGATTTAGGATCGAAAAAGGGGTGGCTGTTTGTGACAAAAATTGTCCTTGCGAAATGATGGGCTTCGGTTATGCTAGTCTAGTATTGCGATCCGTAAATGTCTGTTGCTTTATTATGTCAATTGCAACGGTTAAGTCTGGTGCATTTAATATGATAACCTGATAATGATGTTTGCTGGACTAGTCGTTTATATGGATGATGCCTGGCTGCATCTTCTATCTTTCTATAGTTATGATTGCGCGATTTGATTGGCAATGGCAGCTTAGTTCAATACTTAAGCGAAAGGAAAAACCAGCCCGAATGACGGTGCGGCAAGGTGGCATTTTACTGGGGGGGATCACTGTGGGTTATGGGGCGTGGTTGCTTTTTTATCATGGGTTGGTTCCTGCGGCTTCCCTGCCATCAGTGGTTCAAGAAATGGTGCAATTATTGGAAATGGCTGGCGGCGTGACGGTGTTGTTTTTGTGGGGAGTGTGGTTTTGGCGGTGGAAACGGCCGTTTACCAAACAAAAAATGTCTCTCCCTACCAAAGCACTGGATGACTTATACGCTTTAAGTCCGAGAGAATTTGAGCAGTACGTTGCTCAACTCTTTCTGGCAAAGGGGTACAAAGTTTATCTAAGGGGCAGCAGCGGCGATAAAGGTGTTGATTTAGAATTGGAGAAGGTGGGAGGAAAACGAGCCATTGTACAATGCAAACGGTATCGTCGTGCGGTGGGGCCGGAAGTGGTGCGCGAACTGTTTGGCACCCTCATTCATGAGCAAGTATCCCATGCTTTCTTAGTTACCACGGCTGAAATTTCCAAATCTGCTCGAGAATGGGCGCAAGATAAGCCCATGACCCTCATTGATGGTGAGCTGCTGGTTCAGGTTTCAGAAAATATATACCCTTCAAATTAATCTTGGATGCTAACATCTAGCCACAACTTATGAGTGATCTACCATAGATTTTGTGCTTGATATGACTCAAGATCCCATCTCGAAAACAACAGCTACTTATAATGAAATTGCTGCACATTATGCTGCACCATGGCAAGATCGGGGCACGCTTAGAGAGCATCTGACGCGCTTTGTTGATTTAATGCCAGAGAAGGGTGCGGTTTGTGCAAAAATTGTAAATTATATTTTAAGCACACAAACAATGCTGTGTATACAATATTGTTTGTGTAAAGGAAGGCGTGCAACATGATAAAAAAATTGAGATTTCCTCGTTTAGGATTTGTGGGAAGCGTGGCATTGCTTTTGGTATTTTTGTGCAGTGCATTGCCTGTTTCGCCAACGCGAGCAGCCGATGAAAAATGGTATGTTCGTTACTATGCCAATATGACCCTCTCTGGGGATCCCGTGCAAACGGGTTATGAATCAAATATTGACCATATTTGGGATGATGGTTCTCCAGGAACGGCCGTTCCCGTTGATAATTTTTCAGCTAAATGGACCCGGCGTGTTTATTTCTCCGCAGGTACTTACCGGTTTTCGGCGACCATGGATGATGGCATGCGCGTTTGGGTAAATGACAATGAAATCATCTCAAGCTGGAATAACAGTCAGGCGCATACGGTTGTCGCGGATATTTACATCTCTGAGGGAGAACATGATCTGAAAGTTGAATATTATGAAGCCACTGGTGGAGCCGTGGCGCAGTTTAGTTGGGAACGTGTAAGCAATGCCTCGGATGCGAATTGGCTTGGCCAATACTTCAATAACAGAGATTTGTTTGGGCAGCCATCCGTGGTGCGCCATGATGCGGCCATTAACTTCGATTGGGGCACAGGGCGCCCTGCCGACGGTATCAACGCCGATGATTTTTCCGTGCGTTGGACGGGAACATTGCAGCTAGACCCAGGTCTTTATCGCTTCAGCACTACCACGGATGATGGCGTGCGTTTGTGGGTGAACGACCAGCTTCTCATCGATAAATGGCAGTCTCAATCCTCAATAACCTACACGGCAAATGTTACCGTGGGAGGCAGCGTGGCTGTGAAACTGGAGTATTTTGAAGATAAAGGGCAGGCCGTCGCCCGGTTAAACTACACAAAAGTGGGCGTTGCTGGTGGCGCCGCAGCTCCCGCCTTTGATTCGAGCATGGGGGCATGGCAAGGAACGTATTACAACAATACCAATCTGGAAAATGACCCTGTGATGGTGCGTACGGATCAGGACATTGATTTTATCTGGGGCTCTAGCTCACCGCAGCCTAACATGGTGAATTCAGATCGTTTTTCTGTGCGCTGGGTCAACACCCACAATTTTGCCGCAGATCGGTATCGCTTTACCGTCTACGTGGATGGCGGTGTTCGTCTATGGGTGAATGATCAACTCATTATCGACGAGTGGAAAGACCCGTATAAAACAGTTGCCTATGCAAACATTTTGGATTTGCCAGGTGGCTCTGTCCCGTTAATCATGGAATTTTTTGATGATGTGGGGCAAGCAGAAGCGCGTTTGGTGGTGACTTCTGAGAGTGGAACGGCCGTTTCTATGACGACTGCTTCTGCCAATGCAGCAAATGTGGCGGCTGATCTGGCTCCGTTGAGCGCCCAAGTGGTGAACGCCCGTGCCTTGAATGTCCGTACTGGTCCCAGCATGGACGCCGACCCGTTTACCCATGTTTCAGGCGGGCAGCTGGTTGAGTTAACGGGCTGCCGCAGTGGTGGGTGGATTGAGATTTACCTGCTCGATAGATCCACGGGCTGGGTTGGCGGCTCCTATCTTGCCGGCAATTTCAATCTCTATGATCTCCAATCCTGTGTTAGTAACGTGGAATAATTTGAATGAGTTCGTTTATGCGCTGCAGTATCTCATCATTGACGTCATTTCACCCACTTTCTGTTTACATAAGATAAGCGATTGCCCTCATCATTTGGCATTCTAATTGGGCAGTTTTTATAAAGGAAAGTATAATGAACAGGTTCGCCTAAAAAAGAAATTGACAGGTGTAAGACCACCTGACGTGGAGCAAAATCCACAGAAAAGAAAAAGGATCTAAATCCCAAATCCGAAGAGGTTTTCCAACTCATGAAAGAATACCAAACTAGTAACATTCGTAACATTGCCTTGGTAGGCCATAATGGCTCTGGTAAGACAACATTTGTTGAACGGGCACTGTTCAACACGGGCGCTACCAATCGTATGGGCAGCGTGCAAGCAGGAACGGCCGTTATGGACTTCGAGGAAGAAGAAATTGCCCGTAACAGCTCCGTTTCCGTTGGTTTAGCCCCCGTTGAATTCCAGGGCAAAAAACTCAATCTGCTTGATACTCCCGGATTCATGGACTTCGTTGGTGAAGTTAACAGTTCCCTTTACGTTGCTGACACAGCCCTTGTTTTTGTTGAAGCGGTTTCTGGCGTTGAAGTAGGCACTGAAATTGTGCGCCAGGCTGCCACTGCACTCGATATTCCCCAAATCATCTTAATCAACAAGATGGATCGTGAAAACGTGCGTGTTTCTCGCGTCATGGAAAGCATTAACAATAATTTAGGTGGCAACTTTGTCAACATGCAACTGCCAATCGGTGAAGGAACCGACTTTAAAGGGGTAATCGATTTGCTCAAGATGGAAGCTCGCATAGGCGAAAAATCCGAAGTCGCTCCCATTCCCGACGACATGGCAGATGATGCTGAAGAAGCCCGTATGGCATTGGTTGAAGCTGCCGCCGAAGGTGACGATGTGTTGATGGAAAAATTCTTCGAAGATGAGGAATTAACTCCGGAAGAAATTGTCACCGGTTTGAAAGGCGCCATGGCTCAAGGTCTGGTTACGCCCATTATCTACAGTGCCCCAGAAGCAGGTATCGTGATTGAGCCAGCGTTAGAAGTATTGGTTGCTCTTGGTACGGTGCCCAATGAACATTCTTTTACCGCTGATAAAGATGGGAGTGAAGAAACCTTCGACGTGAGCGATGATTCCCCATTGGCTGCTTTCATCTTCAAAACACGCGAAGATGCTTATGGTAAAACGAGCTATATTCGCGTTTTTGGTGGTGTATTGGAATCCGATTCCCGTTATTGGGCGGCTCAATTAGATTCTGAAGTACGTGTAGGTTCTCTCCAGGTTGTCACAGGCAAAGAAACAGACCCCGTTGCCAAGCTGCATGCTGGTGATATTGGAGTTGTGGTGAAACTGGGTGATGCCGGCACCAATGACACCCTGTGTGCCAAGAATAACCAACTCAAGTTGGCTCCGGTGGCACAGCCAAACCCGATTGCTTCTGTGGCGATTCATCCCAAGACCCAATCGGACGTGGCAAAATTGAGCCAATCCTTGAACCGTCTGGTTGCTGAAGATCCAACTTTGAACTGGTACACAGAAAAAGTAACCCGGGAAACGATTCTCTCTGGAATGGGAACGACCCATCTCGACATTGCTGTCAAGAAAGCACAGTCTAAATTTGGTGTTAGCTTGGAAACAACAATACCAAAGGTGCCATACCGCGAAACGATTACCAAGACGGCCACTGCCGATTACACCCACAAGAAGCAAACGGGTGGTGCTGGCCAGTATGGCCGTGTTTTCTTGCGCCTGGAATCGTTGGATGATGATTCTGATTTTGAATTTGATTCTGAGATCTTTGGTGGTGCGGTGTCTGCGCCGTTTGTGGCTGCTACGGAAAAAGGGTGTCGTCAGGCATTGGAATCTGGGCCGATTGCCGGTTACACGGTGGTTGGTGTGAAAGCGATCATCTTTGATGGGAAGGAACATCCGGTAGATTCTAAGGAAATTGCGTTCCAGACTGCTGGTCGTGAATGCTTTAAGAAAGCGATGATGCAAGCTGGCCCGATTTTGCTTGAGCCTATCTACAAAGCAACGGTCACAGTTCCGGCTGACTATATGGGTGACATCATGGGCGACATGAATTCCCGCCGCGCTCGTGTGCTGGGTATCGACCAGGAAGGTACCAAGAGCATTGTGCAGTCAGAGGTGCCGTTAGCAGAAATGCAGACTTATGCCCAAGATTTACGTTCTATGACTCAGGGTCGTGGTGTGTACGCGATGGAGTTTTCTAACTATGGTCGTGTGCCATCCCACTTGCAAGAACAAATTGCTGCCCAAGCAGCCAAGGAACGTGAAGAAGAGGGATAAACCGCAAAGGCAGAAGTTGGAAGGCAAAAATCAGAAGAGCGTACCTTTTGAGGTGCGCTCTTTTTTGTTGGTTGTGCAGCAATGAGGGCTGAGTTTGTTGAGGTTGGGTTCTGCTTCGTCGTATGATTTAATTTCCGTTTCTGAGCAAGAGATTGCCGTATTCGTCAACGGCCGTTTTCCATCCCATCGGTATCACAATTGTCGTGTCATACTGGAACACAATGGCTGGTCCTGTAAACTTGTGCCCTGGTTGGAGTTTGTCCCGGCGGTATAGTTTGGTGGGGTATGGCTGCTGGTTAAACCACACTGCTTTCTCGCCAATGCATGCTGTTTCTGCTGAGGTGTGGGTGCGGGGTTGTTTGGTGATTGGGGGCGGAGTGACAGGGGCAACGGCCGTTACGCGCACATTTACCACTTCAATTCCTGCTTCAAGCTGTTGATAACCGTAGCGGCTGTTATGCGCCGTGTGAAAAGCGGCCTCAAGCTGCGCTGCTGTTTCCCACGTAAACGGCACTTTCAACTCATGGGATTGTCCCAGGTAACGCATATCCAGACTAAATTTCAAATCCACAGCCTCTTTTCCATACCCTTCTGCCGCCATCTCCCCCAACGCTCGCTCTGCTAAAGCCTCTGTCTTTTCGTGTAGCCAATCACTGATTGTGAAGCTTAAATCGTCAATCTTTTGTAAAACTGTGCGTGAATAATCCTTTGTTGGTGCCGCTGCCAGCATACCCAGTGCTGAAAGCACACCTGGCACGGCTGGGATGAGGATGCGCGGGATTTGTAAGTTGGCTGCAAGCTCGCAAGCGTGGAGGGGGCCGGCCCCGCCAAAGGGCACCAGGGTGAAGCGGCGCGGATCGTAGCCGCGTTCTACGGAGATTTTGCGAATGGCGCGTTCCATGTTGGCGTTGGCGACTTGAATGACGCCCCAGGCAGCCATTTCGGCGGTCGCCACTCCCATTTTTTCAGCCAATTGAGCAAGTGCTTTGTTTGCTGCGGGGAGGTTGAGCTTCATATCTCCCCCGAGAAAGTTGTCTGCGTCCAGGCGTCCAAGCACGAGGTGGGCGTCGGTGGTGGTAGGCTGCCCGACTGCTGCTTGTGTTGACATGGTGTAACAAACGGGGCCAGGATCTGCTCCTGCGCTTTCTGGTCCAGAATGTAAGGCGCCGCCAGCATCCAGATAGGCTATACTGCCCCCACCTGCACCGACGGTGTGGATGTCGATGATGGGCAGCCGTAAAGGCAAGTTTGCGATTTCGCCTTCGGCTGTGGTGGGAAGTTGACCAGGGCAAAGGGCAACATCGGTGGAGGTACCGCCCATGTCGAAGGTGATGATGTTGTCAAAGCCAGCTAGTTGGGCGATGTAGCGGGCGCCAACTACGCCGCCAGCTGGACCAGAAAGTGCTGTGCGTGCGGCTTGGTCGCCAGCGGTTTGGGCGCTGATGATGCCGCCATTGCTTTGCATGATGGCTAATCGCCGTGGCTTAAGCCCGTCAGCTAATCGCGCCAAATAACGGCTCATCAATGGTGCCACATAGGCATTGATGACGGTGGTGGCGGTGCGTTCGTACTCGCGGTATTCTGGCAAAATTTCGGAGGACAGGGAGGTGTGGAGGGGATGCTGCGTGCTGCCTGTGGCATGATGAATTGCCTCTTTTATTAGCTGCTCGTGTTCGGGGTGGAGGTAGGAGAAGAGGAGGCAAACAGCGACGGATTCGATGTTGTCGGCGGCAATTTGGGCGAGGATGGGGTGGAGATCTGCTGGCTTTAGTGGTGTGAGGATGTCGCCTTGGGCTGTGACGCGCTCTGGGATTTCAAAGCGCCATTTTTTGGGGATGAGCGGCGCTGGTTTTTGGGGAACCAGGGCGTACAGATCAGGACGGTTTTGGCGACCAATGGCTAGCACGTCGGCGAATCCTTTGGTGGTGATGAGGGCGGTGCGGACGCCGCGCCGTTGGAGGAGGGCGTTGGTGGCGACGGTGGTGCCGTGAATGACTTCGCTGGTTTCGGGAATTTGGTGGAGTTGGACGCCGGTTAAAATGGCACGAGATGGGTCGTCGGGTGTGGAAAGCTGCTTGTGAATGTGAAAACGGCCGTTTTCATCCAGCCAGACAAAATCAGTGAAGGTGCCGCCGGTGTCAATGCCTAGTTTGGACGAATGACTGAGGATGATGGCGGCTGGGTTGGTTGTGGGGTGTTGGTCGTGTGTCATTCAAGTTTTCTTACCTGTGTCTTGGCTAAATCCAGGTAGGCTAATGTCCAGGCGATGTTGATGTAGACGAAGAGGATTGCTTTGGGAATGGCCAGCAGTATGGTGATGAGCAAGCTGGTGAAGCTGAGCGAACTGCCAATGGCACTACCATCCAAAAGGGAAACGGCCGTGAAGGCGTTTAACGGCATGAGAATAGCGTTGGTTACCATACCAAATAGGTAGTTGAGGCCCCACATGATGGCTATCAGAATTAACATGGAAGTGGGATTGGCTTTGACGATGCGCCAAGTGTGTTTGACGCTGCCACGTATGCTGCCGCCGAAAGCGGCTATGTCTCGGAAAGCGACGGTGCGGAACTGCATGGTTAAGAATCCCAGAGGAATGAGCAAACTGCCCAGCAGCGAAACACAGCCGAAGCCCACCATCATGATGCCCAGCACAGTCTCAACGGCCGTTCCCTGCGAGGATATTCCCACTGTGCCTAATAAGACAAGAAGGGTCAGGAGCATTACGGTTAGTGCCACCACAAACCAGGGAAGAAATACCAGGGCGTCAATGGCGATAAATCGACCCACAAATTTCCAGCCGGTAGACAGTGACTGCTTCAGAGTGATGGGACGATCATCTTGAACATGAAGGGTGGCAGCGATGATGGCGGCTTCTGTTAGGGTGAAAATAATCCAAAATACAACTAACGCGATAAACAGCCAAATGAAGCTTATGATAAGGAACTCGCCCTGAAAAATCTCTGCCGCCAGTTCTTGTGGGAAGGGGAGTTTGTCGGCAAAAAGCAGTTCTCCTGGCGCGGAATTCATGAAAATAGGCATCAAATTTTGGCGTACATAACCTTTTAGCCAATATTGGAGTAGGGCACTGATGGCATGGGTGATACCTGGTAGCAATCCCAATGCCCATATGAATTTATGTCGCCACAATAGCTGCCAGGCGCGTGTTAGAATGTTTTTAATAGCCATGATTTTATGTGAAAGGGGCGCACATGTGTGCGCCCAGATTTTTTGATGTATAGGAATGTTATCAACGGCCGTTTATTTAGGCTACTTTTTCTGCTGAAGTGAGGCCAGATGCTTTGCTCGTAAATTCTTTGTAGGCCAGCGTCCAAACGGCAGAGCCCCAAGTTTGAAATACTGACATCAATAAGGCAAGCAAGACACTTAAACACATGGCACTAATCCCCAGATAAGCCAGACCCATGCCACCGACATTGTTATTGTTAGATAACGTTGTGAATACGGGGATCATGGCAGCAAAACTCAGCGGAACCATGACAGCACTGATCATTCCAATAATGAGCAGACCCAACACAAAAAGGATGATCCCCAACAAAATAATGGAAACGAAGTTATTTTTAAATATCCGCCAACCGTGGCTCAGGCTTTCGATAATACCCGTTTTGTGGATGATGGTGGAACGCGAAGCAAACTCTGTGATCATTGTCAGGATGATTGATATTGGGATTAGTGTGCACATAAGGAGACAAATACATAATCCTATCCCACCGATACTTCCCCCCATAGCAGCCCCAATTTCTTCAGGGTTTTGTAAGAATTCACTGGCTGTTACAAAGCCACCGATCAGTATAATAAGCAGACCAGTTGCGACAACACTGACAAGTATTAAGGGTAAGTAGGCCAATAAGTAAATTCCAACTAAACGCCAGAATGCCCTGACACCAGCGTTAAAAACTTCGCCCAATGTTACTTTTTGGCCATCATCGATGCGGTTAACGCCGTCAATTAAACCGCCGCGTCCTATCATACTTAGTACCCATAAAATTAAGCCGATAATGCCAACCACACACACCAAGAGCATGACTAGAGCACCTACTTGCGCTGCTGCTTGGGGGTTATCCATAAACTGGCTTTCACTTATGGAACGACCAAATGAGTTGTTGCTGCTGCCACCGGTAAGTGCTGCTAAAAAGCCAAGCACCCAGAGAAATTTATTGTTCCAGGTAATGCGCCAAGCGCGAGTGATTATTTCACCGTAATCCATTGTTTTCCTCCAAAAGAGTGGTATTAAATGAGACAAAAAGCGTAACGGCCGTTTTGCCTCATTATTGATTAATAATTATCAGTCTGTACGCAGCTGATTCATTTTTGGTTTCAGATTGGTTAGCTAGTATAGCGTTGTTGTTGTAAATATTTGCCCGTTCCTAGCCAGGCAATCATAAACGGTTCCTGATGAGCTATTTTTTTAAGCGAAAGACAACTGATCTACGATTGTGTTTCGCGCTATTTTGCCGGAGGCGGTTTGGGGCAGCTCTGTTACAAACTTTAGTTGGCGTGGCTGCTTGTAGCCAGCTAAATGTTCTCGGCTGTAGGCCAGCAGTTCTTCTGGAGAGAGTGTGTGCGTCGGTGCCACCTCTACCATCGCCGCTACAACTTGTCCCCATTCTGCGTCTGGCAGACCGACGACGCACGCATTTGCCACTGCTGGATGCGCTTTTAGCACCGCTTCTACCTCTGCCGGGTACACATTCTCGCCACCAGATACAATCAAATCGCTGCGTCGCTGCACAATCCATAAATCGCTGTCGTCATCCAGGTAGCCGATGTCGCCGGTGGCAAATGATGATTGACGATTGAAGGTTGAAGGTTGGTGGGGGGGATGCAAATCTTTCTTTTTTAATCTTTGGTCTTTTTCAAAATAGTTTGCCATGACGGTTGGCCCGGTGATGACTATTTCGCCGTATTGGTTGGGGGGGAGGGAACGGCCGTTTTCATTGACAATAGCCACGCTGGTAAACAGTAATGGTTTACCCACACTGCCCGGTTTCTTGGTTACCTCTTCGGGCAGCATCGTGGCCACTTGTGAGGATGCCTCAGTTAGCCCATAAGTGGTAGCCACCAAAGGCTTTGAATTGCCGACTGACAGTGGCTCATTCACGCTTGACCATTCACTTCGCTCTAACCCGTTTGCCCGGGAAACTAAATCTTCTGGGGCTGCGGCGCCGCCGAGCAGAATAAGGCGTAATGCGGCTGGCCAATGGCTGCGTGTTTCTAGCAGGCGGTAGAGCATGGTTGGCACTAAGGAGATCAGTGTGATGGGCAATGTGTCGAGGGCATGATTGACTTCTTCTAAGATGAAACGAGGATGCAGATTAACGGCCGTTCCGTACAAACAACTACGCCAAATTACCGCCAGCCCGCCCACATGGTAAAGCGGCAAACAACTGAGCCAGACATCGTTGGGAGCTACACCCAAGCGGTATGCAGACGCCATGGCACTGGCCAGGTGATGGTTGAAGGTGAGGGGCACGCCTTTGGGGTTGCCTGATGTGCCAGACGTGAAGACGACAGTTTGTAACTGGTGACTGGAAAATGGGAAATGGCGAACAGGTCTTGGCGTGTGGGAGGTTAGCCATCTGTGATTGACTGTTAACTGTTGAGAGTGAAGAACCCTTAACCTTTCGTCTTTTTCCTGGCATAAAATGAATTTACAGCCGACATGCTCTACTTGCCAGGCCAATTCAGCCTCAGTCAGGCGTGTGTTTAGGGGCACAAGAGTCGCGCCCAGCCGCGCCAGCGCATGAATAAGGCACACGTATCCCAGACAGTTGGGCATGAGTACACCGACAAAATCCCCTGGTTCCACGCCAGCAGCTTGCAGCCGACAACATACGCTGTTGACCATGTGGTCAAGCTCTGCATACGTCCACTGCTGTTTCCCAATGAGGATGGCAGTACGTTGAGGGGTTGCTTGGGTGCGGTTGGTTAGCCAATCAGTTTTCATTTTGAATCTTGGGCGACTTATGCCTTTGCCTTGACTACGTTACGGAATCCACTTGATCTCTTTGAAATTGGGTTTGCGTTTTTCCAGGAAGGCATTGCGACCTTCTTTGGCTTCGTCGGTCATGTAGGCGAGCCGGGTGGCTTCGCCCGCAAATACTTGCTGACCCACCATGCCATCATCTGTCAGGTTCATGGCAAATTTGATCATCTTGATGGAGGTCGGCGATTTTGCCAGGATTTCTTGCGCCCATTGATAGGCGGTGTCTTCTAGTTCTGCATGAGGAATCACGGCGTTGACCATGCCCATCTCATACGCTTCTTGTGCTGAGTAGTTGCGTCCTAAGAAGAAGATTTCACGAGCGCGTTTTTGCCCGACCATTTTTGCCAGGTAGGCTGAGCCGTACCCGCCGTCAAAACTGGTGACGTCGGCATCTGTTTGTTTGAAGATGGCATGTTCTTGGCTTGCCAGGGTGAGGTCGCAGACTACATGGAGGCTGTGACCACCGCCCACTGCCCAGCCTGGCACCACCGCCATCACTACTTTAGGCATAAAGCGGATAAGACGCTGCACTTCTAAAATGTTTAGTCGGGGCATGCCTTCATCATCGACGTAGCCTTGATGACCGCGAGAGCGTTGGTCGCCGCCGCTGCAAAAGGCGTAGACTCCATCTTTAGGCGAAGGTCCTTCTGCACTTAACAGCACCACGCCAATGGCGGTGTCTTCTCGGGCATCTAAAAACGCTTCGTATAGCTCGCCAACGGTTTTGGGGCGGAAGGCGTTGCGTACCTCTGGGCGATTGAAAGCGATACGGGCGACGCCGTCTGCTTTGCGGTAGGTGATGTCTTTGTATTCTTTGACAGTTGTCCAAGTTGTCATGTGTGTCTCCTTAATCAATCACAACTGAGAATGTATTATTAACCATTAACCATTTTTATCAGTTTTTGGCGGCGTTCATGGTCGGAACGGCCGTTTGTTACAATTTCAATGAGTGTTGGCACCGGATTATACATGGATTCGCCTAATGTTTGTCGGAATGTTTCCCGGTCGGTCACGCGCACAAAATCCAGGTCGTAAAGCTGGGCGGCATGCTCAAAATCGAGGTTGTGGGGTGTGAGGAACAGGGTCGTGAAGGGTGGCTCAAATTGGGAGATGGGCAGGCGGTGGAAGATGGCGCCGGCGTTGTTGTTGATTACGATAATTGTGGTGGGTGGGAATAAGGAGTAGGGAACTGGGAATGGGGCAGGGTGAAGGTTTTTTTCTGCTTGCTGCTTGTTGCCTTGACCCTTTAGCATGAGCAATCCGTTCATATCATGGTAAAAGGTGATGTCGCCCATGATGGCGACCAGAGGGGAGTGGTTGGCAGCGCCGAAACCCAGGGCGGTGGAGATGTTGCCATCAATGCCGGATGCGCCGCGATTCGCATAGACATTTAGAGGGGTTTGGCTGGGACGGGCGAATTGGTCGAGGTGACGCACGGACAAGCTGTTACCCACAAATAAACGGCCGTTTGCGGGCATCAGGTCTACACTATCCATGATCGCCATGAAATCGGTGTAATCTGTGAGATTTGCGGTTAAATTTTTGTCTATGGAGTGCCACACGGCTGTTTCTGTTTCATGTACTTTTGTCAGCCAGGCAGAAGATAAGCGGGGTGTCACTTTTTGAGCGAGTTGGTAGCAGGCTTGCTCTGCATTGGCCTGGATGAAATGAGTGGTTTGGTGGCTGTCGTCGGCCCATACGCCGCTTTCGCGGATGTGGATGCGGTGTGGAATGTCGGTGTGAGCCAGGTAGTTGTTGAGCCATTTGGAGGTGGGAACGGCACCAAAGCGAATGACTATATCAGGTGCTGCCGGAAATCCTGAGGGTTTATGTGTGGTTTGCGCAGCTTCATCGGCAGACATGCTGAGGGCTGTTGGCTGCAAGTATGTTTCGTAGCCGCCAGAAATGACTGTGCCGTTGCTGTGTAGCCCAAAACGAACGCCTGACAGGGCATCGGCCAAAATTGGATAACCGCTGACTTGCGATAGGCCGGTCACTGCCTGGGCAAAGTTGCCGCCCGGACAACGCGGTCCACAAATAATCAGCCCCTGCTCGTATTGGTTGATCAGGTTGGTGAGGTGTTCTTGTTGGCTGCGCGTGAGGATGAGTGAACCGTGATCGGTCATCAGCCGCTGGGGATCAGGAGTCGGTTCACTGTTTGCTGCTCTCTCTTCACTGTGCGCTGGTTCTAAGGGTTTGCGGAATGGGAAGTTGATGTGCACGGGGCCTTTACGCAGGCCATTGGCGGTGGCGTAGGCACGAACGGCCGTTGTCTGCACATTTCTTAGTGCCGCTTCAGGAGTGTCTGTTTGCGGGATGGGCATATCGACTGCCCACAATACGTGGTCGCCGAAGATTTTGACCTGGTCGATGGTTTGGTTAGCACCGGAATGGCGCAGCTCGTGCGGACGGTCGGCGGTGAGAATGAGCAGCGGCACTTGGGACATGTGGGCTTCGATGATAGCGGGATGGTAATTAGCAACGGCCGTTCCTGAAGTGCAGACGAGGGCTGTCGGTTTGTCGATGGCGGCAGCTAGGCCTAAGGCGAAGAAACCGGCGCTTCGTTCGTCGAGGTGGCGGTAGATTTTAATTTTGTCTTGAGCGGCGAATGCCAGGGTGAGTGGGGTGGAACGAGAGCCAGGGGAGATGATAACGGCCGTTAAGCCGGCGGAAATGAGGGCATCGGTAAATAGTTTTGCATCTCGGATGTTTGGAAGGGGGAAGTTTGAATTGTGAATTGTGAATTGTGAATTGTGAATTGTGAATTGTGAATTGTGAATTGTGAATTGTGAATTGTGAAGTTGGTTTGCCATTGGGTGTTGCCTTATAGTTTTTTTGTGGTTTTTGCACTCGAATTGTAAGGTGTGAAAGTCTTGCTGTTTGCTGTGCTGTTTTATGGTTTTGTTTCAGTGGTTTTTACACTTGAATTGTAAGGTGTGAAAACCTTGCTGTTTGCTGTGCTGCTTTATGGTTTTGCTTCAGTGGTTTTTGCACTCGAATTGTAAGGTGTGAAAACCTTGCTGTTTGCTGTGCCGCTTTATGGTTTTGCTTCGGCGGTTTTTACACTTGAATTGTATATTGTGAAAGTCTTGCTGTTTGCTGTGCTGCTTTATAGTTTTGCTTCAATGGTTTTTACACTCGAATTGTAAGGTGTGAAAGTCTTGCTGTTTGTCGCGCTGTTTTATAGTTTTGATTTGGCGGTTTTTACGCTGCTGTTGATGATGCGACAAAGTTCATCACATTCACGATAAACATTAACAACATCATCTCTTGGCCCGAGTTTTGCTCTGCCAATAATATTTAACCAAACGCGGGATTCATTGAGTTCTTTAGCGCATATTCTCAGTTTGTGAATAAAATCTTTTTGACTTTCTGCCCCACGTGCTTCTGCATAATTCGCTGCCGGACTTGTGCCACTGCGGAGTAGTTGCCCTGCTAAATGATTTCCTGCTCGTGTATTCGGCAGTTTATCCGTCATGTCAATAATGGATATAGCAAATTCCACTAATCTTTCCTCAATATCATCACCTTTTGCCATTCGTATCTCCTCCTGTGACATACATACAACTTCACAATTCACCATTCACAATTCACAATTCAAACTTCACAATTCACAATTCACAATTCACCATTCACAATTCACCATTCACCATTCCCCATTCACAATTCTCAAGGCCTGTTGCATTGGCCTGAACTTTAGCTCCGTTTCCGCCCATTCCTTTTCCGGCACAGAATCCCGCACAATTCCTGCTCCTGCATACAGCCAGGCGCGGCGCTCTTGGGTGACAGCAGAACGGATGGCAACGGCGAAGGCACCATCTAGTTTGTAGTCGATCCAGCCGACAGGGGCAGCATACCAGCCACGCGGCACTGGTTCGGTTTGGCGAATGAAGGTCATGGCGATGTCGCGGGGAGAGCCACCGAGGGCAGGGGTGGGATGCAGCGCTGCTACCAGTGGCAAAATGCCGCTCGCCCTGGTTAATGTGGCGCGGATTGGTGTGAATAGGTGTTGGATATTGCTCAGTTTGTAAACGCCGGGCTGCGGCGAAATTTCTAACTGGCTGGTAAGCGGTGCCAATCGGCTAAGAATGGACATCACGACAAGTTCGTGTTCATGGCGATCTTTGGCACTTTCTAACAGGGATTGGCCAAGGAAGGCGTCTTCCAGTGGATCGTCACTGCGGGCGATGGAACCAGCCAGGCTCATGGTTGTCAGTTTGGTTCCTGATACCTTTGCCAATAGTTCTGGGGTGGCACCAAAAAATGAGTGAAACGGCCGTGGCTCAAAAATGAAACGGTAGCAGTCCGCATATTGTTTGTTGAGGAAGGCTAGCGCTTCTTCGATGTTGATGCGCTGGTCGAATTTTGCCTCACATACCCGAGCCAGCACCACTTTTTTTAACTCAGTTGATTCGATGTCGTGGCGTGCCTGGTTGATGAGATGTGACCATTCTTGCTGGGACATGGGGTATGATAAAGATTGAAGATGAAAGATTGACGATTGAGCGCTGTTCTTTGATCTTAAATCTTTAATCTTTGACAAAACGGAACATCTTGTTTCCAATGCTTCTCGCAAAATGGGCAGGCTGTGTTCCGGGTCGTCGGCGAGGGGGATGAGGGCGTTGATGGTGAGCCAGGTTTCGCCGCTGAGTTGCACGAATTGGTAGTGGGGCAGGATGAAGTGAGCAGGATGGAAGGCTGCCCAAGTGTTGTCGGGCAGGAAGTCGTCGCGGAAGGCAAACCCGCCAAAGAGACGGGGCTTGGCCAGATCGGGCACGTCGTTGAGTAAGATGGCGTCTGTGAACAAGGTTTCTGCCTGCTGCTGGATGGAGTGATAACGGCCGTTTCCCCAAGCCATCAGGTTCGCTGCAGCACCAAAACCTGCAAACACAATATGGTCGCGTACATCCTCCCAAAAGAAACGCTCCTGTCCTTGCGCATGATGCAGAAAATCCATGGCAGAAATGTGGGCGATAGGCAGGCTGTAGGAGACGAGGCGTTGCTCGCTTAACGATTGCAGATTGCAGGTTGAGGATTGTGCGGTCGTAGAATCTGCCCAATTATCAATCTTTGATTTTTGATTATTCACGATCTTCAAACCCCACACTGCGCAATAAAACAGGCAAAAGTGTTGACATAATGCGTTCCGATGTTGGTTCGCCGGTGTAGACCCAGCGGATGATTAAGGCGTAGATGGCACCCATCCAGGCGTGAGCTACCACCTCTGTGTCAGTGGGTGCGATGTCACCGACTTCGACAGCTTCTTGGAGATAGGTTTCGATGAGTTGGGCGAAGCGGTCGGTGACTTCATTGCGTTTGTTCTCGAAGGGCGCCCCCAGACCCACCGCTTGCACGAGCAAAATTTTGGCAGGACGGCGGTATTTGCCGAACGTATCTAGCGTTGTTTTTAGGGCCACACGCACCCGTGCTATCCCTTTTTCTTCTGGTTCGATGGCTTCGACAACGCGCCGTTCTAGCAAATCTGCAAACTGGTCTACCAATGCTAAAAATAGGCGCTCTTTGTTGGGGAAGTGGAAGTAGATGGCTCCCTTAGATGTATGAGATTCTTCAACGATTTCGTCGAGGCGGGTGTCATAGTAGCCTTTGCTTGAAAAGATGTTGAGGGCAGCATCGAGGATGCGACCACGGGTGCTTTCGGGGTTTCTGGTTGTGGAGTCTGTCATATTATCTTCCTTTTAGACTGACCAGTCGGTCTGGTTAATGGGTAATTGTAAATGGTAAATGGCAAATGGTAAATAGTTGATTTTAACCATTAACCATTCAGGTAAGTCTCAACCAATGGTCAGCGATTTTCCTCAGACCAGCTATGAGTTGAGAGCCAACACTCATGCTCCAGTAGTTGAGGGGGGATGATGTTCTCAGTTTATGCCAATCGACTAAAAAAGTGAACAAGTTTGGTGTTAACTAGCTAATATTTAGCCAGAAGTTCTTATGTTATTGTACATTCGTCTTAAAAGAGAAACGCAACGCCAATGGATTTTAGGTAGGAAAAACATGGAACCGGGTATAAAAAAGCAAACCATTTTGATCATTGATGATCATGAGTACACTGTGCGAATTTTGAGCCATGCTTTGAAAAACGCTGGCTTTGAAGTGCAGGCAGCTTATTCAGGGGAAGAGGGGCTGGAATTGATTCGCACACAGGGATTGCCGGATCTGGCTGTGGTTGACTACTATATGGATCTGGGCATGAATGGGATGGAGTTTTGCAAACGGGTTCTCTCTTTCAGCGATTTGCCGATAGTGATGTTAACGGCCGTTTATGATGAAACCATCATCGAAAAATGTCTAGAAGATTATTGTGAAGATTTTGTACGCAAACCGTTTAGTCCAGAAGTGTTAGTGGCGCGAATACGTCGTGTGTTGTCTCGCTTTGAACCAGTGGCGGCTGCGAAAACCTTTAATATGCTTGTGGATGAACATCTCACGATCAACTTTGCTGAACAAACAGTAAAAATTAACGGCAAACCAGTTTCCCTAACGCCCATTGAGACCAAATTACTTTATGTGCTTATGAGACAAGCTGGTACACCAGTGAACCCTCAATATATTTTGCGTCGTATCTGGCCACAAGAAATTGTGTTTGAAGATCGTTTGCATGTGCATATGCACCGCCTACGTCGGAAAATCGATAACAATTCACAAGAACCCTACATTGTGTCCAAGCGCGGTGCAGGTTATATCTTCCGCTTGCATTAAAGCGTGGTGACCGTCTAAACATTAGTTCCCGTTTGTCATGGGGAGAGGTCACTTAAAGTGCATCCATCAATGCTGTCACTTATGTATGGATACGCACTTAACCCATCCAGGTATAAAAAAGACGTGTGCTAGAATTTAAGCACACGCTTTTTTTAGTTTTGAATTATTCTGGATACAAACCAGGCTGGAATGCCTTCTATTTCTACGACTCGATTATCTCCACTTTTGACATCACGTCGCCTTGACGAATCGCATTGACTACATCTTGTCCGTCAACCACTTTTCCGAAAACGGTGTGGCGGTTGTCTAAGTGCGGCTGGGCAGAATGGGTGATGAAGAACTGGCTACCATTGGTTCCGGGGCCAGCATTTGCCATTGAAAGCACACCGGGGCCATCATGACGAAGGGGGTTGCCCTTGAATTCATCTTGGAAGCGATATCCAGGCCCACCACGACCCGTGCCGGTGGGATCACCACCTTGAATCATGAAATTGCTGATCACACGATGGAAGGTAACACCATCATAATAACCATCATTCGCTAAGAAGACGAAATTGTTGACGGTGATCGGGGCGTATTTGGGGAATAAGGCAATGGTAATGACGCCTTTGTTGGTTTCCATGTTGACGGTATAGGATTTTTCTGGATCAATTTGCATTGTCGGTGGTTGATTCCACTGTTTGCTCATCTTTAACTCCTTGGTTTACAAATTATTGGCCTCAATTGTGACCACTGCTTACATAATTGTCAATCGCAAAGTGACTGTCTAAACATCAGTCCCTGTTTTTCAGGGGCAAATTTCCTGGAACTCGTGCCCCTTGGCTGTGCGGCGGCGGGTCAGGAACCTGATATTTGGATAGTCTGATATCATCGTCGCCGCCGATTCCGACTGCGGCTGCGACTATGGCGACGTTTCTTTTGCTGCTTCGGCTTGTGCGTGTCTTCCTTGGGCTGGGGTGGCGGGGCGTGTAGTGATTGTTGGTAAATGTCGTCGAGCAGCATGGCAATGATGGAGAGGTTTTCTTCATTATCGACCATTTCCTGAGCTAAAGGCAGGAAACGCTGCATCCGTTCTAGTTCTAAACTATTGCGGGTGCGCCGCTTGCTTTCAAGCAGGGCGGTGAGGCGTTGGTTAATGACTGCGGTAACATCTTCGTCGGTGGGTAACGGCCGTTCTTCCATGTCAATGCTGTACCGTTCCCGAATGCGCTTGAGACGTACCAACTCGTTAAAATCCCCGGTGAAAATGATGGCAATGCCCGTTTCACCTGCTCGCCCGGTGCGACCGGCTCGGTGAACATAT
>PDQY01000043.1 GCA_002746795.1 Chloroflexota bacterium | reverse complement strand
AATGCTGCAATGGACGCGACAGTATTGGGGCATCGAAAATGGCTTACATTATCGTCGTGATGTTACGTTGCGGGAAGATGCAACCCGCATTTCACAACCCGCGTTGGCCAAAACAATGTCAGCCGTTAACAATTTTGTGGTTGGACTAACGCAAAAACTAGGGTATTCCAATCTGGCTGCAGCACGGCGTTTATTTGATGCTAAAATCGTGGCTCAACTCTCTTGACGCCCGACTACTGAAAAACCCTGGGAATGGATCACTGCTAACGGCTCCCATTGATATTGACCACTCCCTCTGTGACTCGTTCCAACACCCGAATCTTCACCTGCTCCCCAACACGCATCAACTCGACATAATCCCCGTTGTTAATGCCCCCAATCACATCGCCATCAAAATGATACGCATACGGGATGCCTTCTAGCGAACAGGCAGGTGCGCTTTGCTGGTCAATATCCGTATTGACAATCGCCAGAGGCGCCTGACCCCGATAGAACAACTCCAGCAGCACGTATGGCGCCACTGTCGAGCCGCTGCCTTTGGGGAAAATGGCAATCTTGCCCGCCATACTCTGCCCATTCATCGGATGACCTGCCTCTTCAATCACCCCCGTCTCCCGGTTGACAAAGCCCAACAGCGTAATCGGCGTATCTGTCACAAACGCCTGCCCCTGCACCATAAAATCTTTTTGGGATGGCAGCCCTTGCCCTGTCGCTGCAAATGCACCAGTTTGCCGGGTTTCCGTATTCTTGATCGGCTTTCTTGTCTTCTTCGCCTCGCTGTGATTGGTTGGCGCCTCATCGTCAATTGCCAACCGTAAATCCTCAATCTTCAATGCCCCTTCCGCCACCCGCACACAATCCGCTAACTTCATTACTGACGTGGGAATGCCATTCAAGCCAGACTTGATGTAATGTTCCGCTTTCATTGAGTTGGTGAGGATGTGGTGAACCCAGCTTTGGTCATACGGCACTACTTCCGGGCAACTGTTTTCGAGCAGCAGGGCACCGCTGTCCCGGATGATGTCGGCGATACCTGTCTTTTCGGCGATGGCCTTGTTGTGGGAGGAGGTGAATACCCACAGGGGTGGTGCGTCGGCAGGCATGGTTTTACCTTTGAGGAGAACGGCCGTTGCTCGCAGCTCGCCCACAGAGGCTTGTGGACAGCCAATGGTGATGAGCGAAACGGGAACTTCTGGCTTCAACTCGTCGTACCGTTTTTGCAGTTCGGCGGGCGTGAAAGCCAGTTCGTCTTGGATGTCGCCTGCTGGAATATCCCCTTCGCCGTCGATGTAGAGCAGCGGACAACCGTAGTTGGCGGCTGCCGCTGTTAACGCCTTGCGTTGCTCATGGTCTAAGTCGGTGGGCAATCCTGTGATGATGGGGATGGGACCAAGCGGCGTTTTCCAAGAGGGTTTGCGCTGCATCCCTATCCAGTCACCTAAAATCGAGAAATCGGTAGGGTCAGCCATCTCTGCGCTGACCTTGACAATGAGGTTGGCTTGGCAAGCCCCTTCGACGAGAAGCCCATATTGGGGCGTGTAGCCAGTCAGGGCACACGCCAGCGCCGACAGGCCGGATTCACGGTTGGTCGTCAGGCCGCAGTAGGAGTTGCCAAAACAGATGGCGTTGGATTCTGCCCAAGCGGCCACGCCTTCGGTGACAACGCCATCCCACTCGTATGGGGTGCAAGATTGGGTGGGGCGCACCCCAAGTTTCGTGTATAAACGGACGATTTCATGGTTGTGTTCCAGGAAATTGGGTGCCACAATTTTCATGTCGTCGAATTGAGCCTCGTCACAGCCAGCAGCATTAAGGGTGGTGGGAACGGCCGTTTTCGCTTGGGTATCGCTCGATAATTTAGCTAAAAACTGGCGCAGTCCCAATCCGCCAGTTAGCGGAGAAACACCAGAAAGGTGTGCGCTTTGGATGGGTATCAGCTTCGTGGCACCGGCGGCCGCAGCCATGTCTAAAACTAGGCGCATTCCCATTTGCTTGGCAGTGCCCTGTTTGCCATCAAGCATGGCTTGTTGTGCTTCGTTCAATTGAATGGTTTGTGGCATGTCTTCCTCTGTGCTTTTTATTCATCTGGAAAAACTGAATACTCTGGTGGAGCAATAGGAACCCGCTTCTTTTCTTTGAAATGAATATACTCCCGCTGAGTTTCATATGCAAAATCGAGATCTTCGTGTGGGGCAAAGGCGCGGAGAATGGCTTCGTGAATGATTTGCTCACTGTCGCGTTTTTCCTTTGGCTGTACCAGATAGCGTATGGTCAATAAGACCCCGCTTGACTCGATGGTCGTATACACAGTGGGTGTAATTTTGCTGTAGGAAATGACGAAGCGCATCCCTCTGATTTGGCGTTGCTTCAGCTGTTTCTGATCAACTGGTGGGGCATGATTGTTGATAACATCGACAAGAATGGCTTTCGCTTTTTCCCAGTCACTTTCAAAGGTGACCAGGATGGGCACTTCATTCCAAATGAAGGGCAACCCCTGACTGAAATTGGCAAAAACTTTTTTGAAGGCGATGCCATTAGGCATATGCAGTACACGTCCCGTACTTTGTTCAGCGTCAATACGGGTGCCAATTTCTAGCAGACTGAATTGGAAGAGACGGATGTCGATAACATCGCCTGAGTATTCATCCACCTCGATACGATCTCCAACGGTAAACGGCCGTCTGGTGACAATGAACAGCCAGCCCACCAAATTAACAATAGGATCTTGTAGGGCAATAGCTAAACCCGCAGACAAAATCCCCAGATACGTCATCACCGATTGCAGCCCGGCTAACCAAATGCGCCCAATCAGGATAGCTCCGATGGTGTAAATGGTGTAAGTGCTTGCCTTCCGCCAGTTATACAAAGCTCGAGGATCCTCTAAAAAGCGATTGTTAACATAACGGAGAGTCACCCAACGCAACACAACCATAATCAAGAGGATCAGAAAAGTGGTTAATAGCTTGTCCTGCGACTCCACACTTAGTTGGAATTGTGCTTGTAAAAAACTTCTAATGACTTCAAGCATAAAACATCCTCAAAATTGTCATGCCCAAGCCTGCACCAGGCTTCGACAAGTTCAGCTCTCAACAGGCTCAGCCTGCATGGCCTCGCCTAACCTGACCGAGCCAGAACCAAAAAAACGCTGCCGCCACGAATGGCACGAATGCCGTGTTCAACAGAGTGCAATTCGTGTCACTTGTGGCCGATTGTCTGGCGCCCTACCCCCACAGTGGGTTTGCCAGTACTAATCTGTTTCACGATTCGGATAGATGATTGAAACTTCAATGCCCGTATCATCTTGAATGGATTGAGCGAATCGCTCTACGGCATCATCGCCGAACACATTGGCCGTGACACCCCGTGGCGCACCTAACAATAGAACCGAGGCGTGGGCTTCACGCAAAAAAATTTCGATTTGTTCTTGCATATTTCCTTCTCGAATTTCCACGGAAGCTTTTAAGCCAACTGCTTCAGCACGACTTTTGGCCACTTGCAGCAATGTTTTGCCCATCCAGTTTAACTCTTGGCGGATAGCGTAAAGGAGCTGCTCGTCTATTTCGCCCAACCCGTCAGGATCGATCACAAATAAAAAGACCAGCGGCTTGCTCTCTTTACGGGCTCGCTTAATGGCCGCCATTTGTGCTGCGCGACTGCCTTCACCACCTCTGGTAGCGCATACAATGCATTCCATTGTTAAATCCTTAGTTAGCTTGGTTTGTAGTCACCACGCTCAGCTTTTGGTCAAAGAATACGGGTATAAATGCCTGTTGACGTGTCCGCATTCATCTGCTTCGCCTCAACTGTGTTTGGTGTACAAACTTGTTGGTACAAACTTGTTATTCCTCGTCTTCGTCCAGACCACGATTTTCCTTGATAATTTCCAATGCTGCCAGATGATTATCCATTTCTTTAAGCATTTTGTGATGCAGTTCATCGGAGAGAAAACCCTCATGGGTGGCTTTGCTGATGGCGGCACGCTCTGCTTTGAGTACATCTTCGCGTGCTTGTAGAAATACTTCTTGTTCAAGTTCGGGATAATTGTGCAAATGGATGTTTAGAGCCTTTTTGGCTTTAGCAATCTCTTCTTCGTAGATGTCGCCCATCGCTTCCCAGATTTCGGGGAAAAGAATATCATCGTCGTGGAGACGGTCTAGCTCTTGTTTGCCAGCTCGTTTGGCGTAGATATTGGCTTGTAACTGCTGCTGCTTTAGACGCTGCTGCGGCTCTTCAGCTAATTTGAGGCGTTTGATGAGTGATTCAATTGTGGTACCCTGCACCAAGAGGGTGAACAGCACCACGCCAAAGGTCATGATACGCATTTCGTCTGCAAATGCTTGGCCGAAGACATCGCCCGTTAAGGTGAGTGCCAATGCCAGCGAGATGGCACCGCGTAAACCACCCCAGTACATGACATGTCGGTAGCCGTTGGGAATATCCCGGGGGCGTGGCGTGATGAAATCATGAATGCTGGTTATCAAGTAGATGATGATTGCCCGGCTCAAAAGGACAGCGACAACGGCGACGACTATGGGGAACAGGTAGGGTGTGAATTGATCAATCTCCAACTCAAAGCCAATGAGCAAGAAAATCATGGAGTTCACCACGAAGGAGGAGAATTCCCAGAAGTTTTCCAGCGTGAGCCGCGTCGTGGGGGAGGTGTTTTGCATGCCGATGTTGCCCACCATTAAGCCTGCGGCTACCACGGACAAAATGCCGCTGAAATGAAATTGTTCGGCGATAATGTAGGCTCCAAATGTTAGAGCCACGGTTGTTGTGGTTTCAAGCAAATGATCGTCCAGATTTTTGAGGATGATGTAGGAGACGATGTAGCCCAGGATAAGACCGACCGCCAACCCGCCTAACGAGACGCGCAAAAATTCGATGATGGCTGCCCCGAGGTTGAAGGTTTCTGGTCCGGCGATGGCTAAGGAAACCATCAAATTGAAAACGACGATGGCTGCCCCGTCATTGAACAAGCTTTCCCCTTCAACGAGGAAGGAGAGCCGTTTGCTAACGCCTAAGCTGCGGAAGAAGGCGATGACAGCGACGGGGTCGGTGGCGGAGATGAGGGCGCCAAAGGCAAGGGCGGCTAGTAATGGCACGTCTAACACCCAGGTGACGATTTCACCGACGATGAGGGTGCCGATGAGGGTGCCGCCAATGGCCAGTATCAGGATGATGACCAGGTCTTTGCGCATGTTTTTCCATGTGATGTGGAGGGTGGCTTCAAAGAGAAGCGGCGGTACCAAGATGGCAAGAATCACGTCGCTGCTGACATCGATGGGCAGGAAGTTGGGCACCAGCGAGAGTGTTGCCCCTACCAAGACGAGGGCAACGGTGTAGGGGAAGCGGATCCTGCGCATGATGAGGGCTACGCCGGCGGCGATGGTGAGCAGCAGCAGGACTGCTATTTCCAGTTGAATGAGTTCACTTTCTTTGGCTAAAAAGGGTAGTAGTTCCATGGGTTAAGTGCGCCTCCATAAATAAGTTATGGAATTGATGGATGCGCTTCAAGTGACCTTTACCCCTGAAAAATGGGGACTAATCTTTAAACGGTCACTAAGCTGTTGTTTGGGTCTGCTGACTTTAGCCAGACCCGTTACCGTTTTCGGTGGTAATGCAGCTACCTGCACTGATGGCAATAAGGATTGACTATTTCATATGGTGTGTCGTTAAAGTGAATCAAGGTACGCTTGCAAATTAACTGTGCCATATTCGCCGCGCTTGAACTTGGCGGGTGTTCTGCCCCAGGGAATGGTGCAGTCTAGCCCCATTTTGGCAGTGCGGCTCTTTTGGCCGAGGATATGTGTGCCGGATGGATCTAATGAACTGCCGGGCATGGATTTGAATATCATCAAGTCTTTGTCTGCCTGGAAGCGGGTAGCTAATGCCCATTCTACCTGCGCTGGATTGTAAATGTCTACATCGGTATCGACGACCCAAACGTGTTTGAGGGAGCCGTGTCCTTTGAAGGCGGCCTCAATGGCTAAACGGCCGTCTTCTGGCTTTTGCTTGTCAATTTGCACCACGGCGTGCAGCCAGGAAGCCCCACCAGGGGTGATAACGGCGCCAGTACAGCGTGTGACTTTGTTGACTTCGTTGAAAATGGTGGGCTCTTTGGGCATGCCCATGAGCAATTTGTGTTCCAGACCGCCAGGGAGCAGGGCGTGGAAGATGGGGTTTTGACGATGGGTGATGAGGTCAATTTCGATGACGTGTTGGTCGCGGATGATGTCCATCGTTTCTGTAAGATCCATAAATGGGCCTTCGGCGTGTTTTTGCTGGGTGATGCGCCCTTCAAGCACGATTTCAGCGTGCGCAGGAACTTCCAGGTCGTTGGTGAGGCATTTGACTGTGGGTGTAGGGGATAGTGCCTGGGAAACAGCCAGTTCATCGACTGCGGGTGGTGGCCCCATTGAAGCGGCCAGGTGGGTTGCCAAGGAAACGCCGATGCAGATGGCGACGGGCAAATCACCATCGGTTTTGCTGAGGGCCATGTGGGTGCCGCGTCCTTCGATGATACGAGCGGCAACCTGTGTTTTATTGAGCCGGAGCAGGCGATGGTAGCACATGTTGCGCCCAAAGTCGGGGTCTGTGGTGATGACGACGCTGCTGGCGATGTAATGCCCGGCATCTTGTGGCAGATGGAGCAGAATGGGCAGGTCGTAGAGGTTGACATCTGCGGTGATCACTTCCTGACAAGGTGCTTTGTCGATGATGGGCGGTGTTTCTGGGTTTTCTAGGGCGTGGGCGAGGTGAGGCATGAGTTTGTCTACGGGAACGCCAAGGCTCATGGAGAAGTATTTGCGGTCTGAGCAGGGGTTGGCACAGATGCGCCAGTGGGGATAGCCTTCGATGTTGTTGAAGATGACGGGTTTCCCTTCGAGAGCATGAGCCACGTTGGCGACTTCAAAGTGGGTGTCAACTGATTTGTTGATGGTGACGAGATCGCCAGTTTGGGTTGTGTGTTTGAGAAATTCACGAAATTGCATGGCTGTGTGTCTGTTTTCCTAAAGGTTTTGTGTTTGTATTGTTTACGGATGACGAGTCCCGGAATATGGGTTTTACGGCGTATTGTCTGAGCGTAGGGAAGCCAATGAGCAGCGGTCTTGTTTCCGGTCGTCAAATTGCTTAAGCTATTTTAAACTGTTCTTGAGGATTTTGCATTTTAGTTGTTTAATCATCTTTGATGTGAGAAAAATCTCTGGGGTTTTTTGCCCCAATATGTGGAATGAAATTATGAATGGTTATCGCTCTCTGTTGATCTTAATTGTTTTCTTTGTTTTGGTTTCGCTGGCGTGTAATGCGTTTACTGGGGAGCCGTTGGAATCGGCTTTGCCCAGGCCGGATGTGGCTGGCGATGATAACGCAGTGGATGGGGATGATGCGATGCAGTTGCCCCCGCCTGTTATCCAAAATTTAGCTCCCACAGCAACTATTGCAGGGGAACTAACGCTTGCTCCGCCAACGGCCGTTGCTGAACCGGTTGATGGCGAACCCCTGCTGACGGCTTTGGTCGATGTCAATATTCGGCTGGGACCGGGGGTGGCGTATGCACGGGATGGCTTTTTGCTGGCTGGCGAAACGGCCGTTGTGCTGGGACGTCATGCTGAATCAGGTTGGTGGAAAATTGTGTGTCCTGTACGCGCAGATGGCAATGTTTGTTGGGTTTCGGGTGGCAGCCAATACACCAGCGTTAGCCATGGCAGTGCTGCCCAACCCGTCGCTGCTCCGCCTACCCCTACCGCCGCCCCGACTGTAGCGATAACTGCAGTGGCAACGGCCGTTTCTGAATCATCGTCATCAGTGGTTGAGCATGTGGAGGCAGAGGCTGTCTCTGAGGCGGTGACATTTAGCATGGTTGTTTCTGGCGCACGCATGGTCTATGCTGACGCCGATGCGGTGTGGCTGCTGCCCCTTGATGAAGCGGCAGCAGAACCCATCTGGCTGGCTGATGCTGAAAATGTGACGGATTTGTTGATTTCGCCAAACGGCCGTTATGCAGCTTATGTGCTGGCAGATGATTTAGATATGACTTTATATCTAACAGACATTGAAACGGGTGCTGTCCAAACGCGCCTGGCGCTTGATGCTATCTTAAAGGAAGGAGCTGCCGCCGAATCCGCCGTCCAAATCGGACACATGCAATGGTTGGCAGATAGTGAGACGGTTGCCTTTAACACCACTCTGATTAACCGGGCCGATGACCTCGGTGTTGGTCGCCAGCAAGATTTATGGACGGTGGATGTGACAGGCGCATTGACGGAACGATTTTCTACAGGCGAGGGTGGGGGGACGTTTGCCATTTCTGAAGATAATGTGGTGCTATTGGGGCAGGAAACGGCCGTTGTCCGAGCCAATTTAGACGGCCGTAATCGTGAAACCCTGATTGAATTTGATTTTGTCAACACTGCCAGCGAGGCTCCCTTTTATCCCTGGTTGCAATGGGTGGCAGGTGAGGCGTTTGCTATGGTTGCCATCTCTTCCCCAGAGCCGCTTGACATGGCTCAGGCCTATTTATGGCGCGTGCCCGCTTCCGGGCAGGCCAAACCGATGGGCACGATTGCGGGCAATATCGTACGCATGCCAATCGTGTGGTCAGATGCCGGTAATCAATTGGGGTATGTGCAAATGGCGGCTGGCGCGGATGAGACCCTCGTTATTGGGGCAGGCGAGGGCACAACGGCAGCGTCATATGCTGAGAATGTCCTCCGTTTCTTTGGCTGGAATCCAGCTGCAGCGCATTTTGTGTATGCAGGACAAGGCTATTATGCAGTGGGTCAACCGGGTGCAGACCCCTTGGTGGTGGATGTATCTGAAGGCAGAACGGCCGTTGCCGCTCAATGGCTCAACGACAATGAGTTCATTATTGCCCTCGGCTCCTCCGGCAGCTGGGACTTTCGCCAACAAACCATCGATGGCCCCGCCACCCGTTTAATCTCTGGTGCTACCACACCCATATTCGACATATGGACACCCTAAAAACAAATATCTCAAAAGTTGCCAAACAGCCCGAAAAATGTACTATTAAGTGCGCACCCATCAATAAGTGACGGAATTGATAGATGCGCTTCAAGTGACCTTTCCCTCTGAAAAACAGGGACTAATGTTTAGACGGTCACCAAAAAATAGAGCTACAGAGTCCACGCTCAGCAGCGTCCCACTCAAAATTTTCCCACTGGCGCAAACCTGACTTCAGGGCATTTACACTTGACAAAAGAGTGGCTGCCACCTGACATGATGTCACATAAACACATCAGCGGCAGCCAATAATAAAGAAGGTTGATAATGGACAAAATAGGCGTGTTCACAAGTGGTGGTGACGCTCAAGGCATGAATGCTGCAGTGCGAGCAGTTGTCCGCGCTGCTTTGGACTACGGTACAGAAGTGTTAGCAATTTACGAAGGCTACCAGGGCATGGTAGATGGCGGCGACAATATTCGCCCAATTTCCTGGAATGATGTGGGCGGTATCCTCTATCAAGGTGGCACTATGATTGGCTCTGCGCGCAGCATAGAATTTCGAGAACGCGCGGGTCGCCTTAAAGCCGTAGAAAACTTAATCAAAGCGGGTATCGACACCCTGGTTTGTGTTGGGGGGGATGGCAGCCTGACCGGAGCCAACTTGCTGCATCAAGAATGGCCTGGTTTGCTCCAAGAATTGGTAAAAGCCAAAAGAATTAGCCAGAAAGCAGCCCAGAAGCATCCCCAGTTGGCATTAGCTGGCATCATCGGTTCCATCGATAACGACATGTACGGCTCCGACATGACCACTGGCGCAGATACTGCCCTGCATCGTATCGTTGAAGCTGTAGATGCCATTACCAGCACCGCTGCCAGCCACCAACGCAGTTTCGTCATTGAAGTCATGGGGCGGCATTGTGGTTATCTAGCTTTGATGGCTGGGTTAGCCACTGGTGCAGACTGGGTGTTGATTCCTGAAGCGCCGCCCAATCTTGATAACTGGGAAGACAAAATGTGTGATGTCTTGTCCCAAGGGCGTGAAATTGGCCGCCGTGACAGCATTGTCATTGTGGCTGAAGGTGCCCAAGATAGATATGGCAAGCCCATCACCAGCGAACATGTTCGCAAAACGCTGGAAGAAAGGCTGGGGGAAGATACGCGGATCACCGTGTTAGGCCATGTGCAGCGTGGCGGGTCTCCCAGTGCTTTTGATAGAAATCTAGCCACACAATTAGGCGTTCAAGCCGTAAAAGAATTACTCAATGATGAACCTGGTGTAGAACCATTTGTCATGGGGATTCAAGGGAACATCATTACTCGAACCCCATTGGCAAAATGTCTTGAATTAACGCAAGCCGTGGGCAATGCGGTGCAAGCTGGCGAATTTGAAACCGCGATGGATTTGCGCGGGTGCAGCTTCAACAAATCCTTCCGCACCTTGCGCACCTTGGTTCGTGCTTTACCTCATGAACCGATACCAGGTCAGCGCCGGATGCGTATCGCTGTGTTAAATGCAGGTGGGCCGTCACCAGGAATGAATACGGCCGTTCGTGCGGCTGTGCGTTTAGGCGTAGATAAAGGCCACATTATGATGGGAGTTAATCGTGGGTTCCGGGGCTTGATTCGTGGTGAAATTAAGGAGCTTGATTGGATGAGCGTAGCTGGTTTGGCGCCGATGGGCGGCTCTGAACTGGGTACCAACCGTACCGTTCCCCAAGGTGGTGAATGGTACGCCATTGCGCGTAACCTGGAAGAGTACCAATTAGAAGCTATCCTGATGATTGGCGGGCTTACCGGCTATCAAGCCGTTCATGAAATGTTCCGGCTCAGGGAAAATTATCCTGCTTTTGACATTCCCATGATTTGCTTGCCGGCCAGCATCAATAACAACTTACCTGGTTCACAATTGAGCGTTGGCGCAGATACAGCCCTGAACAGCATTGTAGATGCCGTTGACAAAATTAAGCAGTCGGCCGTGGCTTCTCGCCGCACTTTTGTGGTGGAAGTGATGGGGCATTATTGTGGCTATCTCGCTTTGATGTCAGGCTTGGCCACTGGTGCCGAGCGTGTTTATATCCATGAAGATGGTGTGACTTTGGCAGATATGGTTAGGGACACGAACATGTTGATTGATGGCTTTGAGCAAGGTAAACGTGTGGGGTTGATGATTCGTAATGAACATGCCAACGACATCTATACCACTGATTTTATGCGAGCTTTGTTTGAAGAAGAAGGCGGCAATTTGTTTGACGTGCGTCAAGCAATTTTGGGTCATTTACAGCAAGGTGGGAATCCTACACCGTATGATCGTATTTTGGCGACGCGGTTGGCGTCTGATTGCATCGATTACTTGGAAAAGCAGATAAATGAAGGAAAGACAAACAGTTCTTTTATAGGGCTTGTTGGTGGTGAATTTGAACTAACCAGCATGGAAGAGCTGCCCCGCATGGTAGATAGTAAACATGGACGTCCCAAAGAACAATGGTGGATGGGATTGCGTCAGATTGTTGATTTGTTGGCGCAAGCTAAACCGCAGATAAGTGCGCATCCATAAATAAGTAACAGAATTAATGGAGGCGCTTCAAGTGACCTTTCCCCCTGAAAAACGGGGACTAATTTTTAGAAGGTCACTAAGAGAATCGTGATTGATAAGATTGGTTCATTTTTTGTTCATATATTAATTTAGGAGGTATTTCTCATGGCACAAATCAAGAAAACAAAAGGCGTCATTGGCATTCTTACGGGGGGTGGTGACGTACCTGGACTCAATCCAGCCATTCGTGCCGTTACCATTCGTGCAGTGCGTGAAGGGTATAGAGTGATTGGTTTACGACGGGGATGGGCAGGTATCACGGAGTTGATCCGCGATAAAAAAGCAGACAATAGTGACAATTATCAGGAGTTGACGGAAGATATTGTCAACAAAGCGGGGCGCACGGGGGGGACGTTTTTGCATAGTTCCCGTACTCGTCCGAGCCACATGCCCAAAAAGGATGTCCCAGAGCATCTAAGGGATACGTATAACCAGGAAATTAACGACCTCACGCCTGAAATTATCAAGAATTTGGAATATTTGGGGATTGATTATTTGATTCCAATTGGTGGGGATGACACGTTAAGCTATGGGGTGACATTGTACCAACATGGTGTCAATGTGGTTGCCATTCCTAAGACAATGGATAATGATGTACCTGGTACGGATTATTGTATCGGCTTTAGCACGTGTGTGACGCGCACCATTGAAATGACGAATCGACTACGCACCTCTGCGGGTTCGCATGAGCGGTTCTTGGTGCTGGAGGTGTTTGGTCGTTATGCTGGTTTTACAGCGATGCTGCCCACGATGGCTGGTGCGGCGAATCGTTGTGTTATTCCTGAGTTCAAATTTGATATTGAACGTTTGACGGAGCTGCTGGCAGAAGACCGGTACAAGAATCCCAGCTGCTATTCTGTGGTTTTGATCTCTGAAGGGTCTATGTTTGAAGGTGGCGATATGATCTTCAAAGGCTCTGAAAAAGATATGTATGGTCATGCTAAACTGGGGGGCATTGGTGAGGTTGTTGGTCAGAAGCTCAAGGAGTTGTCGCCCAAGTACAATGGTGGCAAACGTATCAATCCCATTAACCAGAAACTGGGTTATTTAGTACGTTGTGGTGATCCAGATGCGGTGGATTCGATTGTGCCTATGGCGTATGGCAATTTGGCGTTGGACTTGATTTTGAATAATATTCACGGCCGTTTAGTGGTACTCAAGAACGGCCGTTACGACAATGTGCCGATTACAGTGGTGACCAGCAGGAAAAAGTTCGTTAATGTCAAAGAGTTCTACAACACAGCTCGCTTGCGACCACACTACAAGAGTTTCGAGATGAAACCGTTGATGATTATGACGAGTGAGGGGTAGGGAGTGTGTCTTGAACAGTGATTTGTGATCGGTGAACGATGTTTACTGCGCACTGTTTACCGATCACCGATCACTGACTTTTTTTCTTTAGCTCAAAGCCTTTGCCACAAGATCCCCCATCGCTTCCGTCCCTAAGGGGGTTTCGCCGTGGTAGGCGATGTCGCCAGTGCGATGTCCGGCGGCTAGAACCTGGGAAACGGCCGTTTCCACCGCATCTGCCTCTGCCTCCAACCCAAACGTCCAACGCAGCATCATCGCTGCTGATAATATCGTAGCCAGCGGATTGGCAATACCTTGTCCGGCAATGTCAGGCGCTGAACCGTGGATCGGTTCGTATAAGCCGATAGCGCCTTTTTCACCGAGAGAGGCGGAAGGCAGCATGCCCAACGAGCCGGTAATCATCGAGGCTTCGTCTGAAAGAATATCGCCAAACATATTGCCAGTGACGACGACATCAAAGTCGGTGGGACGGTTGATGAGATACATCGCCATGGCATCAACCAGCAGATCCTCGTATGCTACATCAGGATTTTCAGCGGCAACCTCATGCGCCACTTCGCGCCAGACACGCATCGTGGTCAACACATTGGCCTTATCGACTGAGGTGACTTTGCGGTTTCGTCCTCGTGCCAAGGTAAACGCCACTTCCAACACCCGCCGGATTTCCATCTCGTTGTAGCGCAGCGTGTCAAACCCACTGCGCCCTTCTGCAACCACCTCCCGCCCTTGGGGGGTGCCAAAGTAAATGCCGCCAGTTAATTCACGCACAAACATAATATCCACGCCTTGCACTTTTTCTGCCTTAAGCGGACTGGCTTCAGCCAAAGCGTCAAATACTTTGACAGGGCGCAGATTGGCAAAAGCGTTGAGAGATTTGCGCAGTTTGAGCAGCCCTTGTTCGGGACGCACTTTAGCAGTGGGATCACTCCACTTGGGGCCACCGACCGCGCCCAGCAGCACGGCATCGCTTTTCAGGCACGCGCTCAGCGTTTCCTCTGGCAGCGGATTGCCCGTCTCGTCGATGGCAATGCCGCCAGCGATGTGACTGCTGTAGCTAAAAGTGTGGCCATACTTGCTGGCGACCACGTCCAATACTTTCTGGGCTTCCGCTACGACTTCCGGCCCGATCCCATCACCGGGCAATAAGGTTATTTTTGCTTCCATGATTTCTCCTTCTTTGAGGTTTGTCAGTTGAGTTGGCCCTTCCCGTCAGCCTCAGGCAAAGACCATTCCCCGTTCACAATTCACAATTCACAATTCCCCATTCACAATTCACAATTCACCATTCACAATTCACCATTCACCATTCACAATTCACAATTCACAATTCCCCATTCCTCATTCATTATCGTCCAGAATATCTTCCTCAAAATTAAACTTGTCACGTCGTCGATTGTAATACTCCTCTGCCTCAATGTCCGGATCCTCTTCGTATGCATAGTCAAGGGTAATATCCCAGACAGCATCGGCAAAGGCATCCCCAGCCACTTTGGATTCAGAACCAGAATGGTGTGCGACCTCTTGTTGGAGCACGTCCCGTTCTACCATTTTGCGATTGATTTGCTCTTGCAGTTGTTCGAGGATTTCATCTTCCCAGGAACGGCCGTTTGCCTCCGCCTGTTCTGCCTGTTTCATCAACTTCGCACTGTTGTGTTTCTCCAAGCGAGCCATCTCCTCCTCAATCTCCTTGAGACGACGGCGGCAGCGATCCACTTCACGCAGCAGCGCCTCTGCCAACAGTTGGTCAGAATCAGCAAGGTTCAATTCATGCACCGAATCCGGCTCCAACGCCAGTTGACGCAACCTTTCCAGGTCTTGAGCGGCGTAAGCGGCATTGATGGCCATCATAAGTTGAGTGCGATGTTCCCGGTCAGCCTTATCCAGTGCCAAATCAGGGTGAAAACGACGCGCTAAAATCCGGTAAAGCTTCTTAAGCTCCGCTCCCTCATCCTCATCTAACTCCTGCGGAGCCACATCCGGTGCGGCCTCACGATAGCGATACTCCCCTTCAGCTTGTGCCCCTTCACCGGTTGCCACATCTTCCACGTCATCCATCGACCAGGTGCCCTCACCGGCATCGCCAAATCCCTGGTCAAGATGACGGAGTTGTTGGCGAAAAGCCTGGATCTCCGCTTCCAATTTATCCAGCCGATTGACCAGAAAGGCAGTCAACTTACGTAGTTTAAACTCAAAGGCATGGATAGCTGCTAAACGTTCAGCCAAACCAGTCTCCGCATCAATGAGAGCCCCCTGCACAACCGACAACAGCTTTTGCAGTTCCTCAACTTGTTCGCGCCAATTATTCGTGGTTTCAGTTAACTTGCGGTCAAACATGCGCGTCATTGTGCCCCAAAAGCGACCAAAGACGAAAGACCATAGCCCGGCTGTCATCCTTCGTCTTGAGTCATGGATCAAAAGTTACTGGAGCAGGGCATACTCCATACTATCCGCCAACGCCAGCCAGCTGGCTTCAATGATGTTAGAGCTGGCACCGATGGTAGACCAATGTTTCGTGCCATAAACCGTGTCGATGAGGACGCGAGTAGTAGCAGCAGTGGCATTGTCGCTGTCGATGATGCGCACCTTGTAGTCTGCTAATTTTGCATTTTCCAAACGAGGATAGACATCTAGCAAAGCACGACGCAGCGCCCCATCCAAAGCATTCACAGGGCCATTACCTTCGGCGGCGGTATGGATAATTTTGGGACCAACGCGCACTTTCACGGTAGCTTCGGCCAGCATACCACGCCGCTTGCGCCGCTGCACCACAACCATGAAATCGATCAGTTCAAAGGGAGGCACATAGGCGGGATGAGTACGGCGCATGAGCAGTTCTACAGAGGCTTCGGCTCCTTCATAGGTGAAGCCTTTGTTTTCCATTTCCTTGATTTTTTCCAGGGCAGCTTTCAAATCGAGACTGTCAGTATCGAGACCAAATTGTTCAGCTTTGTCAACTAGATTGCCTCGCCCCGAAAGCTCAGAAACTACACTGCGTTGTTTATTGCCCACCAGCAGTGGTTCGATATGTTGATAGCTCAACGGGTTCTTGCGCATAGCCGCCACGTGAATGCCACCCTTGTGGGCAAACGCATTGGCGCCCACAAAAGGAAACTGCGTGTCGTGAGTCAAATTGGCAACTTCAGCCACGTAGCGCGATAACTCAGTCAGTTTGGCGAGATTTTCGTCTGGGACACATGTCATACCCATTTTGAGCTGCAAGTCAGGGATGACAGTACACAGATTACTGTTGGCCACTCGTTCGCCATAACCGTTGATGGTGCCTTGCACCTGCGTGGCGCCTGCACGAACTGCGGCCAAACTATTGGCGTCGCCTACACCGCCATCATCGTGAGTGTGGATGCCGATGGGAGTGTTGCCCAACTGCGCTTTCACATCACGCACAATTTCTTCGACTTCCCAGGGCAGGGAGCCGCCGTTGGTATCGCACAGCACCACGCTGTTGGCTCCGTTAACCGCGGCCGTTTTCACAGCAGCAAGGGCATATTCTGGATTGGCTTTGTACCCATCGAAGAAATGCTCGGCGTCGTAGATAACTTCTCTGCCTTGTTCGCGGCAGTAAGCCACACTTTCGCCAATCATGTTGAGGTTTTCTGCCGTAGTGGTTTGTAAAACATCTGTCACATGCAGATCCCAGCTTTTGCCCACCAAGGTGATAACTGGTGTACCGGCGTCCAGCAAAGCGATGATGTTAGGATCTTCCGCCACGTTGACATGCTTGCGCCGGGTAGAGCCAAAGGCGGTTACTTTGGCATGCTTCAAATTTAACGTAGACACTTTACGAAAGAAGTCTACATCTTTGGGGTTAGAGCCAGGCCAACCCCCTTCGATGTAGTCAATGCCAAACTCATCCAGTTTTTTGGCGATTTTCAGTTTGTCTTCCAGGGAAAGGGAGATGCCTTCCCGCTGCGTGCCATCACGAAGGGTGGTGTCGTATGTAAATACCTTGCTCATAACTTTCTCCTCAAAAATAAAAAGACTGAAGATTAGTGATTGGGAATCCCGGTTTTTAATCTTCAATCTCCACACAGTCGGGAACAGTGCCTAAATCGTTTGCACAAATGTGACTGAGGCCGTTCCTTGAAGCTGACGATGCCATTCTACAACGTATTAAACCGTCAGCACGTTACATGCTTGATGGCCGATTAACTAAGCGCATCAACGCGAGCGGGATGGGTTGCTTCATACGCCGCTATGCGTTCAGCATGCTTCATCAAGTAGCCAAGCTGGTCAAGCCCTTCAAGCATACAGGTTTTGCTGAAGCCATCGATAGGGAAGGTAACAGAACGGCCGTCGGGCAGGGTTAGGGTTTGGTTTTCCAGGTTGATGCTCACCGTCGTCTGGGGATCTTCCGCCACGAGAGTACTCAACTGCTGGTAAGTCTGCGCATCCACAATGACAGGCAGCAGGCTGTTCTTCAGCGAATTATTGCGGAAGATGTCGGCAAAGCTGGTGCTGATGATGGCGCGGAAGCCATAATCAGTAAGCGACCAGGGGGCGTGTTCACGGCTGGAGCCACAGCCAAAGTTGTCACCAGCCAATAATATTTCTGCCCCCTGGGCTTCTGGCCGGTTAAGCGGAAAGTCAGGATTTGGTGAGCCATCTTCATTATAACGCCAATGGAAGAACAAATTATCCCCTAGACCTTTCTTGGTCACTGTCTTTAAGAACTGAGCCGGAATAATTTGGTCCGTATCAATATTTTCAGTGGCTATGGCCACCATGTGACTGGTTAAAGTTGTAAATTTTTCCATTTGCTTACCGTTCCTTGAAACCGACGATGAAATTTCGTATTGTATCTCATCGTCAGTCCTACTGGCTTTTATTTAAACGTCCTTGCATCAGTTACAACGCCGGTTACGGCAGAAGCAGCAGCGGTGAGGGGGCTGGCCAGGAACGTACGCCCCCCTTTGCCTTGGCGCCCTTCAAAATTGCGGTTGCTGGTGCTAACAGCATATTGACCAGGTTGTAGTTGGTCACCGTTCATGGCGATGCACATAGAGCAGCCTGCTTCACGCCATTCTGCGCCAGCTTCTTTGAAGATAACGTCGAGCCCCTCTTTTTCAGCTTGTTTCTTGACCTGTTGGGAGCCAGGCACGACCATGACGCGTGTGCTATCGTTCACTTTTTTGCCTTTCATCAGCCCCGCAGCCAGGCGCAAGTCTGAAATGCGGGAGTTTGTGCAGCTGCCGATGAAGACGACATCCAGCGGCTGACCGAGCAGCGAGCTGCCTGGTTGTAGCCCCATGTAGTCTAAGGCCTTGATCACTGTTTGGCGTTCACTGACATCCGGGATGCTCATCGGATCAGGAATGGGTTCCGTGATGTGGATACCGAGACCCGGATTGGTGCCGTAGGTGATCATCGGTTCCAGCGCTGAGGCATTGATGGTGACTTCCTTGTCGTAGACAGCGCCTTCATCACTGGTGAGGGTTTTCCAGTATGCAACTGCTTCGTCCCAGGCTGCGCCTTGCGGTACACGGTCGCGCCCGTTGAGGTAAGCGAAGGTTTTCTCATCGGGAGCCACGAGACCAGCGCGAGCGCCTCCTTCGATGCTCATGTTACAGATGGTCATGCGTTGTTCCATCTCTAAGGCGCGGATGGCGGAACCACGATATTCAAAGACGTGGCCAGTGCCACCACCGACCCCGATTTTGGCGATGAGGGCCAGGATGATGTCTTTGGCGGATACACCCGGCTTCAGTTCACCTTCCACATTGACAGCATAGGTTTTCGGTTTGGTTTGCAGCAGGCATTGGGTAGCCAGCACGTGTTCCACTTCGCTGGTGCCGATACCAAAGGCCAAGGCACCAAATGCGCCATGGGTAGCGGTATGGCTGTCACCGCAGACGATGGTCATGCCAGGTTGGGTGAAGCCGTTTTCTGGTCCGATAACGTGGACGATGCCGCGATTTTTGCTGTGCATGCCGTAGAGTTCAATGCCGAAGTCGGCGCAATTTTTCTCGAGGGTAGCAATTTGCTTGGCCGCAATCTGGTCGTAGATAGGCACAGCTAACGGGGTGGTGGGGATGCTGTGATCCATCGTGGCTAATGTTTGCGACGGCCGTCTTACTTTTAAGCCTCGTTCGCGCAAGCCAGAGAAGGCCTGCGGGGAGGTGACCTCGTGGACAAGGTGCAGGTCTATGTACAATACTGCCGGGCTGCCCGGCTCATCGACGACGATGTGGTTTTCCCAGATTTTGTCGATGATGGTTTGGGGTTGGTTCTCCATACTTTCTCCTTAATTCTTTAGGACACGGATAAACACGGATGACGCGGATTTTCCCTTTGCGCCTCTGCGTCTCTGCGTGAGATTTTATTTTGGTTTTATGCCGCCGAAGATGGCCAGTTCAAATATTTTCAGATAGATGTCCACTTTTTCATAGCCGATGTCGCGCAGCCAGCTGCATTGGTCTTCAACGGGTGCCAGGATGTTGGCGTCTTTGTCAGGGCGGTTGTAGTATTCCTGAGCGACTTCTTCCCAGGTTTTGTTGGCACCATTTTGCAGTTGCAATTGGTAGATTTTGTCAACGAACAGCTCTTGAAAACGACGTTCCAGCCAGGGATCGGCTGAGGCCACGTGTTCGATGTTGATGAAAATGCCACCGGGCTTTAACAGGTTAAACAGCTCGGTGTACACTTCCTTTTTGCGTTCGTCGGGTTGATGGTGGATGGAATAGCCTGAGACGATTACGTCGAATAATGAGATGATGGGCGACTTGCTATCGCTGGTGAATGGTGAATCGAGAAGTTTTTGTATCTTTTTCAGCCAGTCACGTTCGCCGTAGTCTTGGAGGATGGTAAAAGCTTTTGGGTTGTCATTTAGGCGTTGTTTGGCGGCGGTGAGCATCGGTTCAGAGAAGTCGATGAAGACGCCGTGGGCTTGTGGGTATTGTTCGAGAACGGCCGTTCCCAAGATGCCATCCCCGCAGCCTAAATCCAACACCCAGTTGATCTCCGGTTGAGAAGCACGAATAAGACGCAGCATGATGTCGATTTGTTCATTGGCAAGCGGAATGGCACCGCGTACGCCTTCCAAGTACGTTTGCGTAAGTACTTCACCTTGCCATACTGTGTCATTTGTTGTCATGTTACCTTTCTGATTCATGTCTCTTTTTACCGCAAAGGGCGCGAAGGACGCAACGATTTAAGTTTTCTTTGCGCTCTCTGCGAGCTTGCAGTTTGTTTTTAAGAAGTGCTGTTTTCTGCCCTCTCACCTGACGTGTGCGGGCAGGAGAGAGGGGAACAGTTATTTAATGTAAATGCCGAAAATTTGCTTTTTCCAGAGCGTATCAATGGTGCCAAATCCAGCGTTGGTCAGGAACTGAAAGTGTTGTTGCATGGAAAGTGGGGAATCCTCGCGGCAAGCACCATCAATGAATCGGTCGTTTACATGTTCTGGTCACTGCGGCGTGATGAAATCATACCAGCTTGCTAAATTCATGGCGATTAGATAATCGTTGCCATCCGCCACGTGAGCGCAGCAAAAGAAGCAATCACCTGGTTTCAACCACTGGTACACTTTGTTGTATAAGCTGGCATACGCCTCTTCTGAACGATCATGATGGATGGCGAAGGTGGAGACGATGCAGTCAAAACTAGCTGGTTTGAAACTGAGCGCGTTGCTGAAGATGTCGGCGGTGTGGGAAGTAAAACGGCCGTTTCAACGCCATCAAAATTTGCTTTCACTTCGGCGGAAGAAATTCTGCCACCGCGTGTTGTTTCAATGACATTTAGCATATCTGCAATCGTTGCTTGATTCATGCAGCTTCTTCCAACAAAAAGGTCGGTTGTCCGTCAATGCTGACCTGATTTCGATTTTCCCAATACGTTTGGATACCTTCTTCACCTTGATTAACTGTCCAACGAGTTAGCTGATCCCGTTCGCCCTGATACTCGTAAAAAGGCACAGCAAAGCCGCAGGCGCTTTGGATGGATTCGATGTCCATCAAGATAACCTGGCGATTCCCCACGGATTCAGGGAACAACGGTGCCAACTCAGCCCAAGCCTCATCACGTGGGTGAACTGCTTTGCCTGTGCCATAGAGCCGCAAAATAAGGGGTTTCTCAGTAAAGCTGCAAAACATGATGGTTAAACGGCCGTTTTCCGCCAAATGTGCTGCCGTTTCATTACCACTACCCGTCAAGTTCATGAATGATACCTGCGTACTGCTCAACACCCGGAAGGTATCCATGCCTTTGGGACTTAGATTCAAACGGCCGTTAGCCGGTGCTGTCGCCGTAAAAAAAATCTTCTGTTCTGCAATGAATTTCGTCAAGAAATCATCTAATTCGTCGTAAAACTTAGCCATATTTTTGTACCTCAGGTATTTTTGTATAACAAACTACCATGCGTAAGCAACAGCTTCCTAAACCTGCCAGGTCTTTGGTTGATAACTACACAGTCACCATCACTTCACTTGACTGCTCTTCCTGAGCCGCCAACATCTTATTCAAGGCACTGATGTAAGCGCGAGCGCTGGCAACCACAATATCTGTGCTGGCTCCGTGACCACTGTACGTGCGCGAGTAAGGTTGGCTGGTTTGTGGATTGAAACCGCAGGTAGTGTCATCATCAATTGGTTGAATGCGGATCGTCGTTTCCGCGATGGCATCCAAACCTTCAGTTACCGCGTTAATCACAAATTCCGTTAGTCGATTGTTGATCCCCACAATGCGATTAACAGCCTCATAAACCGCATCTACCGGACCTGTGCCCAAAGCCGCATCCTGGTAGGTATGACCATCCGGGCCAGTCAAGCTAACCGAGGCCGTGGGCATGCTGTGATCTCCACAAGATACCTGAATGTGATTCAACTTCCAGATTTCCGGTGGTTGGTAAATTTCATCAGCGATAATGGCTTCGATATCAGCATCTGTCACCACTTTTTTCTTGTCAGCCAGATTCTTGAAACGGGTAAACGCAGCGTTCAATTCTTCCTGCGACAGGTCATCATAACCCAATTCTTCAATGCGTACCCGGAAGGCATGACGCCCAGAATGTTTGCCCATGACCAGCTTTGAAGCGGTCAGGCCAACCGTTTCAGGTCGCATAATTTCATACGTCTGTTGGTTTTTCAGCATACCATCTTGATGAATGCCAGCCTCATGGGCAAACGCATTGGCGCCCACAATCGCTTTGTTTGGCTGTATGACCATGCCTGTGTAAGCACTGACCATGCGGCTGGTGCGGGTGATTTGCGTGGTATCGATGTGGGTGCCCACATCGTAAGTTTGCGGACGAGTGGCGATGGCCATTACCACTTCTTCTAGCGAGGTGTTACCAGCCCGCTCGCCGATACCATTCAAGGTCACTTCCATCTGGCGAGCGCCATTCTGCACACCAGCCAGCGTGTTGGCTGTAGCCAAACCCAGGTCATTGTGGCAATGGACGGACCAGATAACTTTATCAGAACCGGGCGTTTTCTCGATCAAGTATTTGATCAAATTGCCAAACTCTTCTGGGGTAGTGTAGCCGACGGTGTCAGGAATGTTCAAGGTGGTGGCACCCGCCTTGATTGCTTCCCCCAACACCTGAACCAGAAAATCAGGGTCAGAACGACCGGCGTCTTCTGGCGAAAACTCGATGTCGTCGCACAAAGATTTGGCATAAGTGACGGCTTCAATAACTTGCTCAATGCATTCTTCGCGGTCTATCTTGAGTTTGTGCTGCAAATGGATGTCGCTGGTTGCCAAAAAAGTGTGGATGCGGTGACGCGGAGCCGCTTTAACCGCATCATACGCTCGTTTGATGTCTGTTTTATTTGCCCGCGCAAGTCCGGCGATGACCATTGGCTTGCCGGATTTGCGACCTTCGGTAAGCGGACCTACTTCCTCCGCGATACGGCGCACTGCGTCGAAATCACCTTGGGAAGCGATGGGGAAACCAGCTTCGCAGATGTCTACGCCAAGGCGGGAAAGTTGCCGGGCGATTTCTAGTTTTTCTTCTGTATTTAAGGTTGCGCCTGGGGATTGTTCACCATCACGCAATGTGGTATCAAAAATAACAACGACATCATCTTCTTTTGGGGTAACATCGCTTTCATCCATTTTCAACTGCTCCTAAAAACTGGTTTGTAGTCACGCCCTGTTTGAGTCGACATTGACAATTGACATAATGACTGTCTAAAACTTAGTCCCCGTTTTTTCCAGGTAAAGGTCACTTGAAGCGCACCCATAAATAAGTACGGAATTGATGGAGGCGCAGTGACTGAAACCCGACTACTGGATTATTTAGTTAGGGGGCAAAGGTACGTGACTACGAACCTGACATTTCTTATTCAATAACTTTAGCTTGCAACCAAGGCATCATCCCACGTAATTTCTTGCCTACGCTTTCCAACTGACTGCTACGTGCCTCTGCCCGGCGTTTGTTGAACCAAGAACGGCCGTTTACATTCTCATCAATCCAGCCCTCAGCGTAAGCACCCGATTGGATGTCGGCCAAAATTTGGCGCATTGCCTCTTTCGTTTGCTCCGTGACAATCTTCGGACCAGCTGAATAATCGCCATGCTCCGCCGTGTCACTGATACTGTAACGCATGTAGCTTAAGCCACCTTGATACATCAGATCCACGATGAGCTTCAACTCATGCAAACATTCAAAATAAGCGATTTCCGGCTGGTATCCTGCTTCCACCAGGGTATTGAACCCAGCTTCAACCAACGCGCTGACACCACCGCACAAAACAGCTTGCTCACCGAACAGATCCGTCTCCGTTTCCTCGGTAAAAGTCGTTTCTAAGGCGCCTGCTTTAGTGCAGCCAATCGCTTTTGCATAAGCCAGCGCAAACGCTTTAGCATTGCCACTGGCATCCTGATGCACAGCCACCAAACCAGGCGTACCGACACCTTCCACATAAACCTCACGCACGCGATGGCCTGGTGATTTTGGCGCCACCATGCTCACATCCACATCTGCTGGCGGGATAATCTGACTGTAACGGATATTGAAGCCATGCCCAAACATGAGCGTCTTCCCTGCGGTCAGATTGGGTTCGATAGATTCCTTATAAATGGCAGCCTGCTTTGTATCAGGTGCCAAAATCATGATCACATCTGCTGCAGCGGCAGCGTCAGCGGTCGTTTTCACCGTCAGACCGTTACTTTCAGCCACGGCCCAGGAACTGCTGCCTTCATACAGCCCCACAACCACATCCACACCAGAATCCTTGAGATTCAATGAATGGGCATGTCCCTGACTGCCATAACCGATAATGGCAATAGTCTTGCCATCCAATAAACTAAGGTCTGCATCTTGATCGTAATAAATGTTAGCCAATTTTAATCTCCTCTTTTTCACTATTGGGTAATCGGTAATCCGTTATCGGTCAGGCACCGCTTTCCTGATTGCCATTGACCGTTTACAGATTACTGTCCATCCCCATTGCTATAACTTGCAACAGCTTCTTCAACTTCATGTTGTTTCTGACTTTTCGGGCCACGTATCATAGCCACTCGACCAGTACGTGTCATCTCTTCAATACCAAAGTTGCTCAACAGCTTGATGAAAGATTGCACTCGATCCTCTGGACCGACAATTTGCACAATGAGCGTGTCCATATCGACATCAATGACGCGGGCACGGTAAATATCAACCAACTGCATCACTTGGGCACGGCTGCCGTTGTCGGCTCTCACCTTGATCAACGCCAATTCACGCATCACCACCGGTTCATCAGAAACATCTTGAATATCTACGACATGGATGAGTTTATCGAGCTGTGTTTGCACCTGGCGCAGTTCTCGCTCATTGCCCCGAGCGACAAAAGTCATGCGGCTGATGCCGGGGGTTTCACTATGGCCCACGGCTAAACTCTCAATGTTGAAATTACGACGACGGAATAAACTGGCAACACGGTTCAAAACACCGGGTTTGTTTTCCATCCAGGCAATCATGGTGTGGCGTTTCAGTTTTTTCTCGCTCATTACTCTTCATCCTCCATACCGGCCGGCATTGGACGGCGAATCATATCGACGTTGCTCTTACCAGGAGCAACCATTGGATACACGTTAGTAAATTCTTCCACTTGGAAGTCAATCAAGAAGGGGCCATCATGTTCTTGTGCCTGCTTGATAGCAGCGTAAGCATCTTCTTTCTTGGTGACAGCGATGGCTGAGATGCCATAGGCTTCAGCCAGTTTCACGAAGTCAGGATTGAACAGGGGTGTACCGGAGTGACGTTTGTTGTAGAACACATCTTGCCATTGGCGCACCATGCCCAGGAAGCCATTGTTGATGATGGCTATTTTAATGGGCAGCCGCTCTTGCCTGAGGGTGGAGAGTTCAGACATTGTCATCTGAAAGCCACCATCACCTGCTACAACCCAAACCTCTTCATCGGGCACTCCCATTTGGGCGCCGATGGCCGCTGGCAGCGCATAGCCCATCGTGCCTGCCCCACCAGAGGTTAGCAGACTGCGTGGCTTGGTGTGGTAGAAGTATTGGGCTTCCCACATTTGATGCTGGCCTACGTCAGAAACAATGGTGGCGTCGCCTTCGTTGGTGGCATGCCACATTTGCTGAATGACGTAAGGTGCCACCAGTTCATCAGTCTCTTGGGTTAAAATGTCGCGGTCGCTTGTTTCTGCTTTCCACTCTTGAATTTGAGCCAGCCAGGTGGGATGCTCGTTGTTGTTTACTTGTGGCAGCAGCTCTTTCAAGGTGAGCAGCGCATCACCGACAATGGGCGTGTTAATGGTGATATTTTTGCCCATTTCGGAGGGATCGATGTCAACATGGATGATTTTTGCGTTTGGCGCGAATAGATCGAAAACGCCAGTCAGACGGTCATCTAAACGAGCGCCGACAGCAAACATGACATCACAATCTTGCATGGCATAGTTGGTGTACGCTTCACCATGCATGCCGCCCCACGCGATTGCCAAGGGATGCGTACCAGGGAAGGTGCCGATGCCCAGCAAGCTGGTAGCAACGGGAATGTTGGCTTTTTCGGCCAATTCCAAAAGCTCTTTTTCGGCGTGAGCAATGGAAACACCTTGTCCGGCGATGATGAGCGGTTTTTTGGCTTCGTTGAGCAATTTTGCCGCCCGGGTAACAGCTGTCGAATCAGGGGCGTTCAAATTGGGTTTGTAACCAGGGAGATGGATTTTTTCTGGATATTTAAACTCTGTTTTAGCTTGCAAAACATCTTTACACACGTCAACGAGAACGGGACCTGGACGGCCGGTGCTGGCGATGTAGAAGGCTTCTTTGATGGCGGGAGCCAACTCTTTGATGTCTGTGATCAAGTAGTTGTGCTTGGTGACGGGTAAGCTAACGCCTTGTACGTCTGCTTCCTGGAAGCCATCACGCCCTAACAAGGAGTTTGGTACCTGGCCGGTGATGGCTACCAGGGGCACGGAGTCCATGTAGGCTGTGCCCAAACCCGTTATCAGGTTGGTGGCACCAGGGCCAGAGGTGGCGATGCAGACACCGGTGCGGCCGGTGGCACGAGCATAGCCATCAGCCATGTGAGAGGCACCTTGTTCATGGGTCACGAGGACATGATGGACGGGGTATTCGTATTTCATCAGGTCATCATAGGCCGGTAGGATTGCGCCACCCGGTAAACCGAATACAGTTTCGACGCCTTCTTTCATCAGGCATTCCCAAATAATTTGACCGCCAGTTTTTAGTTCACTCATATTCTTGCTCCTCCTTTGTGAGCATGATTCACGATCTTTCCTGGTCGTTGAATGATGGTTGTACAAAATGCAAAAAAAAACCGCCCTGTTGGGCGGTCTTGAGTTTAACTTGCGTGTGTCTGCGTTACCTCTCTTACCCAACTGTATACGGATCCTTGACAACAATAATAAGGATCAAGTCAATAAAGCTAATAAGGAGGACGTTCAAGTATGGTTTCATTTGTGCAAAAATTTATGTTATTTAATATATCTCAATGTGCATAAGGTTAACGGCCGTTTCCCTTACCGTCTATAGTTTATTCAGCACAACATAGCCAAATTTGCACTTGTGCAGATTGCACAATAAAGTGGCAGGGGGGGGACAGCACAAATCACTTATCTGTGTAGAGAAACAGGGAGGAGTTTTTGCGGTTTCCTGTTCGCTGACTGAGGGGAATGTCAAGTTTCCGGCCGCAGCTGCCACAATTTGAGAGACAAGTGCAGCGCCAGGCGCATGTTTGCTTGGTTGAGATTGTGGTCTGTAAGCTCTTGGATTCGGTCGAGGCGATAGAGCAAGGTGTTGCGGTGGATGAAGAGGGCTTCGGCTGTTTGGCTGATATTGCCGTGATGGTTGAAGTATTCATCAATCGTTTGCACCAATGTGCTGCGGTGCTGCTCATCATACTCTACCAAGGGACCGATGACTTGGTTCGTGAACGCCTGAACGGCCGTTATATCCTCCAACTTGCCCAACAAACGGTAAATACCCAGGCTCTCAAAATCAACCATCTGATGCATGTGTAATCTTTGCCCTAACTGCATCGCTTGCAAAGCCTCTTGATACACGCGCGGCCATTCATCAAGCGTTTCTGCTGGGCCGCTGATACCGGCGATGAGATGAGTCTTTGGATATTCAGCATCGATTTGCTCAAACAACCGGCGTGCCAGTTGGTGAGCCGATTCCATATCTTCCCCTGGTCGTAGTGATTGAAAGACGCAGGCATGTTGATCGCCATAAATGTGAACCAGGGCTGGGCGGCTGTGGTTACGCAGCAGCCAGTTGATCGTTGTTTCCAAGCGGCGGATAGATGGAGCCTCTATGTCAGCCCAGGTAAACGTCATGATGGCGTGAGGGGAATTGGTATCGTGATCCAGGCGACTGGAGAGACGGTCAATTTCCTTGTTAGGCAATGTTCCAGCCAGTAGACCTTCCAAGAAATTGCCACGCAGAGCCTTCTTGGCTTCACTCACCGCCTTGGCTTTTGCCATTTCCAAAGCACAAGCTGCGGCGCCATGCTCTACGGTGAGGGTGTCGAGCATATCTAGCGCATCGGCTGGCCCAATGATGGAGAGATAACCACGCGCTCTGTCACCAGAAACAATAGGGCTGACCAATCGTCCCAAGTTTTTGACGGGCAGGATTTGCTGCCAGTGACTTTGACGCGCTTTGGCAGCTGCTTTCCGATTCCGCAAGACAGCTGGCAGCTCTTCCCGATGGGTCAATATCTCTTCCAATTCAGCCACATCAATGTCTGTGTTATGAGGCGCACTGATCGCTTTGATTTCAAGCCGTTTATCTTGAATGACGATGATCTTGCCTGTCAGTTTGCATATGACATCAGTCATCGCTTGCAACCCTTGCTCTTCACGGGACATTTCAGAAAGTTTGCGGTACAGCTGCATACCACGTTCTGTCGTTGCTGATTGGCGGTCTGCCAGCAAATAAACAATCGATTGATACACTTCTCTCACTGTGACGCTGGGCGGAGAGATGAGTAAGGGCAGATTGAGCGTGCTTGCTTTGTCAATGACCAGATCGGCAACATTGTTGAAAAGTAAGATGCCCGCCACTTGTAATTTTGCAAAAGTTTCAAAGTGGTTTGTTAACGCAGTTGTGGATGCTTGCTGCTGTACGTTTGGCGGAATGACCACAAAATCGTTGGCAGCAATTTGTTCCTGGATGTTTTGCCAGCTTGTCAGCATAACCGCCCAATTGACATTTCTTTTTGCCTGATTATTCTCTGCTACAACGGTTGTACTAAGTGGCAACGCAAGTCTTAATACATCACCTATATTAACTTCGGCTGGAGTCGGTTTATGGATCATGATTTCTGGATTGCTGCTGTTCATCTTCTTGATTTATGGGAAGACGAATGATAAAAGTTGTTCCTTCATTAGGATGACTTACGACAGTTATATCACCATCATGCTGCTCTATGATACGATGGCTGGTTGCTAATCCCAAACCTGTGCCTTTGCCTGGGTCTTTTGTTGTGTAAAAGGGTTCAAAAATATGTTCTGCTTCTGCGGCGGACATGCCTTTTCCATTATCGCTAATTAACACTTGAATGCAACAGTTTTCATCAGCCAGACAGGTTGTGATGTCAATTTGTCGCTTTTCTTCGATTCCCTCGACTGCATCTCGGGCATTGACAAACAAGTTTAGCCATACACTTTTTAGATGTTCCCAACTTGCTGTAATGGGGGGTAAGTTGTCCCCATAGTTTTCAATGACTTTGATGTTTGCGGTTTGCAGCTGGTAGCTGACGAGATCCAGCGCTTGCCGAATGGAACTGTTTATGCTGCCAACTGTGAAGCGATATTGTTCCTGGCGAGCAAAGTCCAGTAACCCGCGCACGACTTTGGTGGCACGTTCACCTGCTTGAGCGATTAAATCGACTGCTTCATAAATCTCATCTTCTGGGGGGATGAACATTTTGAGCATTTCTGCGTTGGCGTTGATGGCGGTTAGGGGATTGTTGATTTCGTGGGCCACGCCAGCCGCTAGTTGACCAATTGCAGCTAATTTACCGGCTTGCAGTAAGGAGCTTTCAAGTTGGCGCTCTTCAGTTCGATCTTGCCAGAGGATAACTGCACTGGCGGAGTCTGATTTGTTGCCAGGAATGGGATAGGCGTTTACTTCCCATTCACGAGGAATATGATCTTCCCCACGCCATTTAACAGACCACCCCTGGGCTATTTTGTGATGAATGCTGGCTGTAACCTGACAATGCTCGCAAGGTGTCTCGCGCTGGTAAAATGCCTTGTAACAGATTTCTCCAGTGAGTTTATGAGATGTATCGAGTGGGGTAAGTTTGCTGCTGTTAATGGAGACGAGCTGAAATTTGTCGTTGATGGTATAGATGGGGTGGGGGATACCGTCGATGAGTGCTTGCAATGTGTTGCGGTTTGCCAGCAGCTCTTTTTGCCTGAGGCGAATGCGTTGAAAGAGCCAGGCGTTTTCGATGGCTTCGCTGACTGAGATGGCGAGGGAAGCGAATAATTCGAGATCAATTTCTGTGAAACGGCCGTTTCTCTTGTTGTAGCCTGCTAATATGCCTACGGCTCGTTTGCGCACGATAATGGGTGCTGTGATGAGGGTGGATACTGTGATGTTTGGTGGAGCGTCTATCCGTTGATCATACCGATCATCTGCTCCGGTATCGTTTAAACGTGCTGGCCGCTTTGCTACAAATGCCTGGCCGATAAACCCTGCTCCCGGGCGGATATGGGGGTAATCTGCTGGATGATCATGACTATTTTGTCCCAATACAGCACGGCAGCGCAGCTGCCCACCTTCTAACATGTAGGCTGACATTGTTTCTAGTTCAAAGACTTGTTGCGCCCCGGAAACGGCCGTTGTCAAAACATCCTGAGTCTCTAAAACAGCGGCCAATTCCTGACCGATATGGTTCAAAAATGATAATTGTTGGCTTTGACGTTGAAGCTGCTTTTCCAATTGCTGCGTGCGCAAAATCGTTTTGACACGAGCTAATAACTCTTTAGGATAAAAAGGTTTGGTGATGTAATCGTCCGCCCCCGCAGAAAGCGCCTCAACCTTCTCCTCGCTGCCAGCGGCGGCCGTAACCAAGACAACCCGCGTATACTGCAGCACCGGATGTTCTCGAATCCAATTTAAGACATCCAGTCCAGAAATCCCGGGCATACGCATGTCAAGCAGCACCAAATCCAACTCAATTTGGTCTGTTAGCATTTGCTCCATGATGTCAATGGCTTCTTCACCCGTTTCCGCCAAAGAGACATCATACTGTTCTTTTCTGATCAAAAAGTCCGATAAAGACTCTGCAATTTCCGGCTCATCATCAACAAGCAAGATTCGGGCAGGGGGATCAGCAGCAGGATGGATCATCACACTCATTGACAACAGTTTACCTAAAAAGCGTCAGGGGGCACCTCAGGAACAGAAATTAAATAACACGACGAAGCCGTTTCCTTACCGCTCCTTGAAACAGACGATGCTATTCCATGTTTTATTTCATCGTCAGTCCTAAGACCCGCTGACACTTCTCCTCATATTTATCTCGAAACCGATTTACTCAGTTGTGGCTGCAGAAGAAAACGTATAACCATGCCCTTGAATGGTGCGAATGTAAATTGGACTGCTGGAGACTGGTTCGATTTTTTCCCGCAAATTCTTAACGTGAGCGCGAACAAGTTCAGGACTACCTGTATCTTGAGGATAATCCCAAACATCTTGTAACAACTGTTGGCTGTTAAAAACTTGATCCGCATGGCTCATAAGATGATACAACAAATCAAATTGCACATTGGTGAGCAAAGCCGTGCCATTGGGAGACATTACCTTGAAGGTGCGACAGTCCAGGGTGACATTGCCCACAACAACTTCCGTTGGCGGCTTCTGTTCTGATTTTACCGGATTCATGCGTCGCAAAATGGCCTTAACCCGTAATTGCAACTCTTCCATATTAAATGGTTTACTCAAGTAATCATCCGCCCCCGCCCGAAAGCCTTCGATTTTATCTTCATCTTTAACTTTGGCCGTTAAAAAGAGAACAGGCAGCTCAGCTAACAATGGATCTCCTCGAATTTGTCGGCAAACCTGATACCCATCTGCACCAGGCATCATAATATCTAAAATAAATAGGTCGGGGCGATGACGACGAGCCGTTTGCAAGCCAGCCGCCCCACTGTTAGCCACCATCACTTGGTAGCCATACAGCTTTAAAGCGCGTTGCAACGTGCGTGAGACTAATTCGTCATCATCGATTACTAAGATTGTGGCCATGACACTACCTCCACATGAATTAAAATGCTTCTTACCTGAATGATTGGGCGCGGTTGAAACCGGTTGTACACAATGTGAAAACAACGTGTATTTGTTTTTCAGCCAGCCAAATATGCTCATGATGCTGTTGCATTATGTGAACATATTATGCTTAGTATAGCAGATTTTTAAACGGAGCTATACTACGGACACATCCAGAAATAAATTGCGGAATTGCTGGATGTGATCCCAGTAACCTTTCCCCGTGAAAAACGGAGAGTAATTTTTAGACGGTCACTATGCTAGAAAAAGGGGACGATATGGGCAGAGGAGTGTCTAAAAGCGTGGTGATGGCAAGGAAGAAAAAGAAGCAGGGATTAAGAGATTTTTTAAGCTTTATCCCTTAATCCCGGCAAAAGAATCTTAAAGCAGAAGTTGTAGGGGATGCTCCATAATTGCTTTCAAGGTTTGCATGAACTGGGCTGCTTCGGCACCATCGGTAACGCGGTGATCAGCGGAGATGGTCGCTTTCATGCGCCAACCCACAGCCAATTCCCCATCAACGACAACGGGCAGTTGCTGGACAGAGCCAACAGCTAGAATAGCGGCATCTGGTGGATTGATGATGGCCACGAAATGTTCGACATCAAAGGCACCCAAGTTACTGACGGTAAAGGTGCCACCCTCTACATCTTCTGGCTTTACTTTGCCTTCACGAGAACGCAGAATCATGTTCCGATTTTCCACGGCAACTTGAACCAACGGGGTGATGTCTGTGTTTTTCTGAACGACGGTGAGCAGACCACCTTCAACTGCAACGGCCGTTCCCACGTTAATTATGTTATGACGAACAATTTTATCACCGGCAAAGTTGGCATTGAGATTCGGAAACTCGCGCAGAGCCATAGCCGTCGCCTTTACGATCATATCGTTAATCGAAACCTTAATGCCCTTTGCTGCCAGCGTGCTGTTAATTTGCTGGCGCAAATCCATGATCGGCTTCATGTCGATCTCACTGGTGACATAGAAATGAGGCACCGTCGTTTTGGATTCCACCATGCGGCGGGCAATAGCCTGACGCAGCCGGCTGGTCGGGATTTCTTCCGTCTCAGGCCCTACGGGGATCGGTGTGGCAGAAAAAGCAGCCGGAGCGGCGTCAGCTTGCGGCCAGGTAAGATACGCCTCCACATCACTTTTACGGATGCGACCTTCAGCCCCCGAGCCATGGACACGGGTCAAATCAATCTTGTTTTCCTTGGCAATCCGGCGGGCAACTGGTGTTGCCTTCACACCCCCAGGAAACTCAC
>PDQY01000145.1 GCA_002746795.1 Chloroflexota bacterium | reverse complement strand
GCAGGCTGCCAGCCCGGTGGTTTGAGAATTTTGCCATCTTCACGCCGTGGCCCGCCCGCTTTTTGCAAGTTAGCCCGGTGAACTTCACTAAAGACAGCATCAGCATCAATGCCGAACGATTCAATAGCCCCATAAACCACGTAGAGCAAATCAGCCAATTCGTGGACGAGCGGGGTGAGTGAGGTCACGGGGTCAACAGCTTTTCCATCTTGGAGGGCAGCAATAATTTCTTGATAAACGGCCGTTACCTCCTCATATTCTTCTGCAATCAACCTATGCCGCAAAGCCAAATGCTCGGCGTCACGCATGGTGAGGGAGTTGGGCAGTGGAGACCCCACAGCCGCATGAAATTCCCGGATGCGCTTTGCATTGCTGTTTAGAAAAGGGGCTCCATTCGCAGACACATACGTCAACAGCTGCTTAAGCGGCATGTCAGCCAGGGACGTAATGCGATAATCAGGCTGAGCAAACTGCATCTGGCTGGTTAACTCATTGGGCACCACAACACAAAAGATACCAGCTGCCTGAGCAGCAACCATGCCATTGGGAGAATCTTCGATGGCCAACGCTTCTTCAGCAGAGATATGCAGGGCTGCCAATGTTGCCCTATACACATCGGGATCAGGCTTGCTTTTGCCACCGACATCATCCCGGCAGCAAATCGTATCAAATTGATCCATGAGACCCAGACGTTCCAGATTTCTATCGACCCAGTCATGCGCGGAGCTAGACGCCACGGCCGTTTTCAATCCTAGTTGTCTCGCTGTCTGCAAATAATCCATTACCCCTGGCATCACTGGCTGCTGCACCAACATAGACCAGTCTCGCTGCCACCGCTCCTTCAGGATGGTTTCCTTCTCCAAAGGGCGTCCTACCAGTTCCTCTAATTTCTGATATGGATGAAACAGACCAACTCCCCCGATGCTGTTCAACCAGGCATCTTGGGGCAGCTCTTGACCAAAAGAAGCGTATGTTTCTTTCCAGGAAAGATATTCCGTAATTTCTGAATCTAAAATCGTACCGTCAAAGTCAAAAATAATTGCTTTTATCATGATGTTATCACTTTCCAAAACTGAGAAGTGCGCTCGGCACCCCCCTCAAAATTTAAAATCGAGGTCATAGCGACCGTCTAAAAATTACTCCCCGTTTTTCAGGGGGAAAGGTTACTTGAAGCGCCTCCATCAGTTACGTAACGTATTTATAGATGCGCACATAGCACCCAAGTGTGACGTGAGGAAGCTAATGTGTCAAGAAACAAGCGCAAGCCAGAAACATGAAATGTAGATCGCTTTTACGCGCTCAAGCACATACTACAAACTCCTTAGGTTCGTAGTGCGCACTTTAGTGCGCCATTTTTACGCGCTCAAGCACGTACTACAAACAAACCTGGGGGTTCTCGTGCGCCATTTTTACGTGCTAAAGCACATACTACAAACTCCTTAGGTTCGTAATGCGCACTTTAGTGCGCCATTTTTACGTGCTAAAGCACATACTACAAACTCCTTAGGTTCGTAATGCGCACTTTAGTGCGCCATTTTTACGTGCTAAAGCACGTACTACAAACTCCTTAGGTTCGTAGTGCGCCATTTTTACAGAAAACCCATATCGCATTCTGTTTGCTCCTGGGACAGAGGTTCTTATAATTTCTAGCAGCTATGATGACGCGAATTTTGAAGACCAAGTTATTTGCACCTCCCCTGCGGCAAGAGATTGTAGCCAGGCCACCACTGTTGGCGCGTTTGGACGGGGTGCAGCAACGGCCGTTTGCCCTGATCTCGGCTCCTGCTGGCTTTGGCAAAACGACGTTAGTGGTAGAGTGGATCAACCAGATGGCAGCAGGCAGAAATAAAAAAGCAGAAATGCCTCCTTTTTCTATCGCCTGGCTTTCACTGGATGAAAATGACAACGACCCGATGCGGTTTTGGCGGTATGTGGTAGCAGCCTTACAAACGGCCGTTCCCAATTTACCAGATGATGTGACCAGTATTTTAGACGAGCAGGTTCCCGTCGCTGTGGCTGGGTTCCTCACAGATCTGCTCAATGCCTTGACAACGACCACCTCACGGCGACCACGCGACATTCCTCACCCTGTTACGCTTGTTCTAGATGATTACCATCTCATTGAAGATGACAACATCCACAAGGGCATCGCCTTCTTGCTCGATCACACGCCTCCCCATATGCACCTCATCATGACGACCCGACAAGACCCGCCGCTGCCGCTGGCACGTCTGCGTGGGCGTAATTTGCTCGTGGAGATTCGACAAAATGACCTGGCATTTTCCCAAGCAGAAGCGGCGCAATTCTTAAACGAAGTGATGGGCCTGGCTCTACATGAAGAAGCCATCAGCACCCTGTCCGCACGCACCGAAGGCTGGATTACCGGCCTCCAAATGGCAGCACTCTCCATGCAAGGCCAAGATGACGTGGATGGCTTCCTGGCAGCGTTCACCGGCAGTCACCGCTACGTGCTTGACTATCTTATGGAAGAGGTATGGCAGCGCCAACCTCCAGAAATTCAACACTTTTTGCGGCAAACGGCCGTTCTTGACAAACTGTGTGCCGAGTTGTGCCAGAAGTTAATAACTGCCGATGAAGCATTCAAGCAAGGCACACAAACCAATCCCTCATCTTCCATCTTCCATCTGAATTGCCAGGCCATTCTCGAATACCTCGACCGCACTAACCTTTTCATCATCTCCCTGGATGAGGCACGGTTCTGGTATCGTTACCACCATTTGTTCGCTGATTTGCTGCGTCAGCGATTGGCACAGACAAAACCAGAACGTATCCCGGTGCTGCATGCCTTGGCGGGAGAATGGTATGAGGAAAACGGCCGTTTGCCGGAAGCGATCCACCATTATTTACAGAGCATGACACAAGACCGGGCAGCAGAACTTATTATGCAAGTGGCAGACACATATTTGATGCGCAGCGAAATCGATATCTTGCTCAACTGGATTGGCTCACTATCCCATGAAACCATGGGAAAATATCCGTTGTTGTTTGTGTATCAAGCAGGCGCGATGCTGCTGGCCGGGCAATCTTTCAAGACCATTGAGGCATATCTGCAAGAGGCACTGGCGTACAGCAATGGCAAGACGACGGGCGAGGTCAACGTGCTGCGCAGCCTTATAGCCGCCTTCCAAGGACAGCTAGAAGCCAGTACCTACTACTCAGAAAAAGCACTGGAATTACTGCCGCCGGAGAATCTTTTCTTGCACAGTGTGGTCATGCAAAACATGGCGTTGGCACAAATGTTAAACGGGGATGTTGACATTGCGATTGACAGTTTGTTAACGGCAGCTAAAGTTTGTGCAGAGGCTAACAACGTCATGTCTCAAGTTATCTGCCTGACGCACGTGGCCGAATCCTCCATTTTAGCGGGGCGATTGTTTGCGGCGAAAGATTATTATGAGCAGGCCATAGTTTTGGCAGTGGATGGGCAGAAACGGCCGTTACCCGTCATGAGCAATGCTAAACTGGGCATGGGTGAAATCTACCGCGAGTGGAATCAGCTAGATAAAGCGGCCGCCCTGTCGGCAGAAGGGCTGGCGCTGTTTAAGCGCTGGAGTGAAATCAGTGGCTTAGATGGCTACGTTTGGTCAGCACGCATCAGGCAGGCGCAAGGGGATGAGGCAGGGGCGCTGGCTGACATGGAAAAAGCCAAGGAAATTGCGGCTCGCTTCGACACTTGGGAACTTGGTGATTACATGGTGGGCATACTCCGGGCACAGTTAGATATTGAACAAGGACGGGTGGAAACGGCCGTTCGCTGGTTAAATAAATCCGGCATCCATGAGGCTTCTTTGGCAGAAACGCCTTACCACATGTGGGAAACAGGTCACATGACGCTGATTCGTCTGGCCATTGCCCAACAGGAATATGAGCAGGCGCTCAACCTCATCGCTAAAATTTTGGAACAAGCAGCCAAAATGGGACGGCAAGGCACTGTTATCGACGCGCTGACGTTACAAGCCATTGCGTATCACCACACCCACCGACCCCAGGAAGCCCAAACTGCTTTGCAACAAGCCCTCACCCTCGCCGAACCAGAGCAATACATCCGCATCTTCCTCGACAAAGGCGACCCCATCCGCCAACTCCTAGGCACCCTCCAACAAACCGCCCAAACACCCAACTTACAACCCTACATTACCCAGCTGCTCACCGCCTTCCAATCTTCAACCACCAACCGCCGCGCTGCAACCGTCAACCGTCAGGTGCCAATCGCAGACCCTCTCAGCAGCCGCGAGCTGGAAGTGCTGAACCTCATCGCCACCGGTTACACCAACCGCCACATTGCTGAGCAGCTCTTCATTGCCCACAGCACCGTAAAAACCCACATCAACAATATCTACAACAAACTTGGCGTTAGCAATCGAGCAGCTGCGCTGACTCGTGCCCAGGAACTCGGTCTGATTTAAAGAATAAAAGCTGCAAATTAGCAGTTTTTCGTCCTTCATCCTTCATCCTGCTGCCAGCATCCCTCATTTCCACATTTCCACCCCCTCTTCCACCCCCCTTGGTCGATGACATTCCACCCGCCTAACAGGCATACTGCCTGTTAAGACTGACGATGAAATAAAATACGGAACTGCATCGTCAGTTTCAAAGAACGGTAAGAAAACGAATGCGTCGTACTGCTTCCTTTCCGTTCCTAAGTAGTGAGCAGCAATCAATTGACTGTTTACTGATTACTGAATACGAAGGTAGAAGGTAGAAACAGAATGTTTGGATTGAATTTGAGACGAAAACACAACAGGCCAGCTGAGGATATCCACTTTTCCACCACAGATGTACAGAACGGCCGTTTCGTCAACATCAATCAAGTCACCAAAGTGTATGAAAGTACGTCAGGGCGATTTGTAGCGTTAGACGGCGTGGATTTGCAGGTAGAGCGAGGCAAGTTTGTCTCCATTATCGGCAAATCAGGTAGTGGCAAATCGACGCTCATCAACATGATCACGGGGATTGATCGGCCGACCGCTGGCAAAATTAACGTGGGGCAAACGGCCGTTCACACCCTCAACGAAGAGCAAATTGCCATCTGGCGCGGCAAGGCAATTGGCGTCATCTTCCAGTTTTTCCAACTGCTGCCCACATTAACGGCCGTGGAGAACATCATGCTGGCCATGGATTACGGCAACAAATTCCCCGTCGGCGAACGTCCCCACCGGGCCATGCACCTGTTGGAACTGGTAGGCATGGCCGAGCAGGCACACCAACTACCGCCGCTGCTCTCCGGTGGGCAGCAGCAAAGCGTCGCCATTGCCCGTGCCCTGGCAAACGATCCTCCCCTCCTCACTGCCGACGAACCCACCGGCAATCTCGACTCAAAAACGGCCAACCATATCCTTCGCCTATTCGAGAACCTCGTGGACAACGGCAAAACCATCCTCATGGTCACCCACGACCAAGACCTGGCTCGCCGCGCTCAAGAGACGGTCGAGTTGGCGGACGGGAAAATTGTTGAGCAATGGTGTAATTGACAAAGTGACCATCTAAAAATTAATTCCCACGCTTCTTGGGTAAAAGTCACTTGAAGCACATCTATCCATTCCGTCACGTATTGATAGATGCACACAAAAGATAACAGACTAAGGACAAAAGACCAGTGAAGAGCAATGATCTTGGTCATTCATCAGTTGAAAAAAACATGGCACTCATACAACTAAAACAATTGAGGAAAGAATACGACAGTCTGGCAGGAAAGGTAGTGGCGTTAAAGGAAATTGATTTGACGGTAGAGCCGGGTGAATTTCTGGTGGTGACGGGCAAATCGGGGGCGGGCAAGACAACGCTAGTGAATATGATTGCCGGGCTGGCGCGGCACACCGCTGGAGAAATTTGGGTGTGTCAGACACCCGTCCATGCGCTTGGTCTAGAGGAAGCCGCTAAATGGCGTGGTCAGAACGTGGGCGTGGTCTTTCAATCGTTTGCATTGCTGCCCTCGTTGACAATTCTGCAAAATGTGACCTTGCCCATGGACTTTGCCCGGCGATACTCTGAACGGGAGCGCCGGAAACGGGCGCTCCACCTGTTGGATCAAGTGGGGATTGCAGATCATGCCCTGAAGCGGCCGTCTGCCATTTCAGGTGGTCAGCAGCAGCGGGTGGCCATTGCCCGCGCCCTGGCCAATGATCCCCCACTCATCATCGCCGATGAAGCCACTGGTAGCTTAGATACCAAAACCACAACGGCCGTTCTCGACCTCTTCTCGCAGTTCGTCCATGATGGCAAAACCGTCCTCATGGTGACACATGACCATGATATTCGGGAACGAGCCACGCGAGCGGTGGAGCTTATAGACGGAAGATTAATAGATTAACTTGATAATTTTCGGTTAGCGATTGACAGCAGAAAAGCAGAGAATCGTCAATCCGCCATCGTTCATCATCAATAACAAATGGAGTGTGCCATGCTAAGCGCACGTTGGGCAAAAATAATCAACGATTTATGGCGTAACAAACTACGCACAGTGCTTATTGTGCTGTCGATTGCAGTAGGGTTATTTGCCGTGGGCACCATTGTGAGTACGCAAGCCATTTTATCGACAGAGATGGCGCGGAGCTATGCTGCCATCAACCTATCGCACGGCATCATCACCACGCTGGAACCCTTTGACAGGGACTTTGTGCAAACAGTGGCGAATATGAAGCAGGTAGCAGCTGTTGGTGCGCGTCGAACCATCGAAGTCCGCGCTAAAATCGGGGAGGGTGAGTGGGTTCCCTTGCGTCTCTTTGCCGTCGAAGATTTTGACAACATGATCGTCGATACGGTGCGCCCAGTGAGCGGTGAATGGCCGCCAGCGGAACGGAACCTCCTTGTGGAACGCTCGACGCTGCCGTTGATGAACGCCGCCGTGGGCGACACCATTCACATTGAAATGCCGAATGAACAACAGCGTGATTTGCAACTAACTGGCATCACCCACGATATGGTTCAACTGCCCTCCCACTTTGAT
>PDQY01000042.1 GCA_002746795.1 Chloroflexota bacterium | reverse complement strand
GACATATGTTCAGGAATGACTAAGGAATGGGAACCAGGCGTTGCTCATGGGCCAACGAAAGCCACAACGTATGCTGCTGCTCAAATGGATGCGTATTTTGCCAGTTAACTTTGTCTGGAATTGGATAAGCTAAAGGTAGGGGGGGAAAGGTCACTTGAAGCGCATTCATCAATGCCATCACTTATTTATGGATGCGCACTAAATTAAGGAGAGAGTATGTTTCACATGATCTCTGAAGCGATGCAAGAGCGCATGCATTATTTAGAAGAAATGGATGCTCAGGATCGGCAGGATGGCACTGCACATTTAAAGCGATTACGTCAAATACCGCCGGAGACGGGGCAGTTTTTGGCATTGATGGCCGCGGGGGCGAGAAACGGCCGTTATCTGGAAATTGGCACCAGTGCGGGCTACTCAACCATGTGGTTGTCATTAGCTGGAAAACCGGTGACCACCTACGAAGTGCTGCCCGAAAAAGTTGCTCTGGCTCAAGAAACCTTCAAGCAAGCCGGTCTTGCAGAGCAGATCACACTCATTCATGGCGATGCCCGGGCGCATTTGTCTGCTGTTGAAGATGTCGCCTTTTGCTTTTTAGACGCAGAGAAAGATGTATATGAAGCTTGCTACGATTTGCTCGTTCCACGCATGGTAAGCGGTGGTATCCTCATTTGCGACAATGCCTTGAGTCATCAAGAGGTTTTGCAACCCTTTGTGGCGCGTGTGCTGGCAGATCATCGAGTGGATGCTATGGTCGTGCCCATTGGCAAAGGTGAATTGCTCGTACGCAAAATTTAATCGCCGGGAGTTTGTGCGTCCCTGTTATGGCGGCCAGACCCTGGCAGGTGTCCGGGCGTCACTTATGTGTGCAGCCTGCACAACTTTAGGTATCCGGTAGAAAACTTTTAGAAAGCGATTGCCCTGCTTGTTGCCGTTTGACATGCAAGATCAGGTATGCCATAATGCACTCATTCATTTCCATTTATTTGCAGCGAAAGCTGCCCCGCCATCCTATGACAAAGGAGGTGGTGCTTATGGATAGTTATTTATCTAAACGCACCGTAGCGCTGCCTCCTCGTCAGAGTAAGTAGGCGCTACGGTGTAGAAAGGCCTCATCTTCGGATGGGGTCTTTCGTTTTTAAAGATTGAAGATTTGCAACTTCGTGCTAACCTTTACCCCTCAATCTTTAATCTTTGATTTTCAGGAGTGACAATGAAACAGGTACCAGTTATTCTTTTCGGCGTGGGTGGGGTGGGTTCGGCTCTGCTCAGACAAATCGTAAACGGCCGTTCCCATTTCGAGAGCCGCAATCAACTATACTTTAACGTGGTCGCTGTGTGCGATAGCCGTAGTTGGCTGTTTGCCCCCGAAGGCCTGACTGCTCAGCAGCTGCTTGATATAGTGGCACGCAAGGCACAGGGAGAAGCTGTTGGTGAAGAACGGCCGTCTAATTTAGAAACCCTCAATATGTTAGCGGCAGCCGGTCTGGAAAACGTCGTTGTTGTTGATGTTACCGCAGCTGATGGCTTAGAACCGGTCGTCGATAGGGCATTGGCGCTAGATTATGGTGTGGTATTAGCCAATAAGAAAATCTTCGCCGGTTCCTTGGATAGTGCCCAGAGATATTTCAACAACGCCCGTGTGCGCCACGAATCCACCGTGGGCGGCGGACAGCCCGTCATCGCCACGTTGCGCTACCTGTTAGACAGCAACGATCCAATTCATGAAGTAGAAGGCCAACTAAGCGGCACCCTGGGGTTTATCTGCCAACAGTTAGATCAAGACATCCCTTTCTCAACGGCCGTTGCTGAAGCCAAAGCGCGTGGCTACACCGAACCAGACCCCCGTGAAGATTTAGGCGGCCTCGACGTGATGCGCAAAGTCATGATTTTAGGGCGCATGGCTGGCTGGCCATTGCAAGTTTCCCACATAGAAGTAGAATCCCTCTACCCCCCTGACCTTGCAAATTTATCCGTGCCAGAATTCATGGAAGCCATCCCTGCTTTAGATGCCAGCATGACCCAACGGGTTGCCGCAGCCAGAGCAAACGGACAGGTACTGCGTTATTTAGCCCACGTAGAAGCTGGCAAAGGCACCGTTGGCCTAAAAGAGATTTCCGCCCAGAGCAGTCTGGCCAATCTAAAATACATTAGCTTCCGCACAGACAATTATGACGACGAAGCACTGCTCATATGCGGCAAGGGCGCCGGAGTTGAAATGACCGCCGCAGGCGTCATTGGCGACATGATAGATTTGGTGCGCGAAGAGTTTTGAAAGCACGATCCTTAGGGGGGAATAATAATGATTCAATGAGGTTTCTACGGAAACCTCTTTTTTTGCTTGACTGACAAGGGTCATTTCACATAAAATAGAACATATGAGCGACCAATGGATTCGAGCAAGTGAAATCAGCAACTATGTTTACTGCCGTCGCGCCTGGTGGTTGCAGCGTACCCAAGGCTATGCCTCACAAAATGTGCGCGAACTGAGGATGGGCACACGGTTTCACAAACAACATGGCCGCACCTGGCTGCGCTCCCTGTGGGGGCAGCGCTTGGCTTATGTGCTGCTATTCCTGTTTGTGGTCTTTGTGACCTTTCAATTTTTGATGATGAGTACATCATGGAACTAACAGGCATTCTTCTGGGAACAGTATTGTTTTTGCTGACCATTGGCTTCTGGTTGTGGTCACGAGAACAACTGTGGTCACGAGAACAACGTATGCAAACTGGTTTGCCAGAAGGAGAAGTCATTTACACCGATACCAACACCTGGTTTCAAAATGTTGAATCTCTGGTGGTACCTTCTTTGAAACTCGTCGGTAAGCCTGATTATTTGATCCAAGAAAACGATGGTTCAATCATTCCCGTAGAAATCAAATCGAGCAAAGCACCAGATGAACCCCATGAAGGTCATGTCTTACAATTAGCCGCTTACTGTGTCTTGGTCATGGAAAATTACCAGGTTCGCCCTGAGTATGGCGTCATTCAATACAAAGATACCGCTTTTGCCGTAGACTTTACCCCCGATTTAGAAGAAGATTTATACGATTTGCTGGCTGAAATGCGTGAAACCATGTTTTCCCAAGATATAGATCGGGATCATAATGATTGGCAGCGGTGCCGCCGCTGCGGACTGCGGGCAGCTTGTGTGCAGCGGCTCGCTTGAGTCACTAGACCAGTTTCTCCATTAACCTTAGCCATGTAGCCATGGTCGCCATGGCTGCCATGGCGACCCTACGGAGCATTAGAAACGCGATGATATACTTCGACTTGAGTCGCTGACTTTGTATCAAAAAAAGTCAGCGTGTCCTCTGAGAGCGTAACCGTAAACGATTGCATTCTGCCCATGCCATCATATAGCTCAATGGTATCTGCACTTGTGAACTCATACCGGAAAACTTGATACGTATCAGTGCCATCCAGCAAATAAACAACGCCGTCATCTGAAAATTCAAACAGGAGAGAACTGGGAGCTTCTGCCCGCCACTGACCCGCAATCGAGGGGGGAGCGTGACAGGCCGTAACCAGCAGCATTACCGTATAAATCATGACTGACAAACAAAAAGCGGCGTTATTTGTCAATAATTTCCAAGGAAACCTGGTTGCCCCGGCTTTATAAATTTCAGAAGCCCAGGCAAAAAAACCAGCATAGAACATACAGAAAACAGAGAGAGTATCGCGTAAAAACTTAGGCGCTCTCCACAGTTCGTAGCGAAAAATGGCAAACATGATGTTTGTTGTTAAGTCATGGCTTGTAATCCAGCAACGACCCGTTCTGGATTAAGCGGAATACGGTCGAACCAAACTCCAGTGGCATCATGCACCGCGCTGGCCAACGCAGGCGCTAACATCAGAATCCCAATTTCACCGACGCCGCGCACTCCGTATGGGCCAATCGTGTCCGGTTGTTCTAGCAGCACAATGTTTATGTTAGAAGCTGCGTCTACACTGGTGGGAATCAGGTAGGTGCTTAACTGCTCCGTCTGGATATGCCCCCCTTGCACTTTGAAGTCTTCCGTCATTGCCCACCCTTGTGCCTGGACAATGCTGCCTTGCAACTGTCCCCTCACTTGCTGCGGGTTCACTGCCCGGCCTGGATCATGGGCAGCAACAATGTTGAGAACCTCAATTTCTCCCGTTTCCATGTCCACTTCCACTTCAACAGCTTGTGCTCCATAAGCATAGGTGATTGAATTAAAACAAGCGCCAGTTTTAGGATCAGGCGAGGTGGTTAGCGGGGCATCCCAGCGGCCACTACCCACAGCGGGCCGCTCTTCGTTCTGCCAATTTTCTAATGCTTGTTCTGCTGCCTGCTTAACGGCTTGTCCCGCGAAAATGGTTAGACGCGAGGCGGAAGCGGGACCAGCATTGCCTGCGGTGGCGGTGTCACTGGTAATCGTTTCAATGTATTCTAACGGAACACCCAGGACTTCAGCGGCCACTTGAGCCAGCGCAGTATGTGAGCCTTGACCACAATCCGCAGCGGCCGTATAAAGCTCAACCTGTTCGATTTGGGAACGGCCGTGTAACACTACACGCGCCTCACTTCCTTCTGGAAAGCCCCAACCAAAGCCTGAATTCTTCATTCCTATGGCGATACCAATACCCCGCCGCTTGTGTGGTTGATCGCTTTGGACGACGGGCATATGCCAACTGTCACCTTTTGGCTTGGCGCCTAGCTTCGTGGCACATGCTTCGATGAGTGCCGGCAAGCTAACCCCAGCGGGCAGTTCTGACTGCGTGGAAATAATTGATCCCTCTCGGACACAATTTTTCAAGCGTATGGTAACGGGATCCAGGTGAAGCGCCTCGGCAATGTGTTCCACTTGCAGTTCAGCGGCAAAGGTTGCTTGTGGAGAGCCAAACCCGCGAAAGGCGCAGCCTGGAATATTGTTGGTAAAGACAGCATATCCATCCAGACTGACATGGGGCACCTGATAAGCGCCTATCGCAGCGTAGTAGAAATTAATGAGCACCTCACTACTGGTGTGATTGTAGGCGCCTGCATCAGAAATAACTTCGATTTTTGCCCCCAGCAAAGTGCCATCACGCTGCGCTCCCCATTTGTGCCGGATGGTGATTGGGTGCCGCTTGCCGTGTCCTTTGATAGATTCTTCCCGGTTCCAGACAAGTTTGACAGGACGCTGCAATTTCCATGCAGCCAGAGCCAGGGCAATTTGAATGGTCACATCTTCCCGGCCACCAAAGGCGCCGCCTATCGTGCCATATATGACGCGCACCTGGTCTTCTGGCAAGTCAAGAGCCTCGGTGATTTGACGTAAATCGTCATGAGTGCTTTGGCCGGAGACACGTACGGTGACACGGCCGTTTTCGTCGATATAGGCTAATCCAGCTTCCGGTTCCAGATAGGCATGTTCTTGCCAGGGAGTGAAATATTCACGTTCGATGACGATATCAGCTTGGGCTAAAGCCGCGTCAGCATCGCCACGACGTAGGCGAATCTGATGACAGATGTTACCTGGCTTATCCTCATGAACGAGCGTCGCATTTTCTGCCAACGCTGTCTCAGGCGAATCCAGAATGGGCAACTCGTCATATTCGATTTGGATCAGTTTCGCCGCCGCTGCCGCTTGAACGGCCGTTTCTGCCACCACAGCACAGACCTGATCCCCTTCAAAACGCACCTTCTCCTCACAAAACACCTGTTGGTCTTTCGTAACCAGACCCATGACATTAACAGGGACATCAGCCGCAGTGAAAACAGCCACAACGCCTGGATAATTTTCGGCAGCGGTGGTGTGCAATTGGCGAATACGGCCATGGGGTATACCCGCAAACACCAGCTTCATATGCAGCATATGGGGCAATGAGGCATCATCCCCATAGACCGCTTCTCCTGTCACTTTTGCCCATACATCACGACGAATGACAGACTGCCCAACTGTTTTTAAATCAGCCATGATAACCCTCCTCGGCGGCGCGTTGCACAGCCTCTATCACTTTGGTGTAGCCGGTACACCGGCAAAGATTTCCTACCAATGCCTGCCGAATCTGCTCCTCCGTGGGTTGGGGATTGCGCTGGAGCAGAGCAACTGAAGACATGATAAGGCCGGGAATGCAAAACCCGCATTGCACCGCGCCAGATTCAATAAAGTGACGTTGTACCGGGTGCAGTTGGCCGTTTTGGGCCAATCCCTCAATAGTCAATATTTCCTTGCCATTTGCCTGTCCTGCTAGAACCAGGCAAGCATTTACGGGCGCACCATCCATCAACACGGTGCAGGCACCGCATTCACCTTCGGCGCAGCCATCCTTCGTGCCTAATAACCCCAGGTCTTCACGCAGCACATATAGCAGCGTCTTTCCTGCAGCAGTTTCAACACGGTGGGGGTGTCCATTTACGATGAGGTTAATTGTAGTTGTGTTCATAACTTTCTTCCCAATTACCTGAGGCCAGCCAATGTTTGCAGCCCCCGGCGCACCAACACTTTGACCCCGTGTCGGCGGTAGGCAGCCGTGCCGCGCACATCGTCGATGGGGGAACTGGCAGCAACGGCCGTTTCCGCGGCCTTTTCTATCAACTTTTCTGTAAGCACCTGCCCGTGCAAGAGCGATTCTGCTGCTGGGCAGCGAATGGGGGTGGGGGCTGCTGCCCCCAGTGCTATGCGCACATCTTCGACCCGGTTTTCACCGTCAAGCAGCAGCACAATGGCGGCACTCACAACCGAAATGACCATACCGCGCCTGTTGCCCAATCGCATAAACGTCGATTTTGTGCCAGCAGCAGGTCGTGGGAACTGTACCTGGCGCAGCAGTTCATTAGGTGCAATGGCAGTTTGCCCTGGCCCTTGTAAAAATTCGGCTAGGGGGAGTACACGTTTGCCGTTAATGCTTTGCAGCACAACTTCTGCATCTAAAGCCAACAGCGGCGGCAACGTGTCGCCGGCTGGCGAAGCATTGGCAATATTCCCTCCGATAGATCCCCGGTTTTGGGTTTGAACGCCGCCCACAAGCCCGGCAACTTCCACCAGCATGGGCACTGTTTCTTGCAGTAGAGGAGAGTGCCGCAGGGTGGTGTAATTGGTTAAGGCGCCAATGGCGATCACCTTGCCCTTCTCCTCGATGGTGTTCAAATCAGTTAACCGGCTGATGTCGATTAAGGTGTTGGCCTGAAAACGGCCGTTTCTCATTTGCGGAATGACATCTGTGCCACCAGCAATCAACTTGCCTCCTGATTCCACCAGCATTTGGCAAGCTTCAGCTATCGATTGTGGCGTCTTCAAACTAAGTTCATACATCAAAACACCCCTTTCATCTCTGGCTCTTCACGCCTGACGCATCCTCTATCACCGCCAATTCTCAAAGAACCTTTTTTACTGCGCTAGCCAGATGGAAAATGCCAGCACGTATTTGTCTGTGTTTCGGCTAAGACGTGGCCTTTGCGGATAACGTAACGCCGGTCTCCCCGGCGGCGCAACGCATCAACGGCCGAGTTGGCATCTAGCACCACCAAATTGGCTGCTGCTCCTACGTAGACACCATAATGTTGCAGCTTGAAATTTTTAGCTGCATTGTAGCGAGGCATGTCAAATGCCCATTGAATCTCTTCAGGGGAACTCATGTGCGCCGCGTGTGCAGCAATCAGCGCCACCTCCAGCGGATCCATGTTGCCATAGGAGTAAAACATGTTTTGCAAATCATCCTGACCGCAAGAGACATTGGCGCCTGCTTCAAGCAGCTCTTTAACACGGGCAATGCCTCGTCGTTTTGGATGGCTGTCGCCACGCCCTTCCAGCATTAAGTTGATGGGAGCCATCGTGACGATATTGATTTTGGCTTTCACCACTTTGTCAATCACCCGAGCCGCTGTGGCATCATCCCAGGCAGACATGGCACAGCAATGCCCGGCAGTGACACGCCCTTCCCAGCCGTTTTCAATTGTTTGCTCTGCTAGCAGTTCCAGGCTTTGCCAATATGGATTATCAGTCTCATCCACGTGCATATCAATATCAGCGTCATGTGCTTTGGCAATTTCAAAGGCGATCTCGATTTGACGGGCAGCATCATCCATCGTTTGCTCCCCATGCGGCATGCCCCCAACTACATCAGCCCCATTTTCCATGGCTTGCCACATCAAATCAATGACTTCTGGATCACGAGCCATTCCCATTTGCGGAAAAGCGATGAGTTCAATATCAATCAGGTTTTTGAATTTTTCGCGCACGACTACGTTGGCTTCGAGTAAATGGAGCTGCGCTCCCTGGTCAATATCGACATGGCTGCGGAACCATTGGACGCCATGGGTAATGGCGCCTTGCAAGGCTATGGAGGCTCGGCGCACGATGTCGTCGATGGGCATATCATGTTTGATTTTGCCGTACACTTCGATGGCTTCGCGCAAAGTGCCACTGTGGTTGCGTACTCCTTCCCAAAGCAGCGCATTTTCCAGATGGAAATGGGGTTCAACAAAAGCTGGGGAGATCATATAGCCTTCCGCGTCAATCTCTTTGGCTGCAGAGGGGAGTGGTGTGGGGGAAACGGCCGTTATCACTCCATCCTTGATCCCCACATCAACACGTTCTCCCGTTGTATCTAGCTTTGCATGACGAACAACTAAATCTAAATTGTTCATTTTTTGCCACCTCGGTAATAGGGTACAGCAAACGCACTGGGGAACTCTGCCCGCCTTGACACACTGACCAGCACCAGGATAGTGATGATATACGGCAGCATAAGCAGCAGCTCTGAGGCAATGGGCACACTCAACGTTTGCAGACTAATTTGTAATGCTGAAGCCAGTCCAAAAACCAACGCGCCCAGTAAAGCCCGCGCCGGATCCCATTTTGAGAATACCACAACAGCAATCGCAATAAAACCACGACCGGCTGTCATTTGTGTCCAAAATAGTCCCAAGCTGCCTAACACCAGATAGCTGCCACCCAGACCAGCCAAAGCGCCTCCTAGCATCACACTCAAATATCGAATCTGGCTCACATTTAATCCGCGTGTATCCACAGCGTCTGGGTTTTCGCCTACGGCGCGGATCGCCAACCCTAACCGGGTGCGATATAGTATCAATGATGAAATTGGCACCAAAAGCAATGCTAGATAAACCAATATATTATGTTCAAACAAGATGGGGCCTAGCCACGGTATCTTGCTTAGCAGTGGAATGGAGAGCGTTGGGAAAATTTCTAGCGAGGGGGGAGTGCTGCGTAAGCCAAAAGTCAACCGAAAAAGCAGCGTAGACAACCCGCTTCCTAAAATAGTAATGCCTAAACCGGCAACGACTTGATTCGACTTGGCGGTAATGCTCATGAACCCCATGAGCAAGCCAAATAGCAAACCAGTTACCATACCTGCGACAACGCCCAGCCAAAGACTTGAGGTCCAATAGGCACCTAAAAAGCCGCTTAAAGCTCCCATCAACATGATGCCTTCGACACCCAGATTCAGGATGCCAGCTCGTTCTGTGAAAATTTCGCCTAATGCCGCCAACAGTAGCGGCGTTGCCAGCCTGATGGAAGCGGCTAAGACGCCGATGATAAATGAGGCTGTGATCAGTTCTGTGTTCATGAAGCCTTCCCTCGAAAAATATATGATCGGGCTAAAATTAGTAGAATGATGACACCCTGAATCACGTCAACCAGCGCAAATGGTACGCCTGCGCTGCGTTCCATGGCGTTGCCGCCAACGACTAGTGCTGCAAACAGAAAGGCGGATGCCACCATGCCGAGAGGATGAAGTTCGCCCAATAAAGCCACCACAACTGCCAGCGAGCCCATACCAATGGCGATGGCTTCAATCAAGCGGAAATGGAGGCCAAAAATTTCACCCCAGCCGGTGATTCCGGCCAGACCGCCACTGATCAGCGTGACCAGGATGATGGTCCAGTTGACGTTAAGGCCAATATGCCTGGCGACGCGGCGGCTAGCGCCCACAATTTCGGTGCGAAAGCCGATGGTGCTGCGCCAATACATAATTGCCCCCACCACCAGGAGCAAAGCCACGATAAAAGCGATGTTGAGGCGACTACCTGTTAACAAACGAGGTAGTTCAAATGAGCTGTTGATCAGCGCAGATTGGGGAAAGTTAAAGCCTTCTGGGTCTTTCAAGGGGCCGTTTACCAGGAAGGCGAGTAGGTAAACGGCGATAAAATTGAGCATGGAGGTGGTGATGACTTCATTGGCGTTGAAGTACGCTTTTAAGAATCCAGCCAATCCACTCCAAAATGCACCGCCGATGATGCCTGCCACCAACGTCAGAGGCATGACGATGAAGGGAGACAGCGAGGAAAAGGTTAGGGCGACCCAGGTTGAGGTGATCGCGCCCAGAATGAGCTGCCCTTCAGCACCAATATTCCAGATGCCGCAGCGAAATGAGATGGAAACGGAGATGGCCAGAATCAGGAAAGGGGTCATCTTGACTAATGTTTCTGTGAAACGCTGGCTGGAGCCGAAGGCACCGGTGAGTAAGCTTTTGTAGGCAGCGACCGGATCACGGCCACTGGCTAACAGGAGCAGCCCGCCAATGAGGAAGGCTAACAGCAGGGATAAAGCGGCCGGATATATCTGTTTCCAGATGTTTTTCCAGTTGATGTGCTTGATTTGATTGGTTATTGCAGTCACATGTGAGCTCCTATGTGCGCATAATAAGTTATGGAATTGATGGATGCGCTTCAAGTGATCTGCCCATCTGTAAAAAGAATTATTTTTAGATGGTCACTATGCTGATGCTGTGTCTGATTGGGGGGTTCCAGCCATCATTAAGCCGATTTTTTCTATACCGGCTTTTTCGATGGGGAGGATGCCCATGGATTGTCCTTCGTACATCACTAGCAGGCGGTCGCTCAAGGCAAAGAGTTCGTCTAGATCACCGCTGATAAGCAAAACGGCCGTTCCTTGGTCTCGTTCGTCATTGAGTTTTTGATGCACATAAGCGGCTGCCCCAATATCCAGACCTCGAGTAGGCTTGTTGGCAATAATTAATGAAGGGGATTGGCTGAGTTCACGAGCCAAAATGAGTTTCTGTTGATTGCCGCCTGATAAGGTGCCCACTGCCACGTGTGGATTGGGGGTACTGATGTTGAAGCTTTCAATCAGTTTTTCTGTGAACTCATTGATGGCGTTGAATTTGAGGAGCTTGTTTTTGGCGAAGGTAGGATGTTCAAAGATTTTTAGAACGGCGTTCCGCGTTAAATCGAAGTTAAGCACAAGCCCTTCTTTCTGCCTGTCTTCGGTGATAACGGCGACGTTGTGGTCGATGTAATCACGAGTTGACCAGGTTGTACTTTCGGTTTCTGCTAACCACACCTGGCCTTGGGTTATGGGGCGTTGCCCGGTGATGGCTTCGACTAATTCACGTTGGCCGTTGCCGTCTACGCCAGCGATGCCCAGTACTTCTCCTGGGTGAATGCTAAAACTCATGCCGCGAACGGCCGTTAGGTCACGGTCGTCATTGACATGCAAGTCTCGCACAGTGAGGGTGGCCTGAGTTCGGGAAGGTTCCAGCACATGATGCTCAATGCCAACATCTTCACCTGCGCCCGCTAGAGCCATGACAAAGGCAGATTCACCGCGCTTCAGTTCCCTGATCTGATGGCCAATCATTTCCTGAGCCAACTGCTGTTTGTTGGTATCTTGGGTTAGAGATTCAAATACTTTCTGCCCCGCCCGCAGCACTGTCACCCGGTCGGTTACTTTCATCACTTCTTCCAGCTTGTGGCTGATAAAGAGGATGGATTTGCCCTGCTCAGCCATGCCGCGTAAGGTGATGATCAGGTCGTCGGCTTCCTGGGGGGTCAAAACGGCCGTTGGTTCATCCAGAATCAGCACGTTTGCCCCCCGATAAAGACTGTTGAGGATTTCGACACGCTGTTGTTGGCCGACGGATAGATCGTGTATTCGCGCTTGGGGGTCTACGTTGATGGCGTACTGTTCTGCTACTTCGGCCACCCGATGAGCCGCCGCTTTCAAATCGAGTAGAGGGCCGCCTTCGCGCAGCCCCAGGATGATGTTTTCAGTGACAGTGAAAGGGCGAACCAGTTTGAAATGTTGGTGGATCATGCCAATGCCCAAGGAAATAGCTGTGGCTGGCGAGGTAATGGTGGCAGAACGGCCGTTTACCAGAATTTCGCCCTCGTCTGGTTCATACAAACCAAACAAGACATTCATTAACGTCGATTTACCGGCGCCATTTTCCCCCAACAGCCCATGCACCTCACCAGCATGAAGGGTTAAATCGACACGATCATTTGCCAGCACACCGGGAAATCGCTTTGTAATTCCCTTCATCTGGACAGAAATATCTTTGGTCATAATCATCTCTTTCAGGGAGGCGTATCCCAGATATGAGCCGAGCCCGGAATACAGAAAGCAACTCATTTCGAGTTACTTTCTGCATTCCACATCCTTTTGCCTACCTCAGGCTACCCTTCAAGCTCAATCGCATCTAAATCGCCAAGATCGAGCGTGCCGTCAATAAGGCTCTGACGAGCTTCATCAACTTTCTCTTGAATTTCAGGGGTAATCAGGTCAGACAAACCATCATTCCAGATAGTTTGCTGGCCTTCATTCGCAAAGTCAATCCAATAATGCTTATCGCCATAGGTGCCATCCTGGCTTTCCTTAATCATTTGCACAAACATCGGCCCCCAGGCATAAACATTGCTAGCAACAGTAATGTCTGGCTCAATGCCATTTTGGTTTGCATTGTTGCCCATGCAGATGACATCTTGCTCCGCGCACGCATTGAGAACAGCAATACCAATGCCATCACCACTTTGCCACAAGACATCAGCGCCAGCGTTAATCTGGTTGAGAGCGGCCTCTTTGGCGCCAGATAAATCATTGAAGTCGCCAATAAATGAGCTGAGCACAGTCACATCCGGATTGGCCGCCTCTGCTCCGAGCTTAAAGGCGACATGTCCTCGGTGAATTTCAGAAACATCCAACCCACCAATCACACCGACAATGTTGCTTTCTGTGAGCATTCCAGCAATGATGCCCATCACATAACCACCATCACCTAATTTCACGTCGTAGACACCTACGTTGGGTGCAAGCTTGAAACCGGTTCCCAAGGCAAAATGCACATCTGGATAGTCAGCAGCCACTTTGAGCATAGGTTCCTGGAATTGAAAACCATGTCCAACCACCAGATCGTATCCCTGCTGTGCATAATCCAATAAGGCCGGTTCAATATCAGCAACATCATAAACTTGCTCAACAACGGTAATATCCACTTGTACATCAGTGCCCAGCGTATCTTTGGCCCAATTCATCCCTTCAAAGGCTGCCTGATTCCAGGAAACATCATCAGCACGACCGGGTAATATGAGAGCTACCTTGTAAGTGCCTGCCTCGGCTGCGGGTTCTTCAGCAGGCTCTTCAGCTGCTGGCTCTTCTACAGCCGCACCACCACAAGCAGCCAATAAAATGGCCAGGATCATCAGTGATAAAACAGTTAACAAAAGCGCGTTTTTTCGCATTTTTATCCTCCTCTTGGATGCTTCGTATCATTGAATTTGGGATTTTCTTATTCTTAAGCTAAGTTCAGTGCCATAGACCTCCAATCGTTTCTGAAACCACTCTGTTGAAGCGGCAGCGTTCCAGGCAATCGACAACTAGTAGAAGAAAACATATAATAAAAAAGGCTCATGAGTAGCGGTATACTCTAAACACGACTGTGTATAAAGGCACCTCTATGAATGAAGCTTCATGTAAAGAGATACTGGTTGACTTGACGGGAATCAGTATCTCTTTTTCTTTTTTATCGGTACGTTTTCTAGCTCAGATTATGTGCGCATCCATACATAAGTTATGGTATTGATGAGTGCGCTTCAAGTGACCTTTATCCCTGAAAAACGGAGAGTAATTTTTGGACGGTCACTATGTGATTTTGCTCCTTTGTAAATAGTTACATCCTTTTGCGCAATAATGAAAATCTCAGGTATTTGTCTTTGTAATATGTGCAGGTGAAAATAATAGGATGTCCATCCCCGTTATAGCCGATCTCATCAATACGCAGCAGAGGCTTGCCAGGCTCAATGTTGAGTAATTGAGATAACTCTTCAGTAGCAACTTCTGGAATAAGTTCGGCCATGTTTTGGATAGATGATTGTCGGCACCGCTGCTGCATAAAATCAAATATTGGCTGTTCCAGTTCGTCGTTTTCGTATGATTCAATGATTAGTTTTTGGGGAATGTAATCCTGGCAATAAATAGCTGGTTCACCATCTGCCAAAAACAGTTTGCGTACAACTAACAGTTGGGAATTGAGGTCTATATCTAGCTGTGCGCTCATTCCGGCGGTGATGGGTAATGTTTCAAAGGAGATTAGTTGGATGCTTGGTTCATAACCAGCCAGGCGAAGTAAATCAGTGTACTCGTAAGCATGCTCGGCGCGTGTTTGAATGCGTGAAATGTACTTATGTACGTAAGTGCCGGCTCCCTGGCGACGGAGAATAAATCCCTCACGCTCCAGTATGGTTAACGCCTGGCGTACAGTGCCCCGGCTGACGCCAAACTGTTCTGCTAGCTCTGGCTCAGAAGGCAGCTGGCCATTGGCAACAGGATTGATTCTCAAATCCTGTCGAAGCGCCTTAGCTACTCGGGCGGCGAGTGTTTCTGGTCGTTCAAGTGGTCGTCTTGTGGCCATACCCTCCATACCCTTTTGAAAACAGCTTGATATTTGTTTAACAACCAGTCAATTATAAAAATAATAAATAGATATATGACGAATGTCAAGTGTTTTTGCCTCTTTATTTTTTTACCAACAGGCTGGCCATGCCAGCGAACTTGCCCCCAGCACCTGTCTGTAAAGAGAATGGCTTGCTTTGGGGCATGCCTGGTTGCCTGGTTCTGAAAGGTAAATCGGTCACTATGTTTACGCGGTTGTTGTTGTCCACTGTATTACTGGGCTTCGACAAGTTCAGGCTGCGCCTGTATAGTCGCGTTAATTGAAGATGCTCTGCCAAAAGGGTTTTTTTTTGATTACTAGAATATAATTGTCAGTCGATTGCTGCTGCAATTGTTGACTGAACTTGAAAACACCCTGTTGGCATTGGTGAGGGTCATTCCTACATTTGCGGAAATCTATCTGTGGCACAAGATGGAGATCTGCTTGTGGGTATGATGTTTGCCTGGACTTTTTTTACCCTTGGAGGATCATTTGGCTTCGATACAACGGGCGAAGGGCATGCAGGATGTGCTGCCTGAAGATCGCCGATATTGGGATATTGTCATGGAGACGGCTGCCAATTTAGCTCGCCGCTATGGCTTTTTAGGCATTGATGTGCCTATCTTGGAATACACAAACCTGTTTGCTAGGGGGATGGGTGAAGCCTCGGATGTGTTTGTGCAAAAGGAGATGTATACTCTCGAAGAGGGAGATGGCGCCAGCATTACGATGCGCCCTGAATTTACGGCTGGTTTGGTCAGGGCTTACATTGAAAATGGCATGGCCAGTTGGCCGCAGCCTGTGAAGCTGTTTACGGTGGGGCCAATTTTTCGGCGAGAACGTCCTCAAGCGGGGCGCTATCGCCAACACAGCCAATTTGATGTGGAGATTCTGGGGGAAACGGATCCGGCTGCCGACCTGGAAGTGATGATGCTGGCGATGAATTTGTATGCTGAACTGGGCTATACAGGCTTAACTTTTCAGCTAAACAGCACTGGCTGCCCTACCTGTAAACCTGAATATGTGGGGGCGTTGACGAGTTATTTGGCTGATCACGTAGACAAGTTGGCGCCTATTGACAAGGAGCGTTTACAGAAGAATCCGCTGCGGGTGTTGGATAGCAAAGAAGCAGGCATGGATGAACTGTTGGCGAAGGCGCCGCATATCGCTGATTATCTGTGTGAAGATTGCGATGCCCATTTTAAAGATTTGTGCGGTATGTTGGATGCGCTGCACCAAAGTTACACAATCAATTTCCGCCTGGTGCGTGGTATTGATTATTACACTAAAACTGTGTTTGAGGTGTGGGCAGAAGGCATTGGGGCGCAGGCGGCTGTTTGCGGCGGCGGCCGTTATGATGGCTTGGCTGAGGCGATTGGCGGACCATCGACGCCGGGGGTGGGCTTTGGCAGCGGCATTGAGCGCATTATCCTGGGCATGAAGGAGCAGGGTGTCGAGGCTCCAGGTTCTTTGCAACCGAAGGTGTTGGTGGCTCATTTTGGCGGAGTGACAAAGGAAACGGCCGTTTCTATTGTCTATCAACTGCGCCGTGAAAAAATCGGCACACGATTGGCCTTTGCCCGCCACAAACGCAGCATGAAGAGCCAAATGCGCGAAGCCAACAGAATGGGCGCACACACCGTCCTCATCGTGGGCGAGTCTGAAGTTGAAGAAAGCATGGTGGCTGTCCGTCCCTTGGATGGGGGAGAGCAGGTAAGAATGCCCATAGCGGCTGTTATCGACTATCTGAAAAACAAAGAGCCGTGTTAGAGATGGACGCCTGGCGCCTGGTGATTTGATAGACTACTTGACTAAAAGAGTATACGACTAACAACATGAACATTATTGGTATTCTCTATCACCCTAAAATTGCTGCTTCGCAGCCCTTAGCCGCAGAAATAGAGACATGGTTAACCCAACGCGGTCTCACAGTGTGGGTGGCCTCGGCGTGGGAAGATGCTACCTTTGAAGAAGTATTGCCCAGTGCAGAACTCATCATTGTTTTGGGCGGGGATGGTTCCACATTGCATGCAGCCCGGTTGGCTGTGCCGTACAAAATCCCTGTGTTTTGCGTGAATTTGGGGCGCGTTGGTTTTTTGAGCGAGGCGCAAACAACCAACTGGCGCAGTCGGCTAGGGCAGATTCTTGTTGGTGATTTTTGGATTGAAGAACGGTTAATGCTTCAGGCTAAATTGTGCCGTAACGGTCACTTCATCCATACTTTTAATGCGTTAAATGATTTGGTGGTGGGGCGAGGCAGACAAGCTCGTGTGCTGCGTTTGCACTTGAGCGTGGATAACGACTACGTGACGACTTACACGGCTGACGCGCTTATTGTGGCCACGCCGACTGGTTCTACCGCTTATGCGATGGCGGCGGGTGGACCGTTGCTGCCGCCTGGTCTCCAGAATTTTGTGGTGCTGCCGGTGGCGCCGCATCTGAGCCTGGATCGGCCATTGGTGCTTCATGAGGAAGCTGAAATTGCTATTCAAGTGCAGATGCATCATGAGGGACAGCTGACCGCAGATGGTCAAGATGGCATTGATTTACAAACGGGTGATGAGGTAATTATTAAGAAGCATGAAAATCATAGTTACTTTGCCCGTATCGAAAGTTCTGGTTATTTTTACCGGCGCTTGATGCGGCGGTTGGGCTACTTGCGCCCCAAAACAGAACTTTAGGGTATTACTTAGGAACGGAAATGAAATAATACGGTGAAGTTGTTTCCTTCACTGTTCTTTGAAATTGATGATGCAATAAGGATTTTTTCTATGACAATGAGCGGACCCCGGTTAAGGTCTTTAATTCGACAGGCGGAACGAGCTAAAGAAGCTGGCAAGCTGGCTGCTGCTGAACAATCTTACCGTGAGATATTGGCAGCAGTGCCTGATTCTGCAGAAGCGTGGTTAGGTTTGGCGCGTCTGTTGAAAGATGAGAAAGCGAAAGAAGAAGCCTATCTCCAGGTTTTGGCCATTGATGAGGAGGATCAGGCTGCTCAGATTGAGTTAGCTAGATTGCGGGGGGAACCGGTGCCGGAGTTTGAGGAGGAAGTGGGCATGCCTAACCCAGAGGAGGCAGCTGTGTCGTCCCCAGATTGGGTGACGGCGATGACCATACCCCAATCTTTTAGGGTGCCACCGCCAGAAGGGGAAACGGCCGTTTCCAAACCCACTGTGCCGCCTGACCCGCCTCTGGTTAAAGCGGTGAAAGAGTATGAACTTCACTGCTATCGTCACCCAGGCCGGGTCACAGCATTGCGTTGTTACAGTTGCAATCGTCCTATTTGCTCTTCTTGCACCAACAAAACCCCGGTAGGTTATATTTGTCCAGAATGTAAACATGAAGCTGAAGATAAATTTTTCAGTGCCAGCACGTTGGATTACATCATTGTTGGTGTTCTTTCATTCATTTTGAGCTTGATTGCTGGGGGGATTGTCGTTCGTTTGGGCGGCAGCTTCATGATGATATTGATTATTCTTTTTGTGGGTGGGGCTGTGGGGGGCTTTATTGCTAAATTATCCATGCGTGTCATTGGTGGTAGGCGGGGACGATATTTACCGCATCTTGTGGCACTCATGGTTGTTTTAGGCGTTGTCATCCCGGCGCTGCCCTATTTGCTGCTGGCTTTGGTGGGCGGTTTTAGCGCCTTGTTTGGCCTACTTGTACCAGGGATTTATGCTTTTATCGCCTCTAGTGCTGCCTACTATTGGATGAGGTGATGCCCGTGAACAGTCAATAGTCACGTTCTAGACTGCCCACGGTGCCTTGAAAACTATGCTGAATGAATTATATATCCGCGATTTTGCCATTATTGATGAACTGCGTATGCAGATTGCTGCTGGCTTCAATGTGTTGACGGGGGAGACGGGGGCTGGTAAATCCATCATTTTAGATGCTGTCACATTGGTGCTGGGTGGGCGAGCCGATACCAATATGGTGCGGGCGAATTGTGAAAAAGCGTATGTTGAAGCCTCTTTCAAGTTGAATGATGCTCTGCAAAAGATCATCTTGCCTTTGTTGGAAGCGGAAGGATTGGATGAAGAGGCGGATAATGAACTGCTGCTGGCTCGAGAGTTACGCTTGAATGGACGCAATATTTGTCGGGTAAACGGCCGTTCTGTTTCCCTTTCTCTGCTCAGACAAATAGCAGCTCCCTTGATTGATATTCACGGACAGGGCGAGCATTTATCGCTGCTTAAACCCCGGGCGCATTTGCCTTTGCTGGATTCCTATGCCAATGTCATGGATGCGTGTAAAGCGTTTGCCACCCAGGTGGGGGTGCTGCAAACGGTGCAGAAAGAGCTGAAAATGTTGCAGCAAAATGAGCGCATGCGCTCACAACGTCTCGATATGCTGCAATTCCAGATTCAAGAAATCGGCTCTGCCAATCTCAAAGAAGGGGAGGAAGAAGAACTGCGTGCTGAGCGTACCCGTTTAGCCAATGCTGAGCAGTTAATGCGCTATGCCAGTCAGTCGCTGGCGCTGCTCAATGGCGTTGATGATGACACGCCGGGTGTGATGGATTTGCTGGGGCAAGTGGAACGGGCTCTGAGCCAGCTTGCGCGTTTTGATGAAGCGCAAAATAAGCAGTTGGAGAACGCGCAAGGTCTTGCGTTTCAGGTGAGTGAATTGGCGGCGGAGGTGCAAGATTATCTGAACGCATTGGAGTTTAATCCGGGGCGGCTTGATTTTGTGGAAGAACGTCTGGAATTGATTGGCTCCCTCAAGCGCAAATACAATGCCAGTAATGAGGCAGAACTCATCGAGCAGCAAGGTCAAGCAGAGGCTGAACTGGAGGATTTGTGCAACAGTGAGGAGCGCATTTCTGAGCTAACGCAAGAGATTGATAAGCAGCTGCACCACATTGGCCAGGCGGCACAATCGTTGTCTCAAAAACGGAAAGCGGCTGCGGAAAAATTGGCAACGGCCGTTGAGCAAGAGTTGGTTCGTCTTAGTATGAACGGTACCCGTTTTGTTGTTGACTTTGAGACAGCGCCAGACGAAAACGGGGCATATGTGGGCGATCAACGTCTCGCTTTTGACCAAACAGGCTGCGACAAGGTGCAGTTCCTCCTGTCAACCAATCCAGGGGAGCCGCTCAAGCCCATGGCCAAAGTGGCCAGCGGTGGGGAGACAGCGCGGCTTATGCTGGCACTTAAGACAGCGCTGGCGCAGGTGGACAAGACGCCTACGCTCATCTTTGACGAGATTGATCAGGGCATTGGCGGTCGTGTGGGAGATGTGGTTGGGCAAAAATTGTGGGGCTTAACGGCCGTTGGTGAGCATCAGGTTATTGTGGTGACTCATTTGCCGCAGCTGGCTGGTTACGGTGACACGCATTTCCACGTCAGTAAGCAAGTGGTGGAAGGTCGCACGAAAACGGCCGTTGTCAGCCTGGATCGGGATGGTCGTATTGCGGAACTGGCGGCGATGCTGGGCACCCATGATCACCATGCCCGAGGTGGTGCCCAGTCGATTTTGCATCAGGCGTATGTGGTCAAGAACCGTGAGCCGTAAACCGTAAACAGTGAGCGGTATTCCCTGCTGCGTAAACTGATCACCGACCATCGCTTATCCTTCAGACCCCTCAACTTCCTCTGGCGGTACGCTAATAATTCCCTCACCCGACAAGAAATCAAGCGCTGCTTGCAACTGGGTATCCTCGAACGCTGCGTTCGGATTATATTCTGGCAGCGGGATGAAATAATCAGGATCGAGCCCTGTTTCATGGATCCAGGTTTCGTCTGGTGTCAGCCAGCGAGCGATGGTGAGACGCATGCCGCCGCCATTGCTTAAGCCTTGCCACGTTTGCACGGTTCCTTTGCCAAAGGTCGTCTGCCCGATGAGGGTGCCGCGCTCTTCGTCATGAATGGCACCGGCCAGCACTTCTGAGGCGCTGGCGCTGCCTTCGTCAATCAACACCACCAGTGGAATCTCTTCTGCTAATCCCTTGTCGGTTGATTCATGCAATCGTTCATGTCCATTGCCAAAGCGTTCTATCAAGATGACGCCTTCTGGCAAAAATTCATCAGCAATATCCACAGCGGTATTAAGCCTACCCCCCGGATTACGACGCAAATCCAGGATGAGGCCAGATGGATTCTTTGCCATTAATGTTTCTAAAGCGTCAGACAATTCCTCGCTCGATTTATCCCCGAAACGGTTTAGGCGCAGGTAGGCGATATTGCCATCCATGATTTCGGCGCGTACACTTTTGAGCGCCACCACATCGCGCACAATTTCCAGTTCAAATTGTGAATCATCACGACCAATGAGAAGGAGAACGGCCGTTCCCGCCGGACCACGCACCAAACTAGCAGCCTCACTCACATCCATCTCCGTTAGATCAACCCCATCTGCTTCTAGCAAGCGGTCGCCTGGACGCAGACCAGCCGCTTCTGCTGGCGATCCTTCAATGGGGGAGACCACCGTGATGAAACCATCTCGTCCTTCCACCTCAGCACCAATGCCCTGGAACTCACCCGACATCGACTGCCGCGCCACTTCCTCATCTTGTGGCGAAAGATAATGGGTATGATCATCTCCTAAAACAGACAACATGCCATCAATGGCACCTTCCGTAAGCAGGTCATCATCAACTGGCAGATCATAATAGCGTGTGTGAACCAAATTCCAGGCTTCCCAGAAGGGGGCAAAAGCCTCTTTCGCTTCATCAGGGGTGGTTGTGGCCGCCCCAAAGAGAGGATATGGTGCCCACGGAGATTGGCCTACAAAATAGCCAAGGCTAAAAGCAAGAAAAATAATGATTGATGTAGTTAGGATGGTAAACACACGTTCTTTCATTCATGTTCTCCAGAAAAAGATAAATTGTCGTATTCCTCATGTTAACTGCAAAATATAAACGTTATCTTGGCGTAGGTTAAGAGGAGCGTAAGCGAGCAGCAATCATTTGTTTGATGGGTATTCACCCTCTGCTACAATAGGTTTAGTTGGAAAGGCACTGACATTCATGAACAATCAGAAAATTCGTACAACCTATACCATATCCCTGGTGTTGTTGGATGTGGTATTGATTTTGGGCGGTTTTATACTGGCATATAAACTGCGTCACTTGATCCCCTGGCCAGAACAGCTTCAGAATCCTGTCCCGCTATCTAATTACTTTGGTCTGATGGTGGTGCAGGTTCTTAGCATTATTAGTTTCCTCTTTTTCTATCGCCAATATTACATCCCGAGAGCGATTTCCCGAGTTGACCAATTTTATTACATTTTCGCAGCAGTATCTATTGGGACTTTGATGTCTGTGGCGATCTCCACTTTCATTTTCAAAGGGGATGATGTGATACGTGACTTCCCGCGCACCCTGGTTGTGTATGCCTGGGTGTTAACGATCATACTGTTGATGGTGGGGCGTATCGTGCATCAAACCGTGCGCGAATGGCTGCGGCAGCGGTATCGCATCGGTCTGGACAGGCTGCTAGTGGTAGGCACTGGTGATATGGCGCAAATTGTGGTGCAGCGTATTTTGTGGCGGCCTGATTTAGGCTACAACTTGCTGGGCATTGTCAATGGTGATGACTTTGAAGAGGTGGCTGGAATCCCTGTTGTGGGTCGGCCTGAAGATTTACCAGATTTGATTGAGAATCATCAGATTGACGAAGTTATCATTGCCATGCCGGAAAAAGGGCACCGGGAAACAGTGCGCGTCATTTCTTACTGTGAACGTGGGCGTGTTTCTATCAAAACGTTCCCTGATATATTCCAATTTGTGACAACAGAAGCGAGCATTGATGATCTGGGTGGCTTGCCGTTGTTGACCGTGCGCGATTTTGCCCTGCGCGGTTATATGTTGATCTTCAAACGGTGGATAGACTTTTTTGGTTCAGCTTTGGGTTTGATTGTGTTGTCCCCGTTAATGCTCTTGGTCGCTATTTTGATTAAGTTGGAATCGCCCGGACCGGTCTTTTTTGTGCAGGAACGGATGGGCTTGGATGGCAAACCATTTTTGATGCTCAAGTTCCGCTCTATGCGCACGGACGCTGAAAAATATGGCCCTGGCTGGACGATGGAGAATGATCCGCGCCAGACAAAGATTGGTCGTTTGCTGCGCCAGATTGAAGTGGATGAATTACCGAATTTGATCAACGTGTTTCTGGGGGAAATGAGTCTTGTCGGTCCCAGGCCAGAACAAGCCCATTATGTGGAGCAATTCCGCAAGATCGTGCCTCGTTACATGGATCGTCATCGAGAAAAAGGGGGGATGACGGGCTGGGCGCAAGTCAATGGGTTACGCGGGGATACGTCTATTATGGAGCGTACTAAATATGATTTGTGGTATTCGGAAAACTGGTCGGTTTTGCTGGATATCAAGATCATCTTGCGCACGGTTTGGCAAATTGTGGATCGGCAAAATGGCAAGCGGTCTGAATCGGAGGTGCGGCCTTCTGAGGTGATTGAGACGCATGAGCATTAAATTGCTGTCTTGTGCCCCGCAGCTGCTGCCTAAATGCGCATCCATCAGTGACGGAATTGATGGATATGTTTCAAGTGACCGTTACCCCTGAAGAACGGGGAGTAATGTTTAGACGGTCGTTAAGATTGCGGCGTTATCGCTGTCCGCGCCCAAACCGAAGGTGCTGAGCGAGATGCCTGCCTCACTCGATGATGTTTTGAAATGAGCTTGACTGGTTGATAGTTGTAGCATGATGGGGGGAATGGGTGGCATTGATGGGACCAACGATACGCATTCATGAGTTGACGATGTTTCGCGGTCAGCGGCGGGTTTTGGCTGGGGTGACGATGACGGTGAACAGTGGTGAAATTGTCTGTTTGCTGGGGCCAAGTGGGGGCGGAAAGAGCAGTTTGCTGCGCTGTGTAAACCGCTTAGCACAACCGCCGTCTGGTACGGTGTTTCTCGATGATGTGGATGTGGTGACGATGGATGTGCTGCATTTGCGGCGGCAGGTGGGCATGGTGTTTCAGGAGGTGGCGCTGTTTCCCGGCACGGTGGCCGACAATGTGGCGTATGGTGCTGCCTTGCAGAAACGGGCACATCGACGCAGCGCGGGGCAAGCGTTATCTCCCCATGAGCTTGCCCATCTTCTCAACCTCGCTGATTTGCCCCCCGACATTGCGGCGCAGGACAGCCATGCCTTGTCTGGCGGGCAGGCGCAGCGGGTGGCTATTGCCCGGGCGCTGGCCACGGAGCCATCAGCATTGCTGCTGGATGAGCCGACCAGTGCCTTGGATCCGGCAGCTACCCGTCACGTGGAAGAGACGATGCTCAAGCTGCGCCAAACCTTGGGCTTGACGCTCCTGTGGGTGACGCACAATCCTGAGCAGGCCAAACGTATTGCAGATAGGGTGGTTTTGTTGGTAAACGGCCGTTTAGAAGATGAAGGCACGCCCGAACACCTATTCCGCGAAGGCAGCCAGCATTTAGCAGCCACTTTTGCTGCTGGAGAACTGGAGTAAACCATGTTTGAACTCCCTGTCATGACTGAGTTAACCAGAGTGCTGACTGCCCTGGCTCTTGTGATTTTGGCGGCGCTCGCCTCCCGTTGGCAAACGCTCAATTTAGAGAAACAGATGCTGGTGGCTGTCATTCGTGCTTTTATCCAACTGACGCTGATTGGCTATGCGTTGACCTACATTTTTGATGCGGATAACCCTTTCGTCGTGCTGTTGATCATTTTGGTGATGACCTTGATCGCTGGGCACACCTCTGGAAAACGGGCAGAAGGTGTGCCTAAAGCTCGTGCTGTGGCGTTGACCTCAATTTCGATTGGGGCAGCCTTGACCTTGGGGTTGCTTGTGGTACTCAATATTTTTGAGTTCACCGCCCAACAAGTCATTCCCATCGCGGGCATGGTCATTGGTAACTCAATGAATGTGTGTTCGTTGGTGATGCGGCGGATCCGGGAAGAGATAAACGGCCGTTCTCTGGAAATAGAAACTGCTTTAGCTCTTGGCGCTACTCGTCGTCAGGCGGCAGACCGTTACTTGAAGATGGCCTTGCACAGTGGCATGATCCCCATCATCGATTCCACTAAAACCGTCGGTTTGATCCAGCTTCCCGGTGCCATGACAGGTATGATTTTGGCCGGAGCTGCGCCGCTAGAAGCAGTGCAATTGCAGATGATTGTCATGTACATGCTCATCGGCGCGGCAGCATTCACCGGTCTGGGGGCTACTTTCTTGACCTATCGCCAATTTTTCACGGCGGATCATCAGTTGGTGCTCAAGTGAATCAAAAACCGGCACAATATCGGTTTACGAACAGGTTGGTGTGAGCGTGCCAGCTGAGGCAGAGGAGGAGAAATGTTGCTGGCTCTTGCCCTTGTTATGCGTCGCAGGTGGCTGTAGTGCAGCTGGATCCGTGCCGGCCATCGCTTCAATCTCAGCCCGGTTTGTGATAACGCGGTCTAGTTTGCCATCGAGCATCTGAATGACCTTGTCTACGTAACGCACCATGCGTAAATCATGCGTCACCATGATGCCGATGCGATTTTGTTCATGGATCAAGTCGGCAAAGGTTTGCACAACTTGATAGGCCAGGGTGGTGTCCAGGCTGGCGGTTGGTTCGTCGGCCAATACCAGGTCAGGGTCGTGGATGAGAGAGCGTGCGATAGCCACCCGTTGTTTTTGCCCGCCAGAGAGTTGAGAAGGCAGATTGTGCAGTCGTTCGCCCAGACCCAGCCGTTCTAATAACTCGACAGCACGTTGTTTGCCTTCTTTGTTGTAAGTGCCGTTTAAGCGCAGCATCAACTCCACATTTTCCAGCACATTTAAGAATGGCACGAGATTGTTCGATTGGAAAGTGAAACCAATTTTGCGACGACGAAATTCAGTCAATTCTGCTTCGCTCATTTGGCTGATTTCTTCACCGCCCAAGATAATTTCACCGCCGTTGGGGGAGAGCAAGCCAGCAATCATCGCCAATATGCTGGTTTTGCCGGAGCCACTAGGACCAACAAGGGCTACAAATTCGCCGCTGTTCAGTTCGATGGAAACATTATCGACTGCTTTAATGATTGTGTCGTCTACTCGATATTCTTTGGTTACGTTTTTGGTGGCTAGAGTTTTGTTCATTTTGCATTCCCTCTCTCTCTAGACCTGACCGATGCGATCATTGCCAGATTGCTAAATCCTGTACCTTGCCTATGCTTTTGTGCGCCCCGGACTCTTTCTTGCATTTTGTTAAAATTCTATCAGGTTTTACGAGGCTAAACCCAGTGCTGTCAACGGTTCAACGCGCAGCAGGTAGCGGATGGATACGAGGCCACCGAGAGGTCCGATGAGCAGCAGGGTAATGATGGCGATGCTTACTTGTTGTCCAGTAAAGATGATGGGGATTCCTGGGGGTAAACCGAATGCCAGTAATCCTGTGGTTAAGACCCCGATGAGGACGCCTAACATGTTGGTGGAGACGATTTGTGCTGTGGCTGAGAGCGCCACAATGGGATTGGAGGCGCCCAGGGCTTTCAGCATGCCGACTTGTGCTACTTTTTGTAAAGTTTGAATCTGGAAAAAGCCGCCGACGACTAGCACACCGATGAGTAGGGTGAAGCCGCGTTGGGTGTTGATGGTGCTTTGCTGCTCCTGGAAACCGGGTGAGTTTTCATAGGCGGTGACGATATCAACTGCTTCTATCCCACTGATGTTTTTTTGCAAACGTTGGCTAACGGCCGTTTCCTCTGCCGGATCTGCCAATTTGATATTCACAATGTTGAAAGTTAGTTCGCTTTGTCCTTTGTCTGCTACCGGTTTTGGCTTGATGCGATCCCAGGTGAGCAAGGGGACAAAGACCGAGGGTTGGAAGAAATATTTTTGGCTGTCGGTGATGCCCACAATCGTCACTGGGTAAAATTCATCGATGGCGCCTTGAGTGGATTTCACAACCAATGTGTCGCCGATTGCCAATCCGGTGCGACGAACGACACTTTCATCGATGATGACTTCGTTGGCGCGGAGGCTGGCAAGCTGCCGCCCGGCATACACCGCTGGTTCGCCAGGATGCCCTGGCTCCACGCCGATGAGCGAGTAAGATTCTGGCTCGGCGGTGGGGTCAATACCTTCATATTCCACAAAGACGCTGGTGGTGCCGATAGCTCCCGCATCGGCTATGCCTTCTATGCGCCGGATGTTGTTCATGCTGGAGCGTCCAATTTGACTGGATAGCACGGAGAGGTTGGCCTGATCCTGGAAGACGACCAGTTCGCCTTCGAGTTTGCTCAAGAATTCTTTGTTGGCGGAGGCTAGCCCCTCACCCAGCCCAGCCAGGAAGATCACGAGCAATGTGATCAGCGCGATGACGAGGCTGACGAGTAAAAAGCGTCCGCGATTGCGCCATAGTTCTTTGATTGCCAGGTAAATGGATATAGATAATGTCATTGTTTGTTCCCTGTTCCCTTCATCACTTCTGGGGAGCTTGATGCTTTGGGGAAGGTGTAAGCTGGTTTCCTCACAGTCGTCCCCGTGCTAGAGATGAACGGCCGTTTCTCCTACAACTAGCTCGCTGCCTGCTTCGAGAACGGCCGTTTTCACATAGCCAAGCGCCACAAACCCATGCGGTGTTTGAGCCACAGAGGTTAGGGTGCCTGCGTTTTTACCGTTGGCGGTTAGCTGGCTGCCGGCTGCCACGGAGGCGGTGGGCATGAGTTTGACCAATTTCTTTGCCAACCGGTTGCGGCTTTCCAGGCGGGCGATAATTTCCTGGCCGATGTAGCAGCCCTTGTTGAAAGAAACATCGTCCCACAAATTGGCTTCTAGGGGGATGTAGTTCTGGGTTAGCTCATGACCAAAACGGGGATGGCCTGCCTCAATGCGCAGCGTTTCATACGCCTCTGCATCAGCGACAAACAGGCCGCTGTCTACCAGATGCTGCCACAGCACATCTCGGCCTTTGGCTGCACACAGGATGAGATACCCGCCGCCCGCTATCGGATCCCTGGCATGCAAATAGGTTTCCACGCCCACAATTTCATCTTCCCGCCAATGGTGCAGCGGTAAATCCGTTACTGGGAATCCGGCATCAGCCAGTTTTGCGCCCGCTTGCGGTCCATAAACGCCGAACCCTGGCCATTGGGCGCTGACATTCTCGATGTGAAAATCATCGTTGAAAAAAACGAAGTGCAGCAAATAACGGGCGATATTGTCGGCATGGTTATCACCGGTTAGGGCGTAAACATCCTGGCTGGCCACATACAAAATCAAACGGTCGATGATGCGCCCCACATCGGTGGTTAAGATAGTGGCGGCTCCTTCACCCGCTTTCAGGTCTAGGACTGCCTGGGTAGACATGCGGTTGAGCAAATCCAGGCGCGTCTCCCCGCTAAACTTGAGCAGATTGAGATTAGGAAAGTTGGTGAGAACGGCCGTTTCATGGGCAGCCTGGTATACATTAGCGTCAATGGTAGGTATTGTCATCAGTTTTATCCTTCGGCGTTAAGGGCTGACGATGACATAAAACACGGGATGGCATCGTCAGTTTCAAGGAACGGTAAAGAAAACGACTGCGTCATATTATTTATTTTCCGTTCCTAAGTCCGCCAGGGGCATGAATGCAGCAGCTGTCATGGTGGCTGCATCGTGGCTGTCAATCCAGAGTTGGGCAAAAGCAGAGAAGGGTGAAACGTACTGGGCTTCTTGTTCCCAAGTGACCTCCCCCATGATTTTGACAAGTGACTTGCCTTTGAAAAATGGGTAGTGCTGCGGGTCATTCAATGCTTTTTCCGAGAATTCTTCCAGCCATTCTTCAACTTGCACCCGAACCTGTTGGTAATCGTTGAAAATACTGTCTAAGGATCGATCTTTGTTTTCAATATAGCGCTGTTGGTGGTAGGTTTGGGGATCAGCTAACGCGGCGAGCAGGCGTTCAGGTTGTTTGCCCTGGTCGAGGTGCATGAAACCGGTCACTAGCTCCGCTTCCCACGCTGCCTGAATCGCCAGCACATCAGCAAGGGAAAAACGGCCGATGGCATTTTCTTCGAGCAAGGCTTCATCTGGCAGCATTTCGATGGCTATGAGCAGTTGTTCGCGGGTGTCGTCTAGTTTATCCAGGATGGTGTCTACTGTTTGCATCATGATCGCGCTTCTATTGTTATCAGCATGAATTATAGCTAGAGGTGAGTATGATCACCGACTAAAAATTACTTCCCTTTTTCAGGAGTAAAGGTCACTTGAAACGCATCCGTCACTTATTTATAGATGCACACAAAGGAAGTCGTTCAATCCATACTTGCGATATTGCAACCATAATATTCCCTTAATGGGTTAACATGTTAAAATAAATCACAGTATAATTTGCACAAGACTATACAGGTGTAGTCTGAGCTTGTCGAGGGCGAAATCAAGTTTCGACAGGCGCAGTCCTCATCTCATTGTATAGATGCATTTGCAAAACTATCATTTCCCGGGAGAGGCAGACCAGTATAGGAGAGAGAGAATGGCTGATACTTCATGGACTAAATCAGGCAGTGAAGCCTTATTGGATGAACCCAAAAGCAATAAATGGAAATTTATCGTGGGTGGGGTGTTGTTGGTAGTTGCAATTGGCTATCTTGTCGTGAATGCGATGAGTGGCAGCACCCAACTGTACAAAACTGTAGATGAGTTTTACGCTGAGCAAACCCGACTCGTGGGTCGTGACCTGCGCGTGTCTGGTTACGTTTTGGGTGATACCGTGCAGTTTGAGCAAATTGATGCGGCCAATTCCCGCTTGACGTTTGATATCGTTGATAACCCGGCTGCACCTGGACAGCGTTTGCACATTGTTGTGCTGAACGAGCCAATCCCCGACTTATTGCAAGATCATGCTCAAGCGATGGTAGAAGGCAGTGCTGATAATAACGGTATCTTTACTGCCAATCCAGGCGGTCTCTTCCTCAAATGTCCTACGCGCTATGAAGAAATGGAACATGAGGGTGAAGGCGCAGTCCCAGCAGATTATAAAAATACAGAGGGCTGAATTCTGTTCAGGCGTGACGATGAAATAAAATACGGAATGGCATCGTCCGGTTTCAGGAACGGCGAGGAAACGACGTCGTCGTATGATTTAATTTCCGTTCCTAAGAATCAGCTTCTCTTCGAGTTTCATCCACATGTGACAAATACCTCTGTGAGGTTTCCCCAGGGTTTTGGAGAAGCAATATGATTGCTGATTTAGGTTTTTTTGCGTTAGTTATCGCTTTTGGTGTGTCCATTTATGCGGCAATGGCAGCCTGGTATGGCAACCGCATCGGTGAACAACGCTGGGTTGAAAGTGCCCGGAATGCTGTCATTTTGGTGTTCCCCTTAGTGGCACTTTCCGCTGGTACCATTGTGATTTCCTTGCTAAACAACGATTTTTCCATTGAATATGTGTGGCGTGTTAGCAGCATTGAGATGCCTACCTATTTAAAAGTGACATCGTTATGGGGGGGGCAGGCTGGTTCATTGCTGTTTTGGAATCTGCTGCTGGCGGCCTTTGCCTCTGCTGTGATGGCGCGGAAATGGAATGTGGATCGTGATCTGATGCCTTATGTGATTATTGTTGTCAGCTTCACGCAGATATTTTTCTTGGGTATTTCCGCTTTCATTGAGAGCCCCTTTACGCGCCTGGAAATTATGCCGCCTGATGGCAACGGCTTGAATCCGTTGCTGCGCCATCCGGGCATGATCATCCATCCCCCCATGCTTTACCTGGGCTTTGTCGGCTTTGTCATCCCTTACAGCTTTGCCATGGCGGCTCTCATCACCCAGCAGCTTGATGACCGCTGGATTCGTACCACGCGCCGGTGGACTTTGGTGGCATGGTTGTTCTTGAGTCTCGGCCTTGTTTTAGGCGGACGCTGGGCCTATGATGTGTTGGGCTGGGGAGGGTATTGGGCCTGGGATCCGGTAGAAAATGCTTCGTTGATGCCCTGGCTGTCAGGCACGGCTTTCCTCCATTCGGTGATGATTCAAGAAAAGCGGGACATGTTTAAAATGTGGAACATGTTTCTCGTGGTGCTGACATACTGCTTAGTGATTTTGGGCACATTTGTTGTGCGCAGTGGCGTGATTTCTTCTGTTCACTCTTTTGCGCAATCTGCGATTGGCCTCTTCTTCTTTGTCTTTGTTGCCTTTATGTTTGTTTTCTCGGCGTACTGGATGACGAAACGGCGCGAAAATTTGATGACAAAGAATCAAATCAATTCCTTCCTTTCGCGTGAGGCGGCTTTCCTGTATAACAATTTTATCATTATGGCGATTTTGGCTGTGGTATTTTTGTTTACCTACTATCCGATTTTCTCTGAGTTGTTTTCTGGGGAAAAGGGGTTTGTGGGCGCTCCCGTGTATGAACAAGCGACAGCCCCGTTGTTTGCCGCTTTGCTGCTGCTCATGGGTGTTGCTCCCCTGACGATGTGGTATAAAACGAGCGTCAAGCGTTTGGAAGCCTCGATGTTGTGGCCGACGGTGGCCTCACTGGTGTTTGTTGCTGTTTTGTTTGTTTTGGGTATTCGTTATTGGGCGTCGCTGCTTGGTTTGTGGATCGCTTCTCTGGCCACCATTTTGACGCTGTTGGAGTTTTGGAAAGGAACCCGGGCACGTATGAAGCGTGGCGAAAATCCGTGGACGGCGTATTCGCGTTTGTTGTCACGAAACCGACGACGATATGGTGGTTACTGGATTCACATGGGGGTGTTGGTGATGGCGTTTGGGATCATTGGCACGGAGCTTTTCCAACAAGAGACTCAGTTGAATTTGAAAAATGGGGAAACTATTACCTTGGGAAATTATGAGATGGTTTTCAATGGCGTGGAACAGTATCCGGGGCCGGATGATTTGTTGATCACAGAAGCAGATGTTGCTGTGTTTTATAATGGCAAATTTGTGCGAAACCTCAAGCCTCGGACTGAGTTTTACACGCGCACTGGCCAACCGATGACGATTCCAGCGGCTCGTTCAACTATCTCTGAAGATTTTTATGTGCTGCTGGTTAATTGGGAGCCGACCTCAGCTACTGAGGCGACTTTCCGGGTGTATCTCAACCCGTTGATTAACTGGGTGTGGGCTGGTGGTGTCATTTTTATCATTGGCACGTTGGTGGCCGCCTGGCCTGATGCGCGTAAGGAAAAGGTGGCTGAAGCTCGTCGCCAACGGATGGCGCTTGGAGTGGGGGATTAGGTTATGAGAGAAGGTGTTGATTTGCATGGGAATCGGGTTACGGTTTATGGCTTGCGGTTGACGTTGATCGCGCTGTGGTTGTTTGTGGCTTTGTTTGCCCTGCCTGTGGCGGCGCAGGAGGGGGAGACGGAGGAGGAACCTGTGCTGCGAGAGGTGTCTGATGACGAGGTCAATGATGTCGCTAAAGATATTTATTGCCCTGTTTGTGAAAATACTCCGCTGGATGTTTGCCCGACAAAGGCGTGTGCTGATTGGCGGGAGTTGATTCGCGTGAAGCTGGCTCAAGGTGAAACGAAGCAAGATGTTTTTGACTATTTTGTGCGTCAGTATGGTGATAGTGCCTTAGCCCATCGGCCTAAAACGGGGATTAATTTTGTTTTGTGGCTGCTGCCTTTTGTGGCTGTGGGATTGGGCTTGATTTTTTTTGCTCGTTATATGAAGGGGCTGCGTGGTGTGGAAACGGCCGTTTCTGAGGCTGGGAGTGTTCCAATTGACGCGAACCCAGTCCCGCATGAACCCGCGCAGGATGATTATGCAGCGCGGATTGAGCAAGAATTGCAGGAGCGGTGAATGGTGAGTTATGACTGAAATGATTCAGCCAACAGACAATGAATCAGCCGAAGTGGAAGAAAAGAAAGGGAGCATTCGCCTTAGTTCCATAATTCTTTGGATAGCCGTCATTGGTATCCTGGCTCTGGTTGGTTGGGGTTTGCTAAATGCGAATAAGACCCGCCCTGAAGTGGGAGAAACGGCTCCTGGTTTTACCGTCGAGTATTTTGACGGGTATGAGTGGCAAGGCCAGCCAGTCTCTACCCTGAAGGATATGCGGAGCAACGTGGTGGTGCTTAACTTTTGGTCTTCCTGGTGTGTGGAATGCCGTGTCGAAGCGGATTTACTGGAGCAGGTATCACGCCAATATGCGCATGAGGATGTCGTCTTTTTAGGCGTGGCCTATGCTGATGTGGAGCCCAATGCCCTCGATTACTTGCAGGAATTTGACATCACATACCCTAATGCTCCAGATTTAGGCTCTTCAATTGCTGGCGATTATGAGATCACGGCTGTGCCGGAGACCTTTTTCATCGGCAAGGATGGCACGGTTAAGCAAGTGGTCATTGGTCCTGTGAATGATCTATTGCTGATCAATACCATCGAGACACTTTTAGCGGAAGGAGGCGCAGACGAATAGTTAATGGTTAACAGCCGATAGTTAATGGCGACTAGCGACTA
>PDQY01000144.1 GCA_002746795.1 Chloroflexota bacterium | reverse complement strand
ATTGAAAAGAAAGTAGAGCAATTATTAAGCCAAATGACATTGCCAGAAAAGGTCATGCAGATGGTTCAGGTTTGCCCAGAAAGTATGGCGCAAGATGATTTGGAAGAACAGGTACGCCAGGGTGTTGGTTCGATTTTAAATTACTACAGCCCAGCTGGCATGAATCGTTTGCAAAAAATTGCACTCACAGAATCACGGTTAAAAATCCCCTTAATTTTGGGGAATGATGTGATACATGGCTACAGGACAATATTTCCTATTCCTTTGGCTTGGTCTTGCAGCTGGAATCTTGAACTTGTGCAGGAAGCTGCACATATCGCTGCTGAAGAAGCGCGTGCGAATGGCACGCATTGGACCTTTGCGCCCATGGTGGATATTGCACGTGATGCACGGTGGGGGCGAATTGCAGAAGGGGCTGGCGAAGATGTTTTTCTGGGTGAGGAGATGGCGAAGGCTCAGGTGAGAGGGTTTCAAAGTCCGCTGCGTAACGGCCGTTCTCTGGTATCGTGTCCCAAGCATTATGTCGGCTATGGTGCTGCCGAAGATGGCCGAGATTATAACACCACTGATATGTCTGAGCGCACGCTGCGGGACGTGTATTTGCCACCTTTCAAAGCAGCTTTTGCTGAGGGTGCGGGCACTGTCATGTCAGCATTCAACGATATTGGTGGTGTGCCTGCTTCAGCCAACAGCTTTACTTTGCGCCAGGTGATGCGTGACGAGTGGCATTGTTCTAGCATGGTGGTCAGTGACTGGAACTCAGTTGGCGAATTGATTCCCCATGGTTTTGCGGCTGATTTGAAGGAAGCCGCGAAACGTGCTGTTTTGGCTGGCGTGGACATGGATATGATGTCTGGTGCTTATGCCACTCATTTGGCAGAGTTGGTTGAAGAAGGGAGTGTGCCAGAATCTATCTTGGATGAGGCGGTTCGCCGGATATTGCGCTTGAAATTCCAATTAGGATTGTTTGCGGAGCCCTATGTTGATGCATCTGAAGGAGCCAGGGAGATATTAAAGCCGGAATATTTGGAAACTGCTTTGGCGTTAGCCACCCAATCTATGGTGCTGCTTAAGAACGAGGATCGTTTGCTGCCCTTGGCATCTGATATGGGCAAAATCGCTTTGATTGGGCCGTTGGCAGATGATCACCATGAGATTCTTGGCTGTTGGCATCGAATTGGTAAAGATGAGGATACAGAAAGCGTCCTCGAAGGCTTGCGTCAGGTGCTGCCTGATACAGATATTCAACATGTGCCTGGCTGTGATTTAACCGGAGAGATGGAGCCAGATTTTGAAACGGCCGTTTCTGCGGCTATAGCGGCCGATGTGACAGTGATGGTTTTGGGTGAAGGGGAGCTGATGAGCGGTGAAGCACACTCTCGTGCTTATCTTGATTTGCCCGGTCGTCAGCAGGAGTTGTTAGAGGCGGTTGTGGCCACCGGGAAGCCGGTGGTTGTGGTGTTGATGAGCGGCCGTCCTTTAGCGGTGCCGTGGCTGGCAGAAAATGTGCCGGCTATTTTGCAGGCGTGGCATGGTGGGTTACGCACGGGGCGGGCTGTGGCTGACTTATTGGTTGGGAATGCCAATCCTGGTGGCAAGTTGACGACGAGTTGGCCTCGTTCAGTCGGGCAAGTGCCAATTTATTACAGTCACAAAAATACTGGACGTCCGCCGGAAGGGCGTGGCACCATTCAATTCAACATGCAGCACAGAACGTTGTATGTCGATGCAGATCATACCCCTTTGTTTCCTTTTGGCTATGGCTTAAGTTATGCGGATTATTCGTATAGCGATTTAGAGGTGGTTACCCCAACCATCACCGCAGATGAAACGTTGATAGTAACGGCCGTGGTGTCTAACACCAGCGATGTGGCGGGCACGGAGATCGTCCAGTTGTATGTGCGTGACCTGGCGGGTGAAGTAACTCGACCCGTCAAAGAACTTAAAGGATTTGAAAGGGTTACCCTGCAACCGGGTGAAAGTACAACCGTGCGTTTTGAGATCGCCGCTGCCAGACTGGGTTTTCATGGTCTGGATAACAAATACAAGGTGGAACCTGGCGCATTTCAGGTTTGGGTGGGCCCGCATGCCTTAGCCGGGTTAGAAGGCAGTTTTGAGATTCAATGAGTCAAGCTGATTTTTTAGAAACTTTTGTGAACAAGGAAGTGACTTTCCGGTTCATGCGGCAGGATTTGAGATTCAACTTGTCACAATCTTTGTTCAGCAGCGCTGATGTGGATATTGGCAGCCGTTTTTTGCTACGCACGCTGGCTCAACATACAGAGGTAACGGCCGTTCATTCTGCGCTGGATATAGGGTGTGGGGTGGGGGTACTGGGATTGAGCCTTAAAAAGATCAATCCAGGCATGAAACTCGTTGCCCAAGACAGAGATGCGTTGGCCACAGCTTTTACAAAGCAAAATGCAGCCCTGAATGAGTTGGAAGATGTGGTGGTTCACGGCAGTTTGGCGTTTCACAATCTGGATGGGCAAAAATTTGATCTCATCCTGTCAAACTTGCCTGGCAAAGCTGGTCACGCTGTTCTCCAAAGCATGTTGGCGCAAATGCCTGCTTATCTCAGCGAATCAGGTTTTGCCGCTGTGGTCATCGTCAAGCCATTAGCAGAACGGGTTGCTCAAACTTTAGCAGAAATGGGCTGCGAGATTCTCTTCCAGGACATGGCGTCCGGTTACAACGTGTTTCATTTTAAACGGGGCTCATGGGATGCTGCGGCTGTGCCTGAAGAGGACGAAACCCTGTTGCTGCCTTACCTGCGCCACCGCCAGAGGTTCAAAATGGGCAAGTCGTCTATCTTGATGCAAACGGCCTGGAATATTCCAGAATTTGACAGTTTAACCCATGATACAACTTTGGCGATCAATGCTTTGAAGCACAAGAGGGTGACAGGCCGCGTTTTGTTTTGGAATCCCCGGCAGGGTCATTTGCCTGTTTTTGTGCGTGAGCAGGTAGACTCTTTTGTGTTGGCTGGGCGGGATTGTTTGAGTTTGCAGATTTCAGGATTCAACCTGGCGCAGCATCAGGTGGCAGAAACGGCCGTTACCTCACAACATCTTCCCCATTTTTTAGAAACAGCAGGGGAATACGACTGGATCATCCTTTTCCCAGATGATGATCCTGGTGTTGCCTGGGAGAAATATCTGCTGCCATCCTGTAAAGAGCGGTTGACGAGTGGTGGGCAGCTGCTTATGGTTGCCAAAAGTGCCTATATGCATCGTTTGTTGCACCAGAAGCGTGGCTTGCACACAAAATTTGATCGCAAGCGGAATGGGTATCGTGCCGTTATTCTCATGAAGCGTTGAGCAGTTGGAAATGCAAGTGGTTTATTTGTGAGCGGCAGCTGAGGTTAAATCATCATGACAACAGGAGCGGATAAACTTACCCAGTTACGATGGGCTGTTGAAGAGGCACGCCGCGAACTCATTGAAGCTGAAGCTAAGTTGGCCGACCGACGCTCTGATATTGAAGCCTTTCAATTTGAGTATGAAGCCACCGTGGGCGTCTTGTTGGGGCAGCTTGAACGGGTTGACGCTGAACTCAATGATTATTTAGACCGGATCAAACAGCGACAGAATGAAAAAACTTTTGGCACAGCTTTCAGTTCAGTGGAGGATCAATATCGAAAGACCTGGCAATCATCTTCTCCTACTGTGCCACAGCCAAGGAAAAAAGTTGCTGTTAGTGAAAACGTTGAAGCCCAAATAAAGAGATTATATCGCCAACTGGCTCGCCGTTATCATCCAGACTTGGCCGCAGACGATGCCGAGCGTGCTTACCGCACGGAAATGATGACGGCCGTTAATGAGGCGTATACCGGGCGCAGTCTGGCAGAACTCATGGCGTTGGGCAAGGAATTAGAAGCGTATCAACACGTGGGCTCTTCTCGCTCAGGAGAAACGGCCGTTGATATGATCAAAGCCCTGGAAGAAGAATTGACCCGCTGCCAGAGACGCTTGAAGCAAATTGAGTTAGAGATGCGCACGCTTTACACGAATCCGATGGTGGAATTAAGCACAGCGGTCAAGTTTGGTAAGCAAGACAACCGTGATATTTTGGCTGAAATGGCCGAAGAAATTGAGCGGCAAATCGCTCGAAAAACTGTCGAACGGGATATGATAAAAGCTCAATTCGACAATTTGGATCGATAAGGTGCCTCACGAAAGGTGGCTATGCTCAAAATTTCGACTTCTTGTTTGAGAAATCTGGCACAAACTGTATAATGGTCGCCATCAGCCACTTTAAGAGACAAGAGGAATACATTCATGGTAATTCTTATCGCTGTTATAGCCATCTTATTGACGATTATTGTTGCCCTGCTTCTATCAGCTGCCGTGAAAGGCTTAGATAATGCTGTGATAAAAAGCAGTGCTGAGTATGAAGCTGAAACACGGGCATACAACCCAGCCCTAACAATGGGACATCAAATTCAAGTGTCTGGGGATAAAGAGACCCAATATAAGGAAGCAAGAAAATTAGCGGCTAAACAGGCGGCTGCCACACCACGCGGTGCCAATGTGCAAATAGGACCACAGCACAAAAAAGCGCGGCAGGCCACTGCTTATTCTGGCGTTGAATCAGACCCGATAACGGCCGTTAAAATTGCATCCTATCATGGGTGGGATGGTTTACGGACTGGTATCGTGGCTATCGATCCTGCTGCCGCTGCTGCCCCGGCCGCCTCGGCTGCTAGTGGCAGAATCAGGTTGGTGCCGGGCAAAGATTATCCTGTTATTGAAATTAAAGATGGCATGACGCCAGATGAAAAACGGAAGGCACGCATTGCCAATGCTAAAGCGAAGTCTACTGCCATGAAAGCCGCCAAAGCGGCACAACAATCGGGCGCTGCTGTTCCGACAGCGGCGGCTCCTGCCCCGGCTGCGGCGGCGGCGGTGGCTCCTACCGCCGCTGTGCCAGCCCCTGCTGCTGCCGCTGGCATTCCTGAGCCAGAATATGTCGAAATCACCGAGGGCATGTCCCCCGAAGATAAACGAAAGGCTCGCATCGCCAACGCAAAAGCGAAATCTGCTTACAAGAAGGCGTTAAAAGCGGCCGGTGTTGATGTAAACGCGGTGGCCGCGCCAGCTGCTGTCCCACAACCAGCCGCTCCTGCTGCCGCTGCTGCGCCTGCGGCTGATGCGGCTGTGGGTATTCCCAAGCCTGATCTGATCGAAATCACCGAGGCTATGTCACCAGATGAAAAACGGAAGGCTCGCATTGCTAACGCGAAGGCGAAATCTGCTTACAATAAGGCTTTGAAAGCAGCGGGGATAGACCCCAAAAGTGTCAAATAACAGATCAGGTTAAGCTGGTGGTCATTTCTGGTAGAAAATCACCTCGCGCCACATGCTCAATCAGTGCGCATCCATAAATAAGTTACGGGATTGATGGATGCACTTCAATTACGCCCCATCTAAACATGTTTGCCTTTTTCTCCTGCCTGTAAGCTCACATCTCCTTTATCAAAATCAATTACCCGACATATGAAACTCAGATGGTGAAAGATGGTGGCTATGTTACAATTTGCCAACAAGCTGCAGGCTGACCAGGTTGCTGGGTGGCGAAGCAGCGGAGTGACCCCGGGTTGCTGGGTGATTAGACTTGAGGATTGAATATGGCAAGGGCGTTGGTTGACATTCGGATTTTGCAGCGTGAATATTTGTTGGCGATTAGTCGGGCATTGACTGCTGAGCTTGATCTGCATGATGTGCTTCGTATCATTTTGCAGGCGGCGGTTGATATTGTGTCTGGGCGTGCGGGGATGATCGTTTTGGCGGAACCAGACAGCGAGATTTTGCGTGTAGCGGCTGTGTATGGCATTCCTCCGCATCTGGTTGACCATTTTGAGCCGTTGATTCGGGGGGTTCCTTACCAGGAAGGGCAAGAGCAAGATGCGCTGCCTGAATTAACGGCCCGGTTGAATGAGATTGCCCAACGAGCCAATTTAGGCTTAACGGCCGTTACCCGTATTCCCATGATGAACCGCCAAGAGCCTATCGGCCTCATATACGTCTTTCAATCAGGCAATTATCGTTTTGGATCTGATGTGCGTGATTTGTTGCGCAGCTTTGCGGAGCAGGCGGCCATTGCTGTGCGTAATGCCCGTTTGTATCAGCAAATCAATAAAGAGAAACAAAGACTCGACGCTATCCTGCAACAAAGCGCAGATGGGGTGATGATTTTAGATCGTGCGCTCAAAATTCGGCGGTTTAATCCAGCGGTGAGCAATATGATTGGCTGGTCGGCTGAAGATGCCATAGGCAAATCCCACAGTGAGGTGATCAAATGGCAGCGGCTGCGCACCAATACAGATTTATATGAGGCGGTTGCCAATGGCTGGCCTTTGCCTGGTGCCGCGCATATTTATGTGGAGGGGGAGTGTCGTCGGCCTGAAAATCATGAGCATCAAATGGCAGATGGCAAAGTGATAAACTTGGGCATTACCTATGCTCCTCTTCTGGATGATAATAACTGCATGACAGACATCATTGCCAATGTGCGCGATTTAACACGTTATCGTGAGGAAGAGGAATTACAAAAAACTTTCATTTCGGTGGTTAGCCATGAGTTGAAAACGCCCGTTTCTATCATCAAAGGGTATGCGGGGACGCTCCGGCGGCAAGATGCGCATTGGTCTCGGGAGATATTAGACGACTCTTTGAGTGTGATTGAAGAAGAGGCAGACAGCCTCACTGATTTGATCGATAATCTCCTTGAAGTATCCCGCTTGCAAGCGGGCACTTTTACTCTGGAAGTGAGTGATGAAGTGATGCTGCCTAAAATGGTAACGGCCGTTGTCCGAAAATTTAGCAATCAAACAACCAGGCACACTTTTTCCGTTGTATTTCCTCCAGATTTCCCCACAATTTGGGGAGACGAACGTCGGCTCAATCAAGTTCTTAACAATCTTGTGAGTAATGCGATAAAATACACGATGGATGGTGGCGAAATTGCCGTCATCGGAGAGATTCATTCAGAATATGTGACGGTATCAGTCTGTGATGAGGGGATTGGTATCCCTGAACATGAACAGCATCGCA
>PDQY01000092.1 GCA_002746795.1 Chloroflexota bacterium | reverse complement strand
GCTACAGCAGTTCATCATCAAATATGGTCAAATCGGCATCAATTTACCCTTCTTGGCAGAACCACTCAAACCTTCCCCACCGCTGGTGCCTGCTTCCACAGTGTTGTTGATGGTGATTATTTTGCTCATTTTGCCTTACGGGCTATTCGGGAGGGAGGGGTAGACCATGCAATCAACCATATCAACCAACACCTCACAATCAGGAGTTATTCATTGGCTCAAGAGCAATCGGGGGATGCTGATTACCCTGGTGTTCCTTGTTCTCTTCCCGTTCATAGTAGCACTCATTGATGGCCAATCACCAGCCGATGTGTTGAATAACGAAACAGGCAACGCCAAATTTATGCAGGGTTTGATGATTGAGATATTTATCCTGGCAGTGTACGCTATCAGCTATGATCTCATCCTCGGTATTACCGGGCTGCTTTCTTTTGGACATGCCATGTTCTTCGCGGCTGGCGCTTACATGACTGGGGTAGCGCTCAAGAATTTTGAGCTGGGTTTAGGAGCCACCATCCTCATTGTTATTGGCGTGGGTTTCTTTAATGCGCTGCTGTTTGGCTTGGTGCTGCCGCGAGTGAAGGGCATCACCTTTGCCCTGGTAACCCTGGGTCTGGCATCGGTCTTTGAGATTGTGGTGAAGTCTAACGAGCTGGTTGCCTACACCGGTGCAGATGTGGGGCTTCAAGGCATCATCGTGCCAGACTGGATTAACACGTCGAACGAACGTTTCCGCTTCTATATCATCATGCTGTTCTTCACCTTCCTCGTCTACCTCATGTATAGGCGCTTTGTTGATTCACCGACGGGGCGTGTTTGTATCGCCATTCGGGAAAATGAAGATCGGGCATTGATGTTGGGCTACAACACTTTCTATTTCAAGTTGGCTGCTTTAATAGTCGCTTCGATAACGGCCGCTTTGGCCGGTTTGTTCCACGCCTTGCACCAACCTATTGTCAGTCCGGCAATCGCTGGGTTGGGCTGGACAGTGGCAGCCTTGCTCATTATTTTGATCGGTGGGATTGGCACTTTGAGCGGTGCCCTGGTCGGCGCGGCCGTTTTCCGTTTGCTGGAATTTTACCTAGACAAATGGTTTGGGGAGAATGCCAGCTTCTTGTTGGGCATAGTTTATATTTTGCTGGTGATGTTTGTCCCATTTGGCATCGTTGGCACCTGGCGCCTGCGCCGGTTCCGTATCCAGGAAGGGTGGAATCGATTACTCCATTTGTTTAAGCAAGATAACCCTAAATAAATTGCAGCGGAGTCTGTTGGTCGTAACCAGGTCTGTGCCTGAATCAAGAATTTCCACTCGACTATGAATTCATTTTTACAGAAAAATCTGCATCATTATCGCTCATCTAAATCGCTTACGGGTTACAATTTGAGCATTGTTTTTAATGCGTGCACGAGTGCATCAATGTCGTCTTGTGAGTTGTACCCTTGTATCGAGATACGAATGAATTGAGATGTGTGCCACTGAATACATGGTATTTCCACGCGGAAATCGTCATACAATCGGGCTTTGAATGCTTCTAAATCGGCAATTGCTGGCAGCGGCACAACCGCCATTTGCTGGTAAAATGATTCATCTGGATATGGGGATTTTAAGCCAGTAAGTTGAGCGATTGTTTGCAGGGCTTTGTGCAGTAAGGTGTGGCACTTTTGCCGCACGGCTTCCCAATTATGTTTCTTTTGAAATTCAATGGCTGCGGGTACAGAGAGGTAAGATGAGAGGTCATCGGTGCCTGGCCATTGGAAATAATCCAGGTAATTGGAACCGAAGGTAAATGTGCGCTCTTCGCCCCACCCCCAACCAACAACCAAGGGTTCTAACAAATGATGGTGTTCAGGGCGGGTAAACAGGAAGGCGGCACCTTTCGGCGCACAAAGCCATTTGTGGGCGTTGCCAAAGTAGAAATCTGCGCCAATGGCTTGCATATCTAATGGAATGTGGCCGGGTGTATGGGCGCCATCGATGATGGTGAGGATGCCATTTTCTTTAGCGCGTTGGCAAATTTGCGTAACGGGAAGGGTAACGGCCGTTGCTGAGGTAATATGGCTCAAAAAGATCACCTTTGTTTGTGGGGTCACACCTTGCCAAAAAGCAGCAAGCATATCTTCATCTGACACCAGGGGCAGCGGTATGGGCTGCTGCTTGTAGCGAAACCCTCGCTTGTCGCTGAAAAACTGCCACACATTGTTGCAAGCACCATATTCGTGGTCCGTCGTCAACACTTCGTCGCCCGTGCTTAGGGCCAGTGATCGCGCGATGATATTCAAGCCAAATGTGGCATTGGGAACATAGACTAGGTTGTCTGCATCTGCATGAAGATACTGGCCTAAGGCTTGCCGCGCCTCAGCTAATAAATCTGGCAGTTCACCGATGATAAATTGCACTGGCTGCTGTTCTAATCGGCGCTGCCATGCCTGGTAAGCGGCAAACACTGGACGAGACGTTGCGCCAAAGGAACCATGATTGAGGTAAACAATATTGGGGTCAAGCAGGAATTCGTGTTTAAGATTGTTCATTGATGATCAGAATGGGTTATCTCCCGTCAGAGATTCCAGCCAGTCGCCCAACCACTGGATGGCATCGTCATATTTTGTAGCAGGAAGTTCCCGATAGGTAGGGATTCGATAACGTCGGTAAAGCTCTCCATACACGCCCCCATACTCATTGCGTCCGGTTTGTTGTCCTAAGGCTCTAGCCACTGTCTTAACCGCCTGGCTGATCGCTGTCGCCTGATCCGGCGTGATCGTGCTGCTGCTCCCTATTTGCGTTTCAATTTGTTCTAAGCGTTTTTCATGATCTAAAAGCCGTTCCTCGCTGCTTTCTATTTTTGCTTCAAGCATAATCTGAGTGCGAGCTAGTTTCATGATAGCGGCTGCCATTTTATACGCTTGCACTGCTTCCGAGTCTGTTTGCAGCAATGCATCAAACGTCGGCTCTGCTGTTAAACGACCATCTTGAAAGGCTTCCCACAATACAGCAGCTGCTTCTTCCTGAAATTTCTCTAATTTTGAGCGGGATTCTTCCTTGACACGACTTGTACGTACCCCGGATAGCCAAAGCGGAACCAGGTCAACGCGCAAGATCCGTACTCGCCGCCGTTGGGCGTTCCCCCCCTGAGTAGACAAAATGTCTACCCAGGTCAATCCTTTGTCCATCACGGCATGCCGTTGTATGCGTCTTGCTTGCCCCTGCGTATCAATTCCAAGCGCCTCACACATTTGTGACAGCATCGCATACACATGACCATCATCACCGCGAACGGCTATCAATTCATCTCCATAAAAATCGACTTCTTTTTGCTCTACAGCTACAAGTTCTTTTGATTTAGGCATTTAACTTTCCTGGCCATCCTAGTTGAAATCATCAAAATCAATCAATAATATCGTCATTTTACCTGAGTATCCTGGAGTTAACACGAAAACCTTTAGCTTTTGCCTGAGATTCAATGGCAGTTGGTTCATGTATCGTAAAAAACGGCCGTTCTACCCCGGCAATCTACAACTGAGCAAAACGGGTAGGGTGCGGCGCTCATGTCAGCGCTTGCAGCACCCCCTCCCCCTCATTTGGATGAGTAACACTCTTGCATTTATAATCATGGCACAATTCATATGTGCAAAGGAGTTATCCATGACAAAAGAGAATGAAACCACATACACAACGGCCGTTACAGAAACCCTGAATCGGCACGCTTCAGTTCGTTCCTTTATAGACAAACCCATTCCCCACAAAATGCTCAATGCCATCCTCAACGCAGCTCGACGCTCCCCCACTGGCAGCAATATGCAAACTTACAGCATCATCGTAGTACGGGATTTTGAGATGCGTCAAAAGCTGGCCGTGTTGGCTGGCAATCAAAAGCATATTGAACAATGCGACGTTTTTGTTGGCTTCTTGGCCGACATCAGCCGTCTGGCACTTGTCAGCCAAATGCACAATCAGCCATTCGCCAAAACCCTGGAAACGACTCTGGTGGCGACAGTTGATGCGGCGTTGGTTGGCATGTCGGTGCAAACTGCCGCCGAATCGTTTGGCTTGGGTGCGGTCATGGTGGGCGGCATACGCAACCAGCCCAAGGCAGTCGCTGAATTGTTGAACTTCCCCTCGGGCGTGTATATGGTGTTTGGCATGAGCATTGGCTGGCCGGCTGACGGGGCGATTCCCGACCCGCTAAAACCCAGGTTGCCAGAAGCAGCCGTGATTCATTACGAACAGTACCATCACGGGGAACAACGGCCGTTCATTGACCAATATGATGCTGAACTTGCAGAGTTTTACAACCAACAAAAACGCAACCAACATCCAGCCGCGTGGAGCGGTCCCATTGCCAATCGGCTGAATAAACCTGTCCGCCCCCACCTTCGAGAAGAGTTGGAAGATTTGGGATTTTGTTTTTGATTTGACGCTGGGGATTGGCATATATGTGCGCCGTTGAGCATCCTGGGCACCCGCAAAAAGCCACTACACGAAATTTACTCGTTCGCCTGTTTTTTTCACACCACAAATCAATTATAAGTCAGAACGGCCGTTTGCAAACCTGTGTTCTCGAGAACAAACAAGTGAATAAAGAATAGAATATGTGTTCAGCGTATCATTCGGCGCCCCTCCCCCTCCCCCTGGCTGCCCCAAGCGCGGTTTTGCCCATACCGCCGGGGGCGGTCGCTCAGATGTCATCCCCAAGCGTGCTTCCCTTTCAGGATACACCTGATATTGCCCCCACAACAAGGTAATTAAGTCATTCAAACAGCATCCTCAGGCCTCCCTGATACGCCCTCTGTCGGGGGAAACAATTGGCGCTGATAGTAAAAATCGGGATTGGCCTGCTTTAAAGCCACCTCGTCACAAGTCCAGGCTCCCCCCACCACCATGATATGACGATCCGTGGCATACATAGCCTGCAAATAACCCATATCCGTTAACTCATCCAGATACGCTTTAATGTCCCCAGTGTAAGACAGTTCCAAGACATCTGCGACCTCCCGATGACTGGGAGCATTGCCATTGTGTACTTCCTTATACGCCACAATAACTTTTAACACATCCCCCACCCGCTTAGCAGGATAAGGTCTTGGATCAGCCCACTGCCATTTACCACCAACAACCGCTAAATTACGACTTTTTCCCGGCGTTTTAAATAGACGCTTACTGGCAATCAAGCGGCCTACTTGTTCTTGCACCTGCGATTTGGCAGCATCAAACTCTGCTGACAGTTCAGCCAGAGATGGCGAAACACCATCATTTTCCACCTTGTACGCAATAATCGCCTCAAGCATATTTTGGGACAAATTCATAACAGCATCTAGGATAACAGAACTGAGGCTTTTATGCTGTCTTATCCTAAAAGGAAAATAGAACAACATTTGCCGGAGCATTTGATTGATCCCCACGATTCCTTGCTGCGCGGCCCACAAGGCTCCCCTCCTAATTCAGCAACAACCTGTCAATCATTGATTAAGACTCTTCATGTGGACATCACAACCCACAGGTACACAAAAGAATACATCTACACTCAGTTACATACATTATCGTACATATGTTTTTATATAGAAACATATGTATACATACACATACATCACCTTTCAATACCATTATACCCAACGCAATTTAATGAAAGCCTTTCCAATTTAGCATTTTCCAAACACCACATCCATTTTTACACATCCCCTGAACACAGACAGATAAGAACCACAAAACATCCGCTGATTTACGCCATATTTCACCCATATCATCTTTTTTATAAATTATGGGATGGTTCACATGCCATTGCAAACAGCGACTGCCTCATATCTAATTTGAAGCATCAGAATAAGAACTGGCAATTATCCCTCAAAAATAAACGTTCACCTTGAACTCAACCCGATTTCACACACATACACAAACAAATGTATACATATACTTACGGTTGCACACCATTACATGTATGTGTACAATAATATCCGTCATCGTTGACATACGTAGACACTTGTTTATATTTACACACATTAGTCCGTAAATAAGGAAAACAAACCATGACACGAATTGTCGCTATAGTCAGTCAGAAGGGTGGGGTGGGCAAAACCTCACTTGTGCAAAACCTTGGAGCTGAACTTGCTTTGGCCAAACAGCGGGTACTGCTCATTGATTTTGATCCCCAAAGCAATCTTACCACAGGCTGGGGGGTCGATCCGATGGAAAAACGCCCAACTGTGTATGACGCCATGACAAACCCAGACATCTCGGTTGACACCTTGCTCGAAATTCGACCCAATCTATACTTGATACCAGCCAGTCTCGATTTAGCAGGGGCAGAACTCGCCTTCATCAACGCCATTGACCGCAATAGCAAACTACGCAAAGCATTAACCCCCATCACCCATTACTTTGATATTATTTTGATTGATGGTCCGCCTAGTTTAGGCTTCTTCACAGTCAATGCCCTGGCCGCCGCCAATGAATTCTTAATTCCCCTCCAAGTGCATCCCTATGCCTACAAAGCATTGGATCAATTGCTAAGCATTGTCCATCAAGTTGAAGAAATCAATCCGGCACTCAACCTAAATGGCATTGTCTTAACCATGTATGACCAGCGGAACTCCTTGACATCAGCCATCGAAGATGCTGCCCGTCAGCGGTTTAACCATCGCGTCTACAATACCGTTATTCCAATCAATGTGCGCATTCCAGAAGCAACTTTAGATGGTCTTAGCGTCGGTGAATATGAAGAATCCAGTAAAGGCGCAATCGCTTATCGTGAATTAGCACAAGAGGTAATTACCCATGGCCAAACGGAAAAATCAATTAGCTGACAAATTAGGGGGCACAACAACTGAAGCAAGACCTGGCTGGCGAGACACGATTTTGACGGGTTTGCCCACAACGCCAGTCGAATCTGCTGAAGATTCAGCGCCACTCCCCCCAAAACGAACCCCTTCACACAATAAACCCATGCGCAAAACTTACTATCTGCCGCCACCACTCATCAAACGGATTGAGATTCTAGCCGAAGAAGAGCAGGTGGGGATCAGCGCTTTGGTTACTTTTCTTTTAAATACCTCAGTCGAATTGGTTGAGTCCGGTCACCTAGAAATTCCCACGGCACCAGCCAGACGGCAAATCGTACAATAAACCAATTTACCAGCATGTTGATA
>PDQY01000091.1 GCA_002746795.1 Chloroflexota bacterium | reverse complement strand
TCGATTCAGGAATCACAAGAAGTCCTTTGATGACGATGTTATTGGCATTGCTGCTGGACTCTGGAATTTCAATCTTTATTATTAAGGAACAACTCTATTGTCTATCTTAAGCATAAACCCTTCCCAATATATTCAGGGCTAAAATTCCAAGCATAAATACCGCATCAGTTAAGCTAAATTTCACCTCGAAATATCTGGTTTTTTCACAAGGGTCTGCTATACACTTGGTTTCTGCTGCCTTCGATATATCATCAGCGATATTAGTAGCAGATATAAGCAGGGGAACACTTACGTATTCCAAATATCTGATAGGATTTTTGAAGGTTATACCCCGCATTCTCATAGCCATTTTTATATTTTTTCTATCATCCTTAAAAGCAGGAAAATACCTAAACATAACTGCCATGGGTATAATCATCACTTCAGGAAATCTCATCTTTTCAAAGGACACGATTAGAGATGATACATCGCTGGTGTCTATGAGGAATTTACCTGCCAATAGGGGCAATAAAAATAGCTTCATAGCTACGACAATAGTCAAAACATAATTTTTTACAAAGGCGTATTCAAGTTTACCGGCATTATTGCTCACAATAATAACTAGAGCGTAAAATGCGACTATTTTTATAGCTGCCCTCACCCTGTTATTAAGAGCAAAAAACAAAGCTATAAAACCTATCGTCATCACAATGCAAATTTCATTTAAATCGGTTACTAAATTAAAGGCTAAAAAAATCGTTACAAGCAGTTTTGATATAGGGGTAGGATTAAACGCATTTTTAGCATTCACTAAATAATACCTGCTTTTTCAAAGTGCTTTTTCAGCATGGCTTTGCCAATATATGCGCCGATAATGCCCCCTAAAAAGCCGCCAAGTATGACAAGAGCCATGCTTGGCCATGAAAGCAGCGCATCTAACTTTTCAAAATACTCTGGACTCATGCCTGCTTTGGCATTAAGTTCTATAAACTTGTCACGTACAAGCAGCAGCTGAATAAACGAGCCGGATGTCCAGCATGAGAAAAATCCATAGGCTATTGCATTGTATTTAAAGGATTTAAACCCACCCTTTCTAAAGAAAAACTCAGCCAGGCTGATAAAGACAAGGGCTACAAGCAGCGGCACGCCAAAGGCACTCACCATAGCCAACATAGCAAATGCTGAAAGTGTACCAAAGATAAATAGTGCCCAGGGCTTAGGCACCTTGGCCATAAAAAGCATGACTACCGTGCCCGCTACTATGGCAAAAACAAATGGATAGGCCAAATAAAGTATAGGAACTAATCCTATAATACCTACCGCAAGAAATAGCACAGAGTATATAACAAAGAATAACCCGATTGTAACTAAATCCTTAGTTTGTAATTTGTCTGACATTTTTCATTCCTACTATTAACTTTAGTTTCGGCTAAATAGAAGATGACAATGGCAACTAATAAGCCCATCATTGTAGGTAATGCCAAATCTACAAGGAAAGGATCATGTCAATCGCCATCACTCAAACTATACATGTTTTACAGATAATTGTACAAACTGTACCCTGACTCGCATCCATGGGGGAAACGAGATTGCCGCCACGCCTCCAGATAAGCAAGAAACCATTCATTATAATATAGAAGCAACATCATTTTTTCTAATTTTGCTTGACTTGCACTATTTTGTCACCGAGCCCCCCCTGGTTATTTAATCATAAGCCTGTGGTCTGTTTTTTAGGGGGCATCATACTCTGAATTATGATTTTTGCCATTGTTCCGATTGAATATAATCAAGCGACTGGTGCCGGAAATAAGTGTCGTACAATTCAGCATAATGACCAGCTTGAGCCATAAGCTGTCTGTGACTGCCTTCCTCAATAATTTGCCCGCGCTGCAACACAATGATGCGATCTGCCGACCGCACCGTAGATAGGCGGTGGGCAATGATGATAGATGTCCTCTCAGACATGATCATGTCTAATGCCTGCTGAATTTGTGATTCAGTAAACGGATCCACACTGGCTGTAGCTTCATCCAGAATGAAAATGCGCGGGTTTTGCACCAGCACCCGCGTCAGCGCCACCAGTTGGCGCTGCCCCATGGACAGCCGTCCTCCCCGTTCACCCACCTGACTTTGCAGCCCATCTGGCAGCGTTTCTAACCATTCACCTTGGCCAATGCGCCGCGCCATCGCCTCAATTTCCGCGTTGGTGGCTTCGGGACGGCCGTAACGAACGTTATCGGCAATAGTGCCTGCAAAAAGAAACGGCACTTGCGACACAATGCCCAGCTGTTTGCGGAAAGACTCCAGGTTAAACGTGCGAATATCGTGCCCGTCTATGGCGAGATGACCTTCTTGGAACTCATAAAAACGCGCGATGAGCTTAATAATGCTGGATTTCCCGGCACCTGTGTGGCCGACAAGAGCCACCCGTTCACCTGGCTGAATGGTGAGCGTAAATTCACGTAGAACTTGCTCTTGTTCTGCATAGCGAAAACAAACATGGTCGAACTGGATTTTGCCTTGCAGTGAGGGAGCTGGTTGGTCATCAATTTGGTAAACAGTTGGCTCAGAATCGATCAGCCCAAAGACACGTTCAGCGGCAGCGAGACCTTGCTGAACCTGGCTCCAAAACGCTGACAAGTTAATCACGGGAAACCAAAAACGGTCGAGCGTAGAGACAAATAAATACCAGGCTGCCACACTAATCACGCCAGCAGCTGCGGTCAGGCCGCCAAAAAATACGATAGCGGCGGTGGCTATCCCCCCTAAAACGGCCAATGTAGGAAAGATATTGGCCAGGACAAGACTGCGCCGCACATTGATGTGGTAGGTTTGTTGATTGACTTGCAAGAATTCATCATAAATGGCTTGTTCCTGGCGGAAATTCTTAGCCACGCGAATACCGGTGACCGCTTCTTGGATCGATTTGTTCACTTCCCCCATCGCCCGTGAACTTTGGCGGGTAACTCGCCTTGCCAACCGCCGGAAGCCCAGCGCAACCAGCACGATGAATGGCGTAATGGCTAAGACCACCAGAGTGAGTTTCCAATTGATGGTAAAGAGGACAATCATCAACAAGAGTGAGGAGGAGAGCTGGTTAATGACATCGGTACTCAAGATGATGACTTCGCCAAATTCCTGGGTGTCGCTGGTGATGCGGCTGACCACGCGGCTTGAACTAAACTCGTCGTAGAAGGAGAGGTCTTGCCGGGCAGCTGCGGAGAAGGCGTCTCCGCGCATGGTGAGAATCACGTCTGCAATCACAGCCACGGTTAGTTGCCGACGAATCCAATTGAAGATCCATACCGCAAATCCTAAGACGAAGGCTGTCCCCGCCAACAGCAAAATGAAGGCATCACTATCTTGGGCGGCCATGCTCTCAACCCCGCGAGCCACCAGGAGCGGGAAGGCAGCACTAGATAAGGCTAGTAAAAAGATGGCAATCGCAATGACGATTATTTTTTGCCAGTGAGGTTTGAAGTAGTGGAGAATCCTGCGGACGAGATCTTTGTCGGAATATTGTCGGTCGTAGGCCTCTGCGTCGAGGCCGCGCATGATGGTTGCCATATGAAAAATGAATTGCGAATTATGAACTGCCAATTGTGAATGGAACGCATTCACGGTTCATTATTTTGCAGTATGTTATTTGAAGAAGGATGAAGCCAATTCTACCTGTAATTTTAAGTCTGCCGAAATAATTACAGAATCTATAAAGTGCTTGTAAACCAGTCCTTTCTTCTCCAGTCTGGTCTGTATTGGGGAGATGGCTCTTGTGGTCACTCCTATCTGCGCTGCCAGCTCTGTGGAAAGCACACTTGAAGCCTTGAAATGTGCTGTACCTAGCGTGTTTTCTTACTATCACTTGAGGCCAGTGCTGGGCACGGATCTTTACAAGTGGTTGCTCTAATGGGGTGAGTCTTTATAATTCTGTCTCATGTCTTCATTGATGTTACTCAGCACGCGAATGGATTGGCCGACGGATTGGACGGCCGTTTTCCAGTGTCAGGCTCCGCTCATTATGGAAATTGGTTTTGGTGGGGCTGATTTTTTGGTTGATTTGGCGCAAAAACGGCAGGATGCCCATGTGGTGGGGATTGAATTATCATTGCCATCGTTAAGAAAAGCTGAGAAAAAAGTTCGAGATGCTGGTTTAGAAAATGTACGGATAGTGGCAGGTGATGCAGTGTTGGTGTTGTGGGCGTTATGTCAAACAGATAGTCTGGATGAAGTGTATATCAACTTCCCGGATCCCTGGCCTAAGGAACGCCATCATAACCGCCGTTTGCTTAGCGATGACTTCTTGCATTTGTTGGCCACACGCATGTCCCCTGGTGCCGTGCTCGATATTGCCACGGACCATGCGGATTATGCTACCTGGATTGCCGAGCGCTTGGAACGTACTGCTTATTTCCATAGCCGCCTGTGTTCTACTTATGTCAATGAAGATGCGGAGCGCATTATCAGTAAATACGAACAAAAAGGGTTTGATGAGGGGCGCATAGGCCATTACTTCAAATGGCAGCGCAATGATACGCCAGCCCCCAACAACTACCCTGTACCAAAGGAAAACGCCATGCCCCATGTGATTGTAAACTCGCCCATGAGTCAGGATGATATTGCCGCTGCTTTTACTCCGGTTAAATTTAGTCAGGATGATGTTCATGTCAGTATTGCTGAACTGTTTCAATCAAAATATGATGGCAAATTGCTGCTGGAGACTTACGTGAAGGAACGGCCGTTAAGCCAGCGGCTGGGTTTGCTCATTCGGCAGCGGGAAAAGGGGGATTACGTTGTCAAAATGCATGAGGTGGGTTTTCCACGGCCGACCATCGGTATCCAAATTGCTATCGCCTATCTAGCAACCTGGCTGGTGGGGCTGCACCCCCAAAATGAGTTTGTGCGCAGTTCCCTGGATGAGGCATATTTGCAGATCAAAGATTAGTTTTCATTTGTTGACAACTCGAAATGGCCAAGCATTCAAACTCCCTTGCTCAACTGCATACTGATATGCGTGCCTGCCGTCTTTGCTATGATGCTGGTCATGCGATTGTGCCTGGGGCGATATTCCGGGGTAGCCCAGGAGCGCAGGTGATGCTCATTGGGCAGGCGCCAGGGGTGACGGAAGTGGAGGCGAAACGGCCGTTTAACGCGGGCAGTGGCAAGCGACTTTTTCAATGGCTCGGTCAGGCTGGTTGGGATGAAAATGATTTCCGCGACAACCAATACATGACGGCCGTTACGAAATGTTATCCCGGCAAAGATACCAAATCAGGGAAGGGAGATCGCGTGCCCAGCAAAGCAGAGCAGGCGTTGTGTCGCCCTTTTTTGGAACGGGAAATGGCGGCCATCAAGCCTAAGCTCATCCTCCTGGTTGGTGGGTTAGCCATCAAGCTCATGTATCCCCAAAGCGCTAAATTGCGTGATGTGATCGGCACCACAGCTTATTTCCCGCCACAGGTCTTAGTCAACCCTGTGAATTTCGACTTGAAACAGGCTGAGTTACTGACTGAATTTGATGCCAGCCGGGATGAAAACGGCCGTTGGATTGTGCCGCTGCCCCATCCATCTGGGGCCAGCCTGTGGCCCAACAAGCCAGAGAACAAAGCCCTCATCGCAAAAGCCATCCGCATCCTCCATGACATTCGTGTGGCATCCTAATATGTGACAATCATCATCTAATTGGGGTGCCATTTAGAACTTAACGCAGTGGGCACTACGTTGTATAGTTTTCCCAGCAATAGAATACCACTCGGGCGGCGTGGAGAGCATGAGAGAGATTATTTCTTATCCCCTCGCCGCTTTCTTTTATGTGAAGCAGGAGGGTGGAAGGAATGGATATGCCATCATTAAATGAAAAAAAGAAAGTATGGGAATCAAAATCAGTTGAACCATTATTGAGTCGATTTCCAGAACGAAAAGAAACCTTTGAGACAACCTCTGGTATTGTCGTTGATCGTCTGTACGTGCCCTTCCAAGACGATCCTGATTATCCCGAGAAATTAGGATTCCCTGGTGAATATCCATTTACTCGAGGGGTTCAGCCTACCATGTACCGTGGCCGCTATTGGACGATGCGCCAATACGCGGGATTTGGCACGGCTGCCGAGTCCAACGAGCGTTACAAATTTTTGCTAAACCAGGGACAGACGGGGCTTTCTGTTGCTTTCGATTTACCCACTCAAATTGGCTACGATTCTGATGATCCGATGGCGTTGGGGGAAGTGGGCAAAGTGGGCGTGAGCATTCCTAGTTTAGAGGATATGGCGGTGTTGTTAGATGGCATCCCCTTGGACAAAGTATCGATCAGCATGACGATTAATGCTCCGGCTGCGGTGCTGCTGGCTATGGTGATTGCGGTAGGCAAACGACAGGGCGTTGCCCCCAGCAAACTGCGCGGCACTGTGCAAAATGATATTCTTAAAGAGTATGTTGCGCGGGGCACGTATATTTTCCCGCCGCGTCCTTCCATGCGTTTGATTACAGATATTTTTGATTATTGCAGCCGTGAAGTGCCCCGGTGGAATACGATTTCAGTATCTGGCTATCACATTCGTGAAGCAGGCAGCACAGCTGCTCAAGAGATCGCATTCACTTTAGCGGATGGCATTGCCTATGTGCAGGCTGCCATTGATGCGGGGCTGGATGTGGACAGCTTCGCCAAACAAATCTCTTTTTTCTTCAATGCGCATAATAATTTCCTGGAAGAGATTGCCAAATTCAGGGCGGCGCGGCGGATGTGGGCCAAGATTATGCGCCATCGCTTTGGCGCCAAAAATCCCAAAAGCTGGCGGCTCCGGTTCCATACCCAAACGGCTGGCTCCACTCTGACGGCGCAGCAGCCAGAAAACAATGTGGTGCGGGTGGCGCTGCAAGCGTTGTCGGCTGTGTTGGGTGGCACGCAAAGTTTGCACACAAACGGCCGTGATGAAGCCTTGGCCTTGCCCACGGAAGAGTCGGCACAAATTGCGCTGCGGACACAACAAATCATTGCTTATGAAAGTGGTGTGGCCGATACCGTTGATCCGTTTGCTGGCTCTTACTACATCGAGCAGCTGACGGATGAACTGGAGAAACGAGCCTTTGCCTATATTGACACCATTGACCAAATGGGTGGCGTTTTAACAGCGATTGAAAGTGGCTATGTGCAACGGGAAATTCAAGAGGCGGCTTACCGCTTCCAGCGAGAGCTAGAAGCAGAGGATGCGGTTGTGGTTGGCGTCAACCGGTTTACGAAAGATGAAGATGAGCTGGCTATGGAAATGATGAAATTGGATCCAGCTATCGAAACATCTCAGCGGGAACGGTTGGCCGCGCTGCGGGCACGTCGTGATAATGACAAGGTGATGGA
>PDQY01000086.1 GCA_002746795.1 Chloroflexota bacterium | reverse complement strand
GTGCGCGTGACCAAGGTTGTGATGAGTTGATTGTTAGCTTTTGTATCCATGTATATCATTTTTCACTCGTTTTTTGAAATCAGACCTAATCTAAAATTGTACTTATTATGTGTCTGATGGTAGCAAGGAACCGCTAAATCACCGTTAATTTCTTTTTAATGATGATGAACGGGGTATCTTCTAGAGTTACCAACTATTTGATTTCTCGGAGAAATGGAGGCGCATCTATCAACTGCGTCACTCGTTTATGGATGCGCACTTAGCGGCGAAAAATGCGAATGAAAATGTTGAGCAAAATGGTGCCTAAAATGCTGATGAGGATCATGGTGGCAAGGGGGATGTAAATTTTGAATTTTTCTCCTTCAAAACTTATGTCGCCAGGGAGATTACCAAGCCAGGGGAAGAAATGAGAGGCTAAGAGGAGAATGCCTCCTATGAATACGAAACTGATACCAAGGATGATGAGAATACGGCCAAATGCGATCATTTTGAATCGAATAGTCTGGGTTGGTTCGGTTTTGGTTTGTCTTTTGTTTGTGGCTGGGCAATGTTGAGGTGATGGTAGGCGTGGGGGGTGGCCATGCGTCCGCGGACTGTTCTTTCTAGGAAACCAAGTTGCAACAAGTAAGGTTCGACGACGTCCATGATGGTGTCTGATTCTTCGCTGATTGAGGCGGCAATGGTATCTAACCCCACTGGTCCGCCGTTGAATTTTTCGATAATGGCGAGCAGCACCCGGCGGTCGAGATCGTCGAGACCTAGACTGTCAATTTCGAGCAGATTTAGAGCGGCAACGGCCGTTTCTTTGGTGATTCGTCCATCTGCTCGCACTTGTGTGTAATCACGAACACGCCTTAGCAATCTAAGGGCAACACGGGGCGTGCCTCTTGAGCGTAAAGCGATTTCTGTGGCTCCTTCAGGTTCGATATCGACGCCTAAAATGCCAGAGCCACGAGCGACAATTTCTTCAATGGCAAACTGCTCGTAAAAATCCATGCGGTATACGGCACCAAAGCGGGCGCGAAGGGGAGCCGTAATCAAGGCCAGCCGGGTGGTTGCCCCAATCACGGTGAACTTGGGCAGCTTTAGGCGCACATTTTTGGCACCTGGCCCTTTGCCTACCACAAGATCTAGCACAAAATCTTCCATTGCCGGGTACAGGATTTCTTCGACGGCACGTCCCAGGCGGTGAATCTCGTCAATGAACAAAATGTCGCCAGCGCGTAGATTGGAGAGTATGGCGGCTAAATCTCCCGCCATTTTGATGGCGGGACCCGCTGTGATGCGAATGTTGACGTTCATTTCGTTGGCAACTACATGAGCCAGGGTGGTTTTGCCTAATCCAGGCGGTCCGTGGAACAAGACATGATCCAGCGGTTCTTTTCTCACTTGGGCGGCCTCAATCAGAATCGCTAAATTGGTTTTGAGTTTTTCTTGTCCAATGAATTCAGCCAGGCGTTGCGGACGAATCACACCAGCAAGGCGTTTGTCTTCACTTTGCTGGTGGGGGGCTATGGTTCTGCTGGCTGTTGGCTTTTCGTTCATGATTCGTTGGTTGCCTATGTCTGGTTTGCGTGGGATTATACGCTAAGTGCGTCTGCATAAACAAGTTGCGGAATTGATGGAGGCGCTTCAAGTGGCCTGACCATCTGTAAAAAGGGAGGTTATTTCTAGACGGTCACACGAGAACGGCCGTTTGCCTATTCTGAAGGGGGATCAGTATACTTTAAGGCGGGTTTTGCCCTTTACAGATTGTGGGATTAAGGACGGAGGGTGAAAGATGAAAAATTGTTCATTTGCCCTTGGCTGTTGGTTTTGGGTCAATATCTTTACAAGGAGACAGGACGGAGCATGGTTTACGAATCGAAACATCCATTGGTCAAACATAAACTCACGTTGATGCGCCATGAAAACACCAAGCCTAAGAAGTTCCGGGAGCTTATCCGAGAGGTCACTTTGCTGCTTTGTTATGAGGCGACGGCAGACCTGGCTGTTCATGAAAGTATTGTAGACACACCTTTGGAAACGGCCGTTGGTTATGAGTTGGAAGATACAATTGGCCTTGTCCCTGTGCTGCGTGCCGGCTTGGGCATGGTTAATGGCATTTGGGAAATGATGCCTAGTGCTGAGGTGTGGCATATTGGTTTGTATCGTGATGAGCAGACGTTGCAGCCTGTTTCGTATTACAATAAGTTGCCTACTTCACCAACTGTAGAAGTTTGTTTGGTGTTAGATCCGATGTTGGCAACTGGCGGTTCTGCCTCGGCTACGATTGACATCCTTAAAAATTGGGGGGCTAAACGCATTAAATTTTTAGGCATTCTTGCTGCTCCAGAAGGTATTGCTAGGCTGCAAAAGGATCATCCAGATGTGCCTATTCACGTTGCTAAAATTGATGAAAAGTTGAACGATGTCGGCTTTATTCTGCCTGGCCTCGGTGATGCCGGTGATCGGCAGTTTGGCACGGCGTAGAAGCGGTGAATAGTGAACAGTCACGTTGAATGGCCAACTATTGAACGGGGTACAGGATGCCTGGTTCTCTAATTTTCTCTCGATGACTTACTTTCTCATCTTTTCTGTGACGTTTGTGCTGGCGTTGTTGTTTGTGCCAGGGGCTAAGCGCCTTTCTGTTCGTTTTGGTGTTGTGGCGAAGCCGGGTGGACGACGCAAACATGTGGGGCGCATTCCCATGTTGGGTGGATTGGCTATTTTTGGGGCATGGTTGGTTGGTATCCTGCTGATGTTGTGGCTGATGCCGCCCACTGAAGCGGATGATGCCATACGTATTTGGGGTGTGATTTTGGGCAGTATTGTCATTGTCATCGGCGGTTTGATTGATGATTGGCGGGAACTCTCGCCGCGTGGACAGTTTGTGATTCAATTTGTGGCGGCGGCCTTAGCGATGTGGAATCTGGTGTTTATTGAGGTGTTTACGAATCCATTTCCGGGAACGGCCGTTTGGGAAATGCCACCGTTCTCATGGGTGTTTACGGTACAAGGGGATCTCATTTGGATTTGGCGACCCTTGGCTTTGTTATTCACTTTGTTCTGGGTTGTGGGCATGATCAATGCTATAAATTGGCTTGATGGCTTAGATGGTCTGGCGGCTGGTGTGTGTACTATTGCGGCTTTGCTCTTTGCCTGGCACAGTTTCAGTTTAGGCCAAACCACAGTCCCTTTGCTGCCCCTGGCGCTGGCGGGGGCATTGCTTGGCTTCTTGCCCTTCAATTTTGCTCCTGCCAAGATATTTTTGGGGTCTGTGGGAGCTTACCTGTTAGGCTATCAAATGGCGACGCTTTCGATATTGTCCCCTGCTAAATTGTCAACAGCGCTGTTGGTGTTGGCTATTCCGATTATGGATGTGGCCTGGCTCACGATAAACCGGATGAGACGGGGGCGAAACCCGATGTCGGCTGATAGGAATCATCTTCATTTTCGTTTGGCGGATAGTGGCATTTCTACCAGGAAGATTGTGTTAGGGTATTATGCCATTACCATTGTATTTGGTTTAGTTGCTGTTTTAGTGCCCTCGAGATTGGTGAAAGTATCTCTCTGGATTGTTTTGTATTTGGGGGTGTTTCTTTTTCTGACATGGTTGAGATATGGTTTGCTCTTTTTTATTTTTCAGGGCAAGACGGATACTCGTGGCGATTGAATGACCAGGGTTCGCTGTACCATGTCAAGTATTCATGGAGATGTTGCTGCCAATAGGCTGCTTCGTGGGCGCCGTCGTTTAATACCCAGGTGTGGGGTATGTTTGCTGCTTCCATATCTGCATGGAGCTGCAAGGTGTTCTCTCTGACCCAATCTTCAGCGCCAATGTCCAGGTAAATGCGTAGATCTCCCAAATCATTTGCGAGGGCGGTGAACTGCGGGTTGACGTCTGGCTTGGCGTATTCGTCTAACAGGGCGGCGCTGTGTCCGCCTACGCTTTGAAATGCTTCAGGATGACGGAATGCGATTTCGAGCGCCCAATAACCGCCGCGAGAGACGCCTCCAAGTGCCCGGTAAGCGGCATCTGGACTTGAGCAGTAAGTGGCTTCGATGTAACTGGTTAATTCTTCTAGGATCACGGTTTCGTATGAATCTGGCCCGCCGGAGGTGTAAAGGGCTGTTTCACCGCTGTAGGGCATGACGATGATGAGCGGGGGGAGTTCGCCGTTTTGGATGCCTGCTTCGGCGGTTTCGTCTAAGCCTAGTTGATCCCAAAGCGCGTCTGTGTAGGTGTTTCCGGCGAGCATGTAGAGTGTGGGGTAGAAACGGCCGTTTTCTTCATAGCAGGGTGGCAAATAAATACGATAGGATAATTCACCGGCGATGGCACTGGGGAAAACCCCTTGGGCTATGTGGCCAGCTTGGGTGCATGGCGTGGCTGAGGGGGTGGGGGTGTTGGTGGGGCGTGTGGTGGTTGTGGCTGTGGGGGTGCTGGTGGGGCTGGGGGGTTGTGCCGTTGGGGCTGGCTGTGTGGGGGATGGGCTAATGGTGGTGGGCAGAACGGCCGTTTTGGCCAGGGTTGGTGCAGGGGAAACGGCCGTTTCTGTGGCAGAGGGTGTGGTGCAGCCTATGCTTGAGAATAACAAGCTAGAAACGATCATGGTGGCCACGAGCGCTTTGCGCAAAGTGAGGATGCGGGGTGACACGCTGGGTCTCTCAAGTTACCAGGGCAGTTCGCCAGGTTCTTCAGCTAGAAGGCGGTTGTAATTTCCTTGCCACAAAGCTGCTTTTCTGGTCATTTTTTTCAGTTGAATATCAGCGAAACGAGGGAATAACCCGGCAAGGAGTTCTGGCAATAGATCCCAGGCGTCATGGCGAATAACATCTTCCACATTAACGGCCGTTTCTTTTGCCCATTCCCACTCCCGTAAAAAACGCTCCGCTTTCAGCCAGTAATCACGTTTTTCCCAGGCTGCCGCCGATTTTTCAACCCCTTCGTCGATTTCGCGTAGTAAATAGACTAACGTGGCTGTCATATCTTTTGCTTCGGCATCAATCGAAGCTTTTTGGCTTAAACGTCGTAAAATCTCAGCGATACTGCGGCGATTTTGATTCCGAATTTTAGTTGGGTCATTTACATTGACTATTCGACTCATAGATAGTTCTCCAAGATGGCGGGAATGATAACACGCTCGTTTTTCAATGCCAAAAGAAAGCAGTAAATATTCGTTCAGATTTCCACCAGAAAAATCTGCCAGACCTAGAGGGGCTGTCTGCTGATCAGCAATAGGGAAAAATTGAACTAGCAAAAAAGCTTAATCTTTGATTTAATTATGGTGTTGCTTTTTTTATCGAAACCATCCATCAAATATTTAGGTGCAAACCTTACCAATTTAAGAAGGGAAAATCATGCGAATGAAAGATGTTTTAGCCATTATTTTGGGTGGGGGACGTGGAACACGACTTTTCCCACTCACCACTGAACGTGCTAAACCTGCCGTACCATTGGCGGGGAAATACCGGTTAATTGATATTCCAATGAGCAGTTGTCTGCACGCTGGTATTGAAAAGATAGCCATTCTTACCCAATTTAATTCTGTTTCTCTTCACCGGCATATCTACAGCACCTATACCCGTGATGTTTTCACGCCAGGATGGGTACAAATTTTAGCGGCTGAACAAACCCCCCGCAGTGCGGATTGGTATCAAGGGACTGCTGATGCTGTGCGCAAGCAGCTTGTTGAAATTAAGCAAGCTGGTTCCAAATACACCCTAATCTTGGCGGGGGATCACCTTTACCGCATGGATTACAAAAAGTTTGTTCAGTTTCATGTAGACAGTGAAGCTGACGTGACCATTGCCGTTCACCCTGTAGGACGAGAGGGTGCCTCTAGTTTAGGCATTCTTAAGTTAGCTGCGGACGGAAGAATTAAACAATTTACAGAAAAACCCCAAACGGATGAACTTTTGGATTCGCTTGTCAGTCGTGACGAGGCTGATAAACCGTTTATGGCCTCAATGGGTATCTATGTTTTTGATACCGACTTCCTCATAGAGCTGTTAAGTAAGGATGGTGACGACTTTGGCCGGGATATGCTCCCGGCGGCGATTGGCGACAAGAAAGTCATGGGTCATGTGTTTGAGGGTTACTGGGAAGATATTGGAACGATCAAGCGTTTCTATGAAGTCAATCTGGAAATGGCGATGCCTGATGCCCCCTTTGATTTTTATGACGCAGAACTGCCCATTTACACACACCCCCGTTTCTTGCCTGCCTCTGAGGTGCATGGGGCGCATTTGCACAATGTGTTGCTGCCTGATGGCTGCCGTGTTCACGATGCCTCTGTCAGTCATTCTGTGATTGGCTTGCGCAGCATTATTGGCGCAGAGGCTGTGATTCAATCCACCGTGATGATGGGGGCAGATTATTATGAAACGGAACGGGATTTAGCTGAGAATCGCCAATTAGATCGCCCTGATATTGGTATTGGCGCAGGTTCTGTCATCCATCGCGCCATCATCGACAAAAATGCCCGAATCGGACGGAACGTCCATATTCGTAATATGGCCAATCGCCCTGATATGGAAACAAATGATTGGGTGACGCGGGATGGGATTATCATTGTACCTAAGAATGGAATCATTCCAGACGGTACTGTGATCTGAGATAAATCTGGCTGCTTGTGTGCTGGATAGCGCAAGATAAGTGCGCCTCCATAAGTAAGTGACAGTATTGATGGATGCGTTTCAAGTGACTGTTATCCAGGAAAAACGAGGACGAATGGTTAGATGGTCAGGTCACTAAGCTGAATTTGAGCAGCTGCTTTTTCTGGTGAATTAAAAGACGCGTCCAAGTGACCATAAACTTGGACGCGTTTTTCTTTGGGATAAATGCGAGCAGGATACCAGGGTGCTTTAGGAATGGATGGGCGCACTGCACCGGAAAGTCCATCTTCAGATTGTTGGGGATATTGCCAAATGACCCATTCTCTTAAATCAGTAAAGGTCAGGTCTGTGGGCTGCTCTTTTTGAAGCTCAATTTTATGAACCACATCGGTCTGTTTGCTGCTCATGATCCCTCCAATTTACGCTAAAAGTAAGGCTTCTACAGTTTTGGTATCTGCCAGATTTTCCAGTAAGTGATCTGGTTTGTACTTTGCTAATGTGGGTGCAGCATGCCAACCACTGGCCACGGCAACGGCCGTTGCTTTTCCGGCACGCGCACACAAAATATCAGCAGGTGTATCACCAATAATTACCGTATTGTTACCATTGAAAGAATCTCCCGTCAACTCATTTGCCCGTTTCATGGCAATAGCAGGCAGGTGGTTCCTATCTATATGATCTGAACCATAAGCGCCAATACGAAATTGAGCTGGATCAAGGCCACCGGCTTTTAATTTTAAGGGCGCAGTACTGACAATATTGCCTGTGAGCAAGCCTAATACCAGGTCATCTCGCTGCCGCAAAGATGCCAGTAATGCCGGAATGCCAGGACAGAGGGAGATGC
>PDQY01000085.1 GCA_002746795.1 Chloroflexota bacterium | reverse complement strand
CCACACGACGTGAAAACAAGTCCAGGACGACAGCCAAATACAACCAACCGTCCAGTGTCAGGATATACGTGATGTCAGTTGTCCACTTCTTAATTAGGCGCTGCCGCTGAAAAATCCTGGTTTAGCAGGTTAGGCATCACGGGATGATTCTTCTACACTAATGCACAGAAGTTGTGCTACGCCTGGGATATGTTTCATTTGAAGCCTCCGTATTTTGGTCTTGGCTAATCTTAATGGATAGCCACGGAGGCTTTACCTTTTTTCCCCGACAAGTTATTCATGCACCTAAACATCAAGCATGTATCACAAATCCATTGTATAATGCTCATGTAACTAACAACAGTTGCGTATATACCCGCATTGTATGACATTAAAACGAAATAAATATGATAAATAATGAAAAGAAAATCTGCATTATCGGTGCAGGTGGTTTCGGACGAGAAACTTTGTTGTGCGTTATTGATGGTATCGCCACAACAAATTTGAAAATAGAAGAAGTTGCTTGTTTTATGGTTGAAGACAAATACTTAGCCGAAAACAAGATAATGGGTGTTGACGTAATTCCCCAATCGAAATTTGACCCTGAATTATATAATGTAGTGGTAGCGATAGGAGACCCCAGTACAAGAAAAAAAGTCGTTGAAAGTTTACCCAAACAAACAACCTTTACAACAATAATCCATCCTAACGCAATAATTTCTGACTGGGTAAAAATTGGAGAGGGTTCAATTATTACCGCCGGTGTTATCATAACTTGTAACATTAAAATTGGGAAACATTCTCAACTGAACTTGCATACAACAATCGGTCACGATTGTGAGATGGGAGATTATTTCACGACAGCACCAGGAGCAAATATTAGCGGAAACTGTGTATTTGGGAATAAAGTATATTTTGGAACTAACTCTTCTGTGCGTCAAGGGGTTTCAATTTGCAATGACGTTACAATTGGAATGGGAGGAGTAGTCGTCAAAAACATTGCTGAAAGTGGAGTTTATATAGGAAATCCGCTTAAAAAACTTGAAAAGAAATAGAGAACGCCATACGATGCGATCACATTTAATCGTCGAGGGCTAACACCACTGTTTTACCTTCTCCAAGCTCTTTTTAGACAGCCTGCCGCGACGTTTAGGTGGTGCCCAACGTGGTGGAGGAACGAAGTTATAGAAACAGCCAACTAACCACATGCCCGCTTGCAACGTTGACCCTTTTTGAGCTAAATGACGATTCCGTCGCGCCAATGGAGCCAGCCGTTGACAAAATGTAGCGTTCATGCGCTCAATGTAGGCGGTGTTAATGCCACCACAAGCAGATTGCGTTGCTTGAATCAAACGCTCTACCAGGCTTGTCTTGCCCTGAACAATTGGAACGCGCTGTTGCTTGATTCAACTGGTAACTACATCTTAGTTTTATAAATGCTAGAGAAGACGCTTTCTCTAGCATTTTTTGTCTCTGGGTTAATCGGTTACCTTTCCCCTTGCAAGCGTTGGAATTGAACATGATTGAAGAAGTGAACGCAGCTATTCTTGAGCAAGATTTTGCAACATTGATTGACAAGTTGCGGGAACAGCCGGTAAGATACGCATGATGTCTAAATCACTCCAATTAAGCCGCCCCAAGCTGGCGGCTTTTCTTTCCTGCCCGCGCCGCTTTTACTTGCGCTCTTTGGCAAAGCTGCCTTGGCCGAATGCGCCAGCGGGTTCCCGTTCTGCCCACATGATGGCGCAAGGGCAGCAGTTCCATTTGCTGATGGAGCGGCATTTTCTTAATATTGAGGTGCCCTTAACCAACATTGGTGACTCGACTGTTTCTAATTGGTTCCAGGCATTCAAAAAGAGCCAGCTTGCTATGCCAAACGGCCGTTATCTCCCTGAACATTGCCTGACTGTGCCTGTAGGGAAGCATTTGCTGCTGGGGCGGTTTGATTTGTTGGTGGTAGGGGCGCAGGCGGGCGAACGGTTTGCCCACATTTATGATTGGAAAACAGGCAAAGCGCGGCATGATAGGGTGCTGCGCCAGAATTGGCAAACACGATTGTACTTGGCGCTGTTGGCTGAGGGTGGCAGCGCGTTGTGGCCGACTAATGATGCAGGAAACGGCCGTTCTCTTCAACCTGAGCAAATAACCATGACATACTGGTATGTCACTGAACCTGATAAGCCGCGCACCATTTCCTACAGCCAGGCAGAACATGAACAAAACTGGACAGAAATACAGGCCATTGTTGCCCAAATAGATGACTGTTTGGCGCAGGATGATTGGCTCTTAACTGATGATAGAGTGCAGTGTCGCCAATGTGCTTACCAGGTTTATTGTGGGCGGTCAGACGCTGGCACAGAGCCTGACCAGGTGGATGAAGAAGATACGATTGATGAACCAGATGGGTTGTTAGAGCCAGACTTACCCTGATGACAACAAGGATTTAGAAATTTGTGAGCCGAATCCTTAAAAACACCATGAACGACGATGTCGCCTCCGCTCAGCTTTGAGGGAGTGAACGCGGCTTACATTTGAGTGCGGGAAGGGGAGCTCATGATTGAGCAAGATACTGGCGCATAACTTCACGCAATGTGTTAATACCTAAAGGTTTGGGTAGATAGGCGTCACAGCCTGCATCCAGACAACGTTCTCGGTCGCCAACAAGCACCTGGGCGGTGGTGGCAATGAGTGGAATTGAGGCGATACGTTCATCTGCCTTAAACCGTCTTGCTAATTCCAGCCCATCAATGCCAGGCAGGTTGATGTCTAACAAAATAATGTCTGGATGTAAGCCCTCTTCAAACAAAATTTTATGAGCCTTTGGCCCATCTTCTGCTTTAATAAGCTGATGTCCTTCTGCTTCCACCACACGGGACACCAACAACATGTTGACAGGATTGTCTTCAATGCAGAAAACTTGTTTGCGTTCGTCTGCCATAATAATGAACCTCTTACAGTTCCTTCTTTGCCTTTTAATTACTTACACATTTTAACAGGTATCTGAAAAATGTGTATTATTTGTAACGATTCACCGCCGTTCAAAATATAGAATAACCTGAAGGCACGAGGCAAAGTTTAACATGGGTTCAATTTCTGCTAGCGAGGTTGCTGGATTGAACGTGGCACAAAATGCCCATCCAGCACATCTGCATGGATATAGGTATACTGGTTTACAGTACCTCTTCAACATGCACGTCTAAATGGGGGAAATCAGCGGAAAGCAGGAAAGGCGCAAGTTTGATTGGTTTCATCTACGTTATTTCTCTAACCCATTCAGACGATGATGGATAGATTGGGTAGCGGGATACACGTCTCGATATAGCTGATATTGTTCCAGGTAGCGCTGCTTTTGTTCTGACTGTGGTAAGTAGGTGTGGCTGAATCGCACTGATTGGGTAACGGCCGTTTTTACATCCACGAATACACCAGCCCCTAGCCCGGCCAACAGGGCGGCGCCCCACCCGGCTGCCTCCGTTACTTGTGGCACCGCAACGGGAATGTCGGTGATGTCTGCTTTGATCTGTAACCACAGTGGAGAACGGGCGCCACCGCCGATGGCGCGGAGTTCATCAATATGGACGCCGCCAGCCTTGAGCAAATCCAGATTAAGACGCAGTTCAAACGTTAATCCTTCCAGAATAGCCTTGGCGATGTCCACTTTACGGGTGCTGAAATCGAGGCCAAGCACAGCCCCCCTTGATTGGGTATCAAAGGTGGGGGTGCCGCTGCCCGCAAAGTGGGGCAGTAACAACAGCGAGGTGGGCGTTTCACAGGCCTCTTGCAGTACCAGGTCATAGGCATCGCCGCCTGTTTGCTGCGCCAAGGCGATCTCTTCAGCGCAAAAGACGTCGCGGAACCAGCGCAGCAGCAACCCACCGCTATGATTGAGGGTCATTGCCAGGAATAAACCAGGGACGACATGTTCGTACACGGAGATATTGCCCGCAAAGAGCGATTCATCCAGATTGGGCGAATCGAGCGCCACTTCGACCACTTCAGCTGTGCCGGTAGATACCATGGCCAACCCTGGCTCAATCAATCCCGCCCCCAAAGCGCCACACGCCTGATCATGACCGCCAGTAACAATGAGCGGCCGATTGCTGAGTCCGAGTTGTAATGCCATTTCCCGGTGCATAGGGGCAACGGCCGTTCCTGAATCCACTACCCTGGACAGACGGAATGCATCCAGTCCCAGCTGGTCTAAAATCTCCGCTGACCACTGGCGTTGATGGATGTCATATAACTGGGTGCGCGAGGCCAGGCAGCGGCTGATGACAGCTTGACCCGTCATTTTGTAGATGAAGAAATCTTCGTAAAGCAGGAATTTATATGCTTTCTGCCAGATGACAGGTTCATGCTCTTTGAGCCAGAGCAGTTTAGGCAGCGTATTGATGGTATGGATTGGCATTCCAGTTCGTTCGAACAACGGCCGTTCTCCCCACTGTTCTTTCAACCATTCATTTTGGGCTGCCGTGCGCGTATCCATGCCCAGTATCATGGGACGAAGCGCACGGCCGTTTGCATCAACGGCCGTTATCGCTTCTCCTTGCACCGACAAGCCAATCGCTGCGATGACTGTTTGCCCCGATACATTCACAATCTCTTGCAGCACAGCCTGCGCCAAAGACCACACCCTTTCTGGGTCTTGTTCTGCCCAACCAGGGCGGGGCAGGTCTACTGTGTATTCACGACTGGCGCTGGCGAGTAAGCAGCCATCTTTCGCAAATAAAGACGCCTTACACCCTGTCGTGCCAATATCTAAACCGATCAGATTCATCATACCACCTTGATCTTTCATCTCTCCTACGATGTCACATTTTCAACCCGTATATTCCGGCGCCCCATCTTCTGCAACTGCTGGTTGCGCATACTATCCAGAAACACAGCCAGGAAGATAATGGCGGCCGTTACCAGCGGTTGCAAATACAAATCTACCTGGGTGAACACCAGACCCATTGTGATCATCTGCATCATAATCGCGCCAATAACGGTGCCAGGGAAAACGGTGCCGCGTCCCCCAAACAAACTAGTGCCACCTAAAACGGCGGCGGCAATGGCACTAAATTCAATGCCTTCGCCAAAGCCAGCATTAATGATGCCCAACTGCGCCACGGAGATAAAACCGCCCAGTGCCGCCAGTAAGCCACAGATGATGTAGACCGTTGCCAGTAAACGGCCGTTATTCAACCCTGCTTTTTTCGCTGATTCCTCGTTTTGGCCGACAGCATAAATATGGCGGCCAGTCGGTGTCAGCGCCAGGAACACCAGCGCCACCACCACTACCAGCGCAAAAAGTACAATAGGAACAGGAATGCCCAACAGCGTCGCAGAGCCAATACGGATCACACTATCGGGAAAACCAACCGCTTGCGACTTGGTAATGAGCAGCGCCAACCCACGCCCTGCCACCAGAGTTGCCAACGTCACCACAAATGGAATCACTTTGAGCTTGGTAATGAAAAACGCATTAAACGTGCCAAACAAAATACCGACCAACAGACAGACCACAAACGCCAGCCAAACTGGAACACCATAATCTTTCATCAGCAACCCTGCCACCACAGCCGACAGGTACATATTCGCGCCTACAGACAAGTCAATGCCCGCAGTAAGCAGCACGAAGGTCATGCCCACCGCTATAATGCCGATGTATGAGGCTTGTTTGATGATGTTTAGCAGGTTTTGCCCCATAAAAAACTTGGGCGACATGATGCCAAACACTATAAAGATCAAGACAAATAAAATGAACGGTGTGTTTTGCAATAACCGTATGGTAAACTGCGTTTGATTACTTTTCATGATTGCCATTCTCCCTAAATGCGGCGCGTAAGATTTGCTCTGGGTCAAACTCAGTTCGTGAGAAACTATTCTGAATCTCGCCGTTGCTCATCACCAAAATCCGATCACAATTGCCAATCAACTCGTCTAGTTCTGAAGAAATAAACAAAACGGCCGTTCCCTGAGCAGCTAATTCGTTGATGAGCGAATAAACCTCAAATTTTGCGCCCACGTCGATACCCCGCGTTGGCTCATCCATCAGAAAAACAGTTGGCTCCGACATGAGCCATTTTCCAATGACAACCTTTTGTTGATTGCCACCGCTTAAACTTTTTGCCAGACTTTGGCTTGGATGGCCACATTTGATATGCATACTCTCCACAACTTCAGCCACATCCCCGGCCACCCGCGCTTTATCCACCACATGAAGGCGGGATTGTGTGTAGGTAGGCAGAGAAACAACCCCCAAATTTTCCATAATGGATGCTTCCATATACAAACCTTCTTCTCGTCGGTTCTCTGTCACAAAAGCCATGCCCTGAGCGATGGCCGCCTTGGGTGAATGATGGAGCATCTTTTCACCGCCGATAATGATTTCGCCTGCTTCAAAGGAATCTAAACCAAATAAAATACGCGCCAATTCCGTGCGCCCAGACCCCATCAAGCCAAACATGCCCAGCACTTCGCCTTGATGCAGTTCAAAGTTAATATCTTTCACGATACCGCTTTGGGACAAATGCTTGGCGGCAAAAGTCACACGTTCAGTTGGTTCTGAACTACGCGGCGGATAGAGATGTTCAATGTCTCGCCCAACCATATTGGCAATCATGCTGTTGATAGTGAAATCCGCATTGGAGCCGACGGTGACCAACGTACCATCGCGCAAGATAGCAATTTCATCTGCAAGCGCCTTGACATCCCCCAAGATGTGGGAAATGTAGATAATGGCTTTGCCCTCGTCCCGCAGTTTGTGAATAATGTTGAATAACTGCTCAGTTTCGCGGGTAGTCAGCGAGGTAGTCGGCTCATCAAAGATGATGATTTGGGCATCCATGCTCAGCACTTTGGCTATTTCGACGAGTTGGCGTTCTCCGGGTGACAATCTTTCAACTGGGGTATCGGGTGACATATTGAGATTAACTGCCGTTAACAACGCCTTTGCCTCTTTTCGCATCGCCCGCTTGTCAATGAAGGGGATACCGGTACGCTGGGGAAACTTCACGATAAAGATATTGTCTGCGATACTCAAATTCTCAAACAGATTCAATTCCTGGTGAATAAAACCAATCCGTGCCTCCGTGGCATCACCTGCATTCCGAGGCTGGTAAGGCTGCCCGCTTAAAAACATCTGCCCGCTGTCTGGCTGCACATTGCCGCCAATCACATTCATCAGCGTCGATTTGCCCGCCCCATTTTCACCAATCAGCCCCACTACCTGACCCGCCTTAAACGATAAACTGACATCAGACAACGCTTTTGCGCCAAAGAAACTCTTAGTAATGGAAGCTACAGTTAATAACTCTTGTGTCATGATTCTCGCTCCTTTAAGCCGATGTCTCTTGCGCTAAAAAGCGGGTGCGCAGCACGTCCAGCAAAGCCGCCAACAAAATGACGCCACCTTTGACAATATTAATAGTGAAGTAAGAAAGATTGAGCAGGTTCAGCGAATTGGCCAGCAGGGTATAAAACAGCACCCCATACAATGCCCATTGAATTTTGCCTTTGCCGCCAAACAAACTCACCCCGCCAATCACCG
>PDQY01000084.1 GCA_002746795.1 Chloroflexota bacterium | reverse complement strand
GTTTGTCAAGAAATCCCCTCCGCCATCCCCTACGTACACGATGTCACCGATTATAATGCCATTCCAGACCTCTTTGGCAAAATCACCCAAGATATTGGCGGCCTCGACATGATCATCTACGTGGCCGGCATACAACCTCCTGTCGCCACTGATGAATACAATACGCAAAAAGACAAAGCAATGATCGAAACCAACTTAATAGGGGCTATCGCCTGGTTAAACCTGGCAGCAGCCCGTTTTGAGCGAGCCCAACAAGGGCAAATCGTGGGTATCAGCTCCATCGCTGGCGACCGGGGGCGCGTAGGCTCTCCGGTCTACAACGCCAGCAAAGCCAGCCTCAACACCTACTTAGAGGCTCTGCGAAACCGCTTATCAAAAAAAGGTGTCACAGTGACCACCATCAAACCAGGTTTTGTCGATACCGTCTTGCTTGAAAATGCACCAAAAACATTTTGGGTCATTTCTCCAGACAAGGCCGCAGCAGCAATCTTTACCGCTGTGCAAAAGAAACGGCAAATTGCCTATGTGCCCGCCCGTTGGGCCATGGTTGGCCTGATCGTGCGCCATATTCCATCCTTTGTATTCCGACGTTTAAGTTTTTAGTAAAAAAAAATGAGATGACATCATGTTAAAACAAGAAGCTAATCCTATCTCACTCTCTACCCCATTATCCGCAGAGCATTTTGAACGGGTACACAGTTGGGGCGGTGCCTCCAGCGGCATGAGCTACGTCTATCGTCCAACCACCATTGACACCCTGGCCAAAGTCTTTGGGTTAGCGCAAAAAAGTGGACGCTCTGTGGGGCTGCGTGGCGGAGGCAACAGCTACGGTGATGCCGCCATGAATGACGAAAACATCTTGCTCGATCTACGGCGCATGAACCGCATTTTGGATTGGAATCCAGAAAGTGGTGTTGTACGGGTAGAACCAGGCGTGACAATTTCTGCGTTGTGGCAATATGTGTTAGAAGATGGCTGGTGGCCGCCCGTAGTCACTGGCACCTCCTTGACCACGGTTGGTGGCTGCGCGGGTATGAATGTACACGGTAAAAACGCCTATCAAGTTGGCACCATCGGCGATCACATCCTTGAATTTGACATGATGCTGCCCTCTGGTGAAATTATCACCTGCTCCCGGGAGGCTAACAGCGATCTCTTTTTTGCCGCGATTGGCGGAGCCGGCCTGTTAGGTTGTTTTACCAGCCTCACCATGCAAATGAAACAGGTTTATTCTGGGTATCTGCGTGTCCACACACAGGCTCAAGTGGATCTTGCCGGGATGTTTGACTACTTCTATGAAAATGTAGAAGATTCCAGCTACATTGTTGGTTGGATGGATGCTTTTGGCAGCGGCAAAGGGCTAGGACGTGGTGATGTTCATCGCGCCAATTATCTCAAGCCTGGTGAAGATACCAATCCGAGCCAAAGCATGCGCCTGGATAACCAATTTCCCCCTGAAAATTTATTTGGGATTGTGCCAAAATCAATCATGTGGCTTGGCATGCGGCCTTTTATGAATAATTTGGGCACACGATTCATCAATTCAGCTAAATATTATGCGGGGCACCTCACAGGAGGCAGCACTTATTTGCAGCCACATGCCGCTTTCCACTTTTTGCTTGATTATGTGCCGAACTGGAAGAAATCTTATGGCGCGGGCGGCTTGATTCAATATCAACCGTTTATTCCCAAGGAAAATGCCCAAAGTGCCTTTGCTGATATGCTGCACCTTTGCCAATATTACGGGCAGCCAAATTACTTGACGGTTTTCAAGCGTCACAAACCCGACAATTTTTTGCTGAGCCATGCCTTAGATGGTTTTTCGATGGCGATGGATTTCCGCATTACTGGCAGTAACCAGGCGAAAATTTTGAAGATTACGCGTCAGTTGGATGAGATTGTCTTGGGAGCAAACGGCCGTTTCTATTTTGCCAAGGATAGCACAGTGCGCCCGGAAGTAGCACGCGCCTTCCTCGGGGACGAAGCGATAACCCAGTTCCGTGCCCTTAAAGCACGCTGCGATCCTGAGAATGTCTTGCAAACCAATTTGTGGCGTCGGGTTTTTGCATAAACGTGGCAGCGTAAACTCGTTGCTTTGCCCCCGCTCCTTCTTTAATCTGGAAAGCGATAAAAGTAATTATGCTCTCCAGTTAGCGTTTCTATACGAAAATGAACGGCACGGCCATTATCTGCCTCAAAGGCGATGGTAATGCGCCGACCAACGAGCTTGCCCACCAAAGCCCAATACTCTTTTGAAAACTGGTCGGTTGGCAGCAGTTCGCCATCCTCATTTTCCTGCCGCCCGGCGATCAGTGCGAGCAGGCGCACCACATACTTATCCGCTGCCTCCACGATGCCTAAAACTTCAGCTGTGAACACTGCTCGTAAATAATCTCCATTGGGCAAACGCCAGGCGAACTGGGCGGGGAAGGTCTCTCCGATGTTGTAATGTGATTCTGGCATACAAAACTCAATAAAAAACGGCCGTTCCTTGTGAAACGGCCGTTCTCCAATTATCAATCAACAAGAAATAGATTAGCGAATGGCTACCTCTGTGGCTTTGTCGAAGATATGCATCCGGTTCATGTCCATAACCAGGCCAACCTGATTGCCAGCGCTCGCCTCCAAACGAGTGTCAACGGTAGCCACCAGGCTGTTCTTGCCCGAGGTAGCAAACAAGTTCAACTCATGGCCCAAAAGCTCGATTACCTCAATCGTCACCTCAATTGGCGCTGCAATGATGCCTGGAGGAGCATATTGAGGCACATGAATGTGTTCTGGCCGCATGCCAAAGATAACTTCCTTACCGACAGCACCTTTGTAAGGCGCCTGTTTCTCTGCAGGAACCTCAACGCGGAAATCCCCTGTATCCACAAACATCTTACCTTCTTCCTGAACCAAAGTGGCATTGAAGAAGTTCATACTGGGGCTGCCAATAAAACCAGCAACGAAAACATTGTTCGGCGTGTTGTAGAGAGAGCGAGGAGAATCAATTTGTTGGAGAATACCATCAGCCAACACAGCAATACGATCCCCCATCGTCATAGCCTCCACCTGATCATGAGTCACATAGATGAACGTGGTACCAAGACGTTTGTGCAGCTTAGTGATCTCAGCGCGAGCCGATACACGCAATTTAGCATCCAGGTTAGAGAGCGGTTCGTCCATCAAGAACACGGCCGGCTCACGCACAATAGCGCGACCAACAGCCACACGTTGGCGTTGACCACCAGACAAAGCCTTCGGTTTCCGATCCAATAAGTTACCCAAACCCAAAATATCAGCCGCTTCTTTTACGCGACGGTCAATTTCCGCTTTTGGCGTTTTGCGCAGTTTCAACCCAAATGCCATATTGTCATAGACACTCATGTGAGGATAAAGCGCGTAGGATTGGAACACCATCGCAATGTCACGATCCTTTGGCGGCACATCATTCACGACGCGGTCGCCAATCATAATTTGCCCTTCTGAAATCTCTTCTAAACCTGCAAGCATACGCAAACAGGTAGATTTGCCACAACCAGAAGGACCAACAAAGACAACAAACTCTTTGTCGGCAATATCCATGTTCATATCCGTAATAACGGTGACATCTCCAAAACGCTTATAAACATTTTTATAGGTTACGCTTGCCATTGAGACTCTCCTTAGTAAACTGTTAACCAACGGCTCTACCGCGGATCAACAGAAATTAAAACGACCATTGTTAAATTTTCCAAACTCAAGAAAAACTTAAGGAATATTAGCCCTCGACTAATGATATGTCAACGAACCAGCAGTAAATGTCTAAAAGCGTGGTGTTAGCTCTGATTATCGTCTGAAGAATTGATTTTATTGCGTTTTCGCAAACTTTTGGGCGGGGTATAAAATCCATCAAGGATAGCAGTTTCCAAGATACTGGGAGGAAGGGTGGCAGGCATATGGTTTTTGTAACTATGAATCCAATTGGCAACACTTTGATGATTGACACTCAACAGACGACTAACCTCTCGTAAACTAAGGCCTTCAAGATAAAGGCTCAACGCTTGCAACCGAACCTCTTCATCATATCCTTGCTCTTTTGGGTGCAAGGTATAGCGTGTTTGACACAACTTACAGCGATAACGCTGCATGCCTGCCGCTGTAAAACCATCCTTTATCTGCCTGTCTGCGCCGCCGCAATGCGGACAAATTCGTTTTATATCATTCATAACTGGATGCGCACATAGGTCACAACTAACGTCAAATGATGGTTAGTAAAACAGCCATCAAGAATAAAGCGAACGCCAGGATAATTGGTATCCAGTTCTCCTTCATCGCTTCTGTGAACAACTGGGTTGTGGTCACGGCCGTTTTCCGTCCAGGTAATGGCTCCTTTCCCGACAACACACGGTAAAATTGGCGTACCGTATCTGGGCGATCATCTGGATGCATTCTAAGAGCCCACATCACCGCATCTGACACAGTGGGCGACACTGCTGGATTCAACACCATCGGCGGTTTCAATTTGTGCGGATTTAGAAAACGGGATTTTGCATCTAAGGGCGGCGTATTAGTCAGCAGTTGATAGAGCGTGCCGCCAAGCGCATAAATATCTGTGCGGGCATCAGTATGCCCGCCACCTCCTCCATATTGTTCCAAAGGCGTATACAGCACCGTGCCGCGCCCCTGCACCACCGTGATGGTGCGGGCATCGTCTGGAACCATGAGTTTCACTAAACCAAAGTCAACCAGCTTGATCCGATCATCAGGGGTCAGCTTAATATTGGCAGGCTTAATATCACGATGCAAAACAGGCGGTTTCTGCCGATGAAGGTGGGATAAACCAGCCACAATTTGTTTGGCCCAGGAAAGCACTTGTTTTTCTGGCAGCGGCCCTTGAGCGGCTTCTAATATTTCCTTGAGATCATCTCCAGGCACAAAATCCATCACCAAAAAATCTCGGTTATCTTCGGAAAAGAAATCAGAAACTTTGGGCAGATTGGGATGATCTAACTGAGCCAGGATGCTTGCCTCTTGTAAAAATTGGCTTTGCGCTTGTCGCTGCTGCTCAACTGTTAAGTTGGGATCTGGCTCGACAACTTTGATGGCGCACAAACGCCCGGGCAAACGCAAATCCTCCGCTCGGTAGACGGAACCCATACCCCCTTTACCCACCATGTTGGTTATCTTGTAGCGTTCGCGTAAAATACTATTTGTGTGAAGTGTCACCATAAGCTTTTGTCATTACTAGATTTATGGATATTATAATCTAAATTTGATAGGTCAACCGCAAAGATTCTTGATCCCTCAAAATTGAAAAGTTGAGGTGCTAGAATGACTTTCTCAGGAAAGGACGATTCTCATGGATGAACAACCAGTTTTAATTGTACGTGAAGGGCAGCTTGTTGGACAGCGGTGTACGATTGACAATGATGAATACATTATTGGACGGGGCGGAGAAAGCACACTTGTTTTGCCTGAACGCCAGATATCTCGCCATCATGCCAAAATCTTGAATGATAACGGCCGTTACCTACTCCAAGATCTCGGCAGCAAAAATGGCACCCATCTTAATGGCACCCAGGTCACTGGCACCGTGCCCCTGCAAGATGGGGACGAAATCCAAATTGCGCTCTGTGTCAAACTTGTTTTTGTGGGCACCGATGCCACCTTGCCCCTCACTTTTGAGCCGCCAACACTCGAAGGGACTTTGACCATCGACGAATCTCAACGCTCAATTTCAATCCACAATAAACCCTTGAATCCCCCGCTCTCTTTAGCCCAATTCCGGCTGATCAAGTTATTGTATGATGCAGACGGCGCCGTTTGCAGTCGTGACCAAATTATTGACACCGTTTGGCCCGACACAGATGGCATTGGCGTATCAGAACAAGCAATTGATGCGCTCGTCCGCCGTCTTCGTGATCGCTTGTCAGAAGTGGATGCTCACAATTACATCGTCACAGTCCGCGGCCATGGCTTCCGCCTGGACAACACTCCCCACTAAAAACGAAAAACAAGATTGGAGATTAGAGATTAGGACAACCTCCCCATCTCTTAATCCCCAATCCCAAACTTCTACAGCCTTGCTCGAATAAGCGCCTTACAAGCCAGAACCTGCTCAGTCACCTCCGCTTGTCCTTGCTGCTCAACTTGCGCCTGCACAGCATCTAACACTTGCAAGAATCGTTCGTCAACAAGCTGCGGATTCTCATCCAGGATTTGTCCCCGTTCCCCATCAGAAGGCGCTTCCAACATTTGATACAACAAACGAATTTCTGGGGGAACCTGAGATTCTGCCACAGCAGCGATAGTTTCTTGCACACTATGCAGTTTTTCAACCAGCTCATTATCCCCAGCCTCTCCCGCCTGATTGATGCGTGAAATGAGGAAATACATAAAGGCATCGTCTAAGCGAGCAAAGTTTTCGAGAACGGCCGTTTGCATATCAGGTGCCTCCAAAAGCACCTTCAAAGTTTCCGCCGCCGCCGCCATCATGCGATTCGATTGTTCACGGATCTCATCATACACCTTCACCAATCGCGTACGCACCTCAGTTAACCGTTGTGCTTGCGTTAAATCCCCAGCCTTCTCCATCTTTTCAATTTCTTCAGACATCTGACGGAAAAATTCATAGCGCAAAGCACCTTGCCCTGTCAGCACCAGCGCATCAATGATGGCATCATCATCCAGGTGGCGCAGGATATGCTTGAGCAACAAATCAGCAGACAAGCCACCCTGTGCCTTCGCCTCACGGTTCATGCCATGCAAAGCAACTTGCCGTTTCTCAATCTCCCTGCCAACTGGTGTATCAACCATCAGCTTAGCGCGGAGATTAGTCAGCTTCACGATTTGCGCATCATCATTCGCTTGCCCAGCATAATCAATAATTTGCTGCAACATGGCGAAAAACTGCGCATCCAACAGACTCTCGTTCTCCTGAATCAGGAGAGCAAGCCCATCGGCATCTGCATTCGCCAACTTGCCTAATAACTCAGATTGTTGACGCTGCCGTTCGATCATCTCCTTGGTGATACCTTCCGTCGCCAAGACATTTTCCATGAAAGTTTGGTAGGTCAAAACAGTTTGCGGTTGCAGCATGTAAGCTTTTCGCTGCTCTTGGGGTGTGGCTTCCACCACCTGGCGCACCATACTGCCGATAACCGACTCCCGCTGCATGGGATCCATATTCATTTCAGGCGGCACAAAGGTCATGAACAACTCATGTTCTGGATCATGATAAACCAACGGCGTAGAAACCTGACCTGCAGCACCACAATTAGGGCACACAGCCATGTTTAACTGACCGCTTAAAATAAACTCCTTTAGTTCAGGTTTCTGTCCCACATCTAACAGTTGAAAAACCTGTGCCGGATAAGGGGTTTGGCAATTGGGACAAGTTACTTGGGTCTGCATAAATTCTCCTTGAGAAATGAGCCGGGATTAAGGGATTAAAGGCGCAAAAAGTTCCCCCCTCATCTCCCAATCCCCGCTTTGTTTTTTTTAATCACCCCACATCTACCTGGTCGCGGGGCAGTGAAAATGTAAAGGTGGTTCCAAGACCATCCTCATTATTCTGAAACCAGATACGGCCGTTATGAGCCTCGATAATGGCTTT